>CAYVDO010000217.1:0-13499 GCA_964450125.1 uncultured bacterium
CTGCTCATCGTGGCAGGTGCGGGCACCGGCAAGACGCGCACGCTCATCTACCGCGTGGCGCGCTTGGTGCTCTCGGGCGTGCCCCCCGAATCGATTCTGCTGCTCTCGTTCACCCGCAAGGCTGCCGAGGAGATGCTGCGGCGGGCTCTCTCGCTCGGTGCCCACGGCGTGGAACGCGTCCAGGGCGGCACCTTCCATTCGTTCGCCAATCACGTGCTCCGGCAATACGGCAGCAAGCTGGGCCTGAGCCCATCGTTCACGATCCTCGACGAGGGTGACGCCGAGGATCTGATCGGCTTGTTGCGCAGCGAAAGCGGCTTCGCCACCAAGGACAAGCGCTTCCCGCGCAAGCAGACCATCCGCCGCATGTTCTCGCGCTCGATCAACTGCGTGACACCGCTCGTGCAGGTGCTGGAGCGCGACCATCCGCACTTCGCGCCGTTCGCGAAGCCGCTCACCCAGCTTTTCGAGCTCTACGAGCGCTACAAGCTCGCCCACCACATGGCGGATTACGACGACCTGCTGCTGCTCTTGAAAGCACTGCTCAGCCGCGAGGCCGAGGTCCGCAAGGCGCTCTCCGAGCGCTACCGCCACATCCTGGTGGACGAGTACCAGGACACGAACCGCATCCAGGCCGACATCGTGCGGCTCCTGGCCGACACCCACCAGAACGTCACGGTGGTGGGCGACGACGCCCAGAGCATCTACTCGTTCCGCGGTGCCGAGGTGCGGAACATCCTCGAGTTCGCCGAGCGCTTTCCCGGCGCCACCACCGTCACCCTCGAAGAGAACTACCGCTCGGTCCAGCCGATCCTCGACTTCACCAACGCGCTCATCGCCGCGTCACCGATCGCGCTCACCAAGCGGCTCTGGAGCCATCGCCGCGACGGCGCGGGCGCCCAGCTCGTGCGCGCCATGGACGAGTACGAGCAGAGCCGTTTCGTGGTGCAGCGGGTGCTCGAGCTGCGCGAGGAAGGAGTGCCGCTCGACAAGATCGCGGTGCTCTTCCGCTCCAGCTACCAATCGTTCGACCTGGAGCTGGCGCTCGGCGAGGCCGGCATCCCGTTCGTGAAGCGCGGCGGCTTCAAGCTGATGGAAACGGCACACGTCCGCGACGTGGTGGCACACCTGCGTGTGACGCGAAATCCCACCGATCGCGTGGCGTGGCTGCGGCTCTTGCTCTTGGTGGAAGGCGTGGGGCCGGCGCGCGCCAAAGCCGTGATCGATCGCATCGCCGCCACCGGCGACGCCGTATCCGCGATCGCCGAAGCGGCCCACGGCCGCGCGGGTCGCGCCGCCGCAGGGCTGGAAGCGCTCGCCGAGCTGATCGTCGCGCTCACCCGCGGCACGCTCACGCCTTCGGAGGCGATCGCCAAGACCGTCGACTACTACGTGCCGCTGCTCCAGACACGTCACGACGATCACCCCAAGCGGCTGCGCGACCTCGAGCACTTGGTGGCCATCGCCGAACGCTTCCGCTCGATCGACGACTTCCTCGCCGACCTCGCCCTCGAGCCACCCAGCCAGAGCGTCGCCGGCGCGACACCGCGGGACGCCGATGACGAGTTGCTGGTGCTTTCCACGATCCACTCGGCCAAAGGGCTCGAGTGGCACACGGTATTCGTGATCTGGGCCCTCGACGGCCGCTTCCCGAGCTTCCTCTCGCTCAACGATCCGGCACAGCTCGAAGAGGAAAGGCGACTGCTTTACGTCGCCGCCACCCGCGCCCGTGATCTTCTCTACATCACCTACCCGATGAACGTGCCCGATCGTGCCTCGGGGCGCATCCTCACCGAACCCAGTCGGTTTCTCGCCGACGTCCCCGCGCAGCTCTTCAGCCACGTGGCGCTGGTGGAAAGCCCTGCGCCGGCGCGTGCGGCGCTTCCCCGCCCGGCTCCCGAGCGCCACGACTCGGACGACGTCGCCCCGTTCTGAGCGCTCCGTCGCCCGCCCGCGCGGTCGTGGGTCAGATTGCCAGGCCTGCGCCAGTCGAGTCGCGAGGGTCTGGGGACTCGTCGGCAGGCACGGCTCGCCCTCGCTCGACTCCGAGCCACCGGAGGCTCGCGTCGAGCCGCGGCCACGCGTTTGGGGCTCACGGCCCGCGAGCGCGACTCGAGGTGCGTGGCCGCGGAGCGCCCTTCGACGTGCCCCCAGCCCCTCACGCCTGGAAAGGGTTCAGCTCGAAACCGACCCAAGTCCGTCCGTGCAACGAAGCTGCACGGGTTCTGCCGGCCTCGCTCGCACTCCCGCGTTTCTCTCTCGGCCCCGTCGCCGCTCGATGGCGGTGACGTCGAAGAGGAGGGAACCGCACGATGGATACCGAGATCACCGAGATCGAGCGCCGTTGGCTCGAACCCTTCCTGCGTCGCCGCAATGGCCGCCCGATTCCCGAAGCGATGTGGCGCGCACCCACGCTCGACTCGACACTCAGCACGCCGCCACCCACCCGCCGCACGGCGTTGCTGATCAATCCGTTCTATCCGAAGGATCCGGCGTCGAGCTTCGCCAAGCACGTCCTCACGCCGAGCTTGGCGCTCACCAGCTTGGCAGCGGCGACGCCACCCGGCTGGACCGTGCGTTACTGGGACGAGAACCTCCTCCAAGGCGCCCCACCCTGCGACCCGTTCCCGGAGGTCGTGGGCATCACCGTACACCTCACGTTCGCGCGGCGCGCCTATGCCCTCGCCGATTGGTACCGGGCTCGCGGCGCGCGCGTGGTGCTCGGCGGGCTGCACGTGACGTCGTGCCCGCACGAGGCGAGGCCGCATGCAGACGCCTTGGCCCTCGGCGAGGGCACGGCGATCTGGGCGCAGGTGCTGCGCGACGTCGAGGTGGACGCGCTGGCGCCCACGTACAGCGCCGGCTATCGCACGCCGTTTCGCGACGAGCCCCCCCCGCGGCGCACGCTGGTTCCGCGTGACTCGTTTCTGACGCCGACCAGCGTGATCGCCACTCGCGGCTGTCACAACCGTTGCTCGTTTTGCTACCTGGCCACCGACGGTCTCGACTTGCCGTACCAGATGCGCGATCCGGCCCAGGTGGCGGCCGAGATCGCTGCCGACGGCGGGGCCTACGCGGTCTTTCTCGACAACAACCTGGCGTCGCGCCCGAGCTACCTGCGCGCGCTCTGCCACGCGCTGCGCCCCCTCGATGTGATCTGGAGCGCGGCGGTCTCGATCGACGTCGCCGACGATCCGTCGCTGGTCCGCGACATGGCGCTCTCGGGTTGCACCGGGGTCTTCGTCGGCTTCGAATCGCTGACCGATGCGAATCTCACCGACTCGCGGAAGCGAACCCCCCGCGCCGCGGACTACGCGCGACGCGCGCAGATCCTTCACGACCACGGCATCGCCATCACGGCGAGCTTCGTCCTCGGCTTCGACCACGATCGCTCGGACGTCTTCGATCGCACCGTGGCGTGGATCGAGGAGAACCACCTGGCGTGCGCCACGTTCCATATCCTCACGCCGTATCCGGGGACGCCGCTCTTCCGGCAGATGGAGGCGGAGGGTCGCATCCTGCATCGCGACTGGGATCGCTACGACACCGCGCACGTGGTGTTTCGGCCGCGCCATCTCACACCGGAGGAGCTCTTCGACGGCTACGCGAGCTGCTACGAGCGCGTCTTCAGCCCAGGCTCGATCTGGCGGCGCCGCCCAGAAACGCTCGCGGAAGCGATCCCGTACTTGGCCGGCAGCTTTCTCTACAAGCACGCCAACGGCGCCTGGCACCGGCTCATTCGCCATCGCCTCACCGGTGCCGCCTGGCGTCCGCTGGTGGCTGCGAGCCGCCTCCGCCATCTGCACCATCGGCGACGTTTGGCTCGGTGTTCGCAAGCCGAGCCCGCTCCCGAGCGAGCGCCTCGGCGTCGAGCAGCCGTCCTCGTCCCGAGGAGCGTGTGAAAGCCGGTGCGCCGTGTTCCTGCACGAGATCTGCACACGCATTCCACGACCATCGCACGGCGCGATGCTTCGATCGTCCCCACTCGCTGGACGAAGAAGGGACTGGCCATGCAAAGCCAAGTGCAACTGCGCGAGCGCGCGACCGCTTTACGCCCCCACCTCGGCGCGCGGAAACTGGCATGGAACGACCGCTTCGCCGGTGAGGATCTGATGGCGCGCATCCTGGTGGTCGACGACGACGGCCACACCCGCGAGGTGATCCGCTTCGCGCTCGAGAAAGCGGGGCACCGCTGCGTCGAGGCGGCGGACGGCGCCGAGGCCATCGACACCTTCGTCCTCGAGCCCATCGACCTGGTGGTGCTCGACATCGTGATGCCGGAGGAAGACGGGCTCGAGGTATGCCGCCGCATTCGCGCCAAGAGCACGAGCGCCCGCGGGCGCGTGCCGGTGCTCTTCCTGTCGAGCCGCGCAGACGAGGTGGATCGCATCGTCGGCCTCGAGATGGGCGGCGACGACTACCTGACCAAACCGTTCAGCCCCCGCGAGCTGGTGGCGCGCGTGAAGGCGCTCCTCCGGCGTGCCTATCCCGATGATGCCCCCCAAACCGCCGTCGCGCCCGAGTCCGCGGTGCGCCGCACGCTTCGGCACGGGGATCTTCTTCTCGACCCGGAGCGCCATCGCTGCACGTGGCAAGGCAAGGACGTGCGCCTCACGGCCACCGAGTTCAGCTTGGTCGAAGTGTTACTCACGGCGCCCGGACGGCTTTACGCGCGCGACGAGCTGATCGAACGCGTCTACGGCGACGCCGGCACGGCCGAGCGCACACTGGACAGTCACGTTCGTCACATCCGCGCCAAGTTCCGCGCCGTTGGTGGTGACCCCATCGAAACCGTGCACGGGCTGGGTTACCGCATCGCATCCTGAATGAGCGGCCGCGACGACACGCTTGGCGCGCGCGGCGACGAGCGCCCCACGCTCCCCCGCAAATGGCCGCGGCTGCGGCCCAACATCCTGCTCCTGTTGCTGGGGGTGGCAGTGACGGTGCTGCTGGCGCCGGCACTGGTGATCGCCCAGCTTCGGCTCTACTCGGACGCGCTCGTTCACGAGACCGAGCGCAGCCTGATCGCCGAATCGGTGCAGATCGGCGAGTCGTGGCGACAGAGCTGGGCCGAAGCGCTGGGCCAGCTGCTCCCGGACGAGCCCCTCATCGATCCCGAGTCCGCCGGCCCCGCCAACGAAGGCGGGGAGTCGGTGCGTTCGACGCCGTACGTCAGCGGCAAGCTGCCCGTGCTCACCTTCGCGCCCGTGCAACCCGAGATCGACCTGCGCAAGGGAATCGCACCGCGCATGCCACCACCCACGCGCTTCGCTCCAGACCGAAGCGGCCCTGAGTGGCAGATCGGCCAGCGCTTCAGCCAGATTCTTCGCCGCGCCAAGCAGATGAACTTGAGCGGTGCCCGAATTCTCGACCGCAACGGTTGCGTGGTCGCGACCTGCGGCACCGAGCTGGGTGCCTGCTTCGATGAGCTCCCCGAGGGGCAAGCGGCACTGCGGGGCGAATACGAGGCCGTGCCGCGGCGTCGCGACAGCGACCGGCCGCTGCCGCCGCTCGGCAGCCTGCGGCGGCGCGGCAACGTGCGCGTCCACACGGCCATGCCGATCCGTTTCCACGACGAGGTGATCGGCGTGGTGTCGATGTCGCGCACCAGCCTCGATCCGCTGGAAGCGCTGTGGCACGAGCGCCACTGGATCATGGCGGTGGGTGCGGTGACGCTGGCGGTGACGATCGCCATGAGCTTCTTGAGCGCGCGTGCAATCGCGCGCCCGGTGCGCAAGCTCACCGCTGCAGCGCGTGAAGTGGCGCGCGGCGGCGCGCGGCGCATGCCGGTCTTCGGGCGGCTCGCGCCCGCCGAGATCGACGAGCTGAGCGTGGCGATGGACCGCATGACCGCGGAGCTCGGTGCGCGCGCCGACTACGTCCGCGACTTCGCCGCCGACGTCACCCACGAGCTCAAAGCGCCGCTGACCAGCATCGGCGGCGCCGCCGAGCTGTTGCGCGACGGCTGGGCGGAGATGAGCGACGAGCAACGCGCGCGCTTCCTCGACAACATCGCCGCCGCCACGGCGCGCTCGGAGCGCCTCGTGAGTCGGTTGCTCGAGCTCGCGCGTATCGAGAATCGCCGTGTCACCGAGACTCCGGCGCCGCTCGTGCTCCTGCCGGCGGTGGAGCAGATCCTGGAGCCTTACGGCGCACGCGTACACCTCGACGCCAGCGATGCACCCGCGACGGTGGCGATCCAGCCCGAGCTACTCGCTTCTGCCCTCACCAACGTGCTCGACAACGCGATCCGCTACGACGGCGGGCAAGCCGTCGAAGTACGGCTGTCCCGCGAGAGCGCTGCACGCGGCGCGAACGGCGCCGAACGGGTGCGCATCACCGTCCGCGACCACGGCCCCGGCATCAGCGAACGCAACCAAGCCCGCATCTTCGAGCGCTTCTTCACCACCGAGCGCGACGGCGGCGGCACCGGCCTCGGTCTCGCGATCGTGAAAGCCATCGCCGACGCCCGCGGCGGCGCGGTCTGGTTCGAGACCGGACCGCACGGAGCCACGTTCACCGTGGTGCTGTGAGGATGGGCAGATCGGCCGCTGCCGATTCACCCGCCCTCGTTAGCGCAAAACACCAGAACTCTCGCTAGCCACCGCAAGCTGAGAAGCCGCCTGACACGCGCGCGACAACCTTCTGGCAAATCGAGCGAGCGTCAACACACTTCGCGCCTACGTGGCAACTCGCGTCCGCGCCCCTCGCATGTCCGTGGGGCACACGACGTGAGAGCCCGGATCCAGGAATCGAATTCGCTCCACTCGCCCGCGGGTTTCCGGCTAGAATCGCAATCGGGGAAGGGCGATTCGACGACGGCCGGCAGGCACCCCGGGTTGCCCACACGGCGTCCCATCGCGTCCGCCGTCGCCATCACCCTGCCCTCGCGTCGCAATCGCCTCGGCCAAGGACTCGGCAACACCAAAGCGCATCGACGCACGAATCACGAGCCAGCAGCATGGCGCTGATACACGCAAGCCGACGAAAGCCGCAGATATTCATCATCTCGTCATCCAAAGCCGCGCGGGTACGCGATGCGATAGCGAGCCAGCTCTCGGACGTCGCAACGACGGTACCCTGGAATCAGCAAGGGCTGTGGAAGCCTGGATCACACTTCCTCGACGATCTTCTGCAGAAGCGCGATCAATTCGATTTTGCAGTCGCGATATTCTCGCCTGACGACGAGATCACGATCGACAAAAACGTCAAAGCCTACCAACCGCGAGACAACGTCGTCTTCGAGACAGGATTGTTCATGGGCGCGCTTGGCCCGCAAAGAACGATCGTCATCGCCCCGGACACTGCCCCGCTCAAGTGGGCCTCGGACCTGGCCGGGCTCACCATCCTTCGATTTTCATCGTCGGCAAGATCCTCTACGCTCAACATCGAGCTGCGCAACACCTGCGAGGCCTTGAGAGAGATCATCGCTCGGCATTCGACGAGCCCAGGAGCCGTGCACATCGGACCGTCCGGATACACGGAAGGCCTTCAAACGGTTCGTGCTTTGATGGCTGAAAAGAGCAACCATCGGACCGGAATTCACATCAAGAACATCGCACTCGACATGGAACATACTTGGGGATTTGTGCGAGAAGAGTTGCTCAAGACGGATAGTCATCTTCAAGCATCCTGGCAATCGCTCATGATCGATCCGCAGGCCGTGCCACACACCCAGTCGCTCGAGTATCGCTACGCAGTCGAGAGGGCCGCCGAAAGCGAGAAGCGAATCAAGACGTTCTTCCACTCATCCTCTTACCGCGAGACCAGTCGCGCTAGATTCAGTTGCCGCGCGTATTCGGCCACTCCAACCCTCCATGGATTCTTGGTCGACCGGCACACGTTGTTTCTCAACCTGTGCGTACCCAAGGACAACGACGTGATGTCGAGCGGTTACTATCTTCGCTTCAAGAATACGCCTGCCAACAAGCTTGCGAGCGGCTACATCGGTCTTTTTGCCGACTGGTTTGATTTACTGTGGGCGAACTCGCGACCGGTCTGGCCCGAGACCGACGAGCCCGAGGAAGCCGCGCGATGATGCTTCGATGATCAGCGGGGGCGAACGCAAGCGGGCGAAGCGGTGACGCACCTGCTCATCGAGCGCCTCGCATCGACGATGCTTCGGCGAACTCGGCCATTGGGGCGAGCAATCGCAACGCATTCACGGATTGCGCTATCCGACGTCGGAGAAAGGCACGTCGATCGCCCAGCGCTGCTGTCGCGACTCCATCGCCAGCAGCTGCGCACCTGGTGAGAGCGTCGTCCACTTCACGACAAGTCGCGCGTCGATCTGAACCAGCACGACTTCACCGTCACTTCTCGAAGAGCGCGCGGTACTGACCGTAGCCCGCCTTCTCGAGCTCGTCCTTCGGGATGAAGCGCAGCGACGCACTGTTCATGCAATAGCGCATCCCGGTCGGCGCGGGTCCGTCGTTGAAGACGTGTCCCAGGTGGCTGTCGGCGTGCTTGCTGCGCACCTCGACACGGCTCATGAAGAGGCTCGAGTCGGTGCGAGTCACGACGTTCTCGGGGACGAGCGGTTTCGTGAAGCTCGGCCAGCCCGTGCCGCTGTCGAATTTGTCCTGGGAGCTGAAGAGCGGCTCACCGCTCACCACGTCCACGTAGAGACCTTCGGCGTGGTTGTCCCAGTACTCGTTCTGAAAGGCCCGTTCGGTGCCCTCTTCCTGTGTGACCTTGTACTGGAGCGCCGAGAGCTTCTTCTTGATCTCGGCGTCGCTCGGCTTCGTGTATTCCGAAACCTCGGAGGACGATTTCTTGGGAATCATGACGTCGGCATCCTTTCCCCAGGTCTTATTGATGAATGCGTCGCGCCCGGAGCCGGCGCGATAGCTGTGATAGCGAACGGGACTCTTCTGGTAGAAATCCTGGTGGTATTCCTCGGCCGGCCAGAAGCGTTTGTATTCCTGGATCTCGGTCACGATGGGCTTCGAGAACCGCCCGCTCCGCGCCAGTGCTTCTTTCGAGGCTTCGGAAAGGCGCCGCTGCTCGGCGTCGTGAACGAAGATCGCCGATCGGTACTGCGAGCCACGGTCCACGAACTGGCCCCCCCGATCGGTGGGGTCGATCTGTCGCCAGAAGACGTCGAGGAGCTGCTGGTAGCTGATCCGCGTGGCGTCGAAGTGGATCTGCACCGCCTCGGCGTGGCCGGTCCCGCCGGATCCCACCTGCTCATACGTCGGGTTCGGCTCGTCTCCTCCACAGTAGCCGGAGATGACGGCTGTGACGCCTTCGAGCTTCTCGAACGGAGTTTCCATGCACCAGAAGCAGCCGCCGGCGAAGGTCGCCAGCGACTCCCCCGGCTTCACCGGATAGCGATCGGGATCGTTCCCCGTGCGATCACCGCCCGCGGCGCTGCTACACGAGACCAGCGTCGCCAGCACAGCCCCATAAACCCGCTTCCGCAACCCGAACATGTCTGCTCCCGTTACCGCCGGTTCCGACCGACGCTCGGTTTACGAGCGCCGCCCCCGAGTGGATGCACCTCGCGGCGCGCCCCCTCGGCCCCGAAGCAGGGTACCCGATGGCCACTCGACTCCGGTGTCCCGACGGGCACGGACGTTACACGCCTCGATCGGGCCTCGGGCGCGGCCGATCCGTGGCGCTCAGGCTTCGGCGACCGCCTTCATGGCCGCGAGCCCAGCCTCGAAGTCCTTGCCGACCATGCGGTCGAAGCTCACGAACACGCTCATGACCTTGTTCATGAAGCGATTGGGCCCATGCATCGCCCAGGTGACGTTCGTCTGGTCGCCCAGAGGAGTCAGCGTGAACTCCGCGATGTTGTGGGCCTCGAACGGTTTCAGGAAGTCGAGCTGGATCGTGACTCGCGAGGGCGGGGCGGACGACGTGATCTCCATTCGCCCCTGGCCGACCTTGCTGTTCCCGAGCCACGCGTAAACCGCGCCGACTCCGCTCGCGGCGCCGCTCAGCGTTCGGGTCATCGAGGGGTCGATTTTCTCCCAGGGCGACCAGCGCGGCCATTCGTGGAAGTCGTCGATGAGACCGAAGATCTTCTCGGGCGGCGCGTGGATCGAGATCGATCGCTCGATTCGAAACGTGGCTGGCTTGGTCGAGGCCAGGACAAGGACCATCGCGACCAGCAAAACGAGAACGATGAGAACTGTCGTGACCATGGGCGAATCCTCACGTGTCGCGGCCACCGCGCGAGGTGTGCGCTGCATGCGCGCTCGCTCGGCCAGCCGCGATGCGCAGTCTCGGCCACCGCGTCCGCCGCGGGCAAACGATGCGGAGCCTCCGCAGCGAGTGACGGCCGGAGGGCGGATCTGCCCCGATCATGTGCCCCTACGACCGATCGGCGCCCCGGTCTCTACGCGCGCCGACGGGCTCTCCGCAAGCCAGAGGGGAGCCACGAGCGAACCGAGTGACTCGGCGGTAGGACCCGTCGCTGCTTCGCCGCGGCGGGCGGGTGACTGGAACGGACCCGGTAGCACTACGCCACGGCGCGCCAGGCGCGCTCCGCGACGCGCACGGCCTGGCCGCGCACGCCCAGCATCCACGGCTTCGAGAGCGCGCTCCGCTCGGCGGCTCTGCCGCTCGCCCACAAGTTCTCGATCAACCAGCGGTTCAGGAAACGCAGCCGCTCGGGTAGCACGACCAATCCTCGCACCCGCGGATGGCTGGCGATCTCGTCGAGCATCCGCGTCTGCTCGCGAAGCGAGCGACGCAGCGATTCCTGGAGGTCGATACCCAGCACCTCGGCGTCCTTGCGGTGGTACTCGATGGAGAGCTGCATGAACCCCATGAGCCACAACTGGTACGCCTGCAGCTCGAGCGCCTCGCGGCGCGTGATCCGCGACAACACCTCGGGCAGGTAGAGCTTGCCGAGGCCCACGTGGCGCGCCTCGTCGCGGCCGAAATACGGCATCAGCTCGGCGAGCACGGGCTCAGCACGCACCTCGGCCATGGCTTTGAAGAGGTGCACGGCGACGTGCTCGACGAAGAGCTGCATGCCGACGAGCTTCATGAGCACGGAATCGGTGCTGATGAGCTGCACGAGCATGCTCTTCACGAACGCATTGGGCTCGGGAAGTGGGATGTCGAGCAGGCGCAGGTAGTCGCGCATCACGTAGTAGTGGCGTGCCTCGTCGAAGGTCTGGATGGTGGCGGCCATCTTCGCCTCGCTCGAGTCGCGAATGCGCTCGGCCAGGAAGCTCGCCACCTCCCACGCCGCCAGCTCACCCCACAGGATGATCGTGAAGACGTTGGCGATCGCTTCTTTCTTCTCGTCGCCGACGCGTACGCCGCCGTGCTTCTTGACGAGCTGGGCCAGGATCTTCTGGCCGTCCCACGCGAGGGATTGGCCCTTGTGGTAGAGGTTCTCGAGCTTCTGGAGGCGGTGGGTGCGCGCCTCGAGGTTCTCGACCGTCAGCGCCTCGAGGGGGCGGGAGTCGAGCAAGTGGTCTGGAGGGAACTGGGTACGAAGCGGAATACCGAACGGCATCACACGACGCGAGACGTTGCTCACCAGCCCCATTCGGATCCTCCTCGCGCATTCCCCGCGCGGCCCAGCGCCGTTTTCATCTTTGCAATCGAGCGAGCCGCGGGTCAACGGAATCCTTCGCTGGGTGGAGGCTCCGTTCGGCTGGAACGCATCGGTCGGGTACGGGGGCCCAGGAACCCTCACGACTCGAACGGGTTCAGCGCGTGCGTGACCCGCGACCGTTGGGCCCGTGCGGACGTCCTCAGATCGGACCACGAGGAACTGGCCTGCCGCCGAGGGGCGCCACCAAGGCCGCGATCGCGGCCAGCGGCACCCAGCCTGGATCGGGCACCATCACGTAGAGCCCTGCGAGCAGCGTCGCGGTCCACAGCCGCCGGCCGCGCCAGCCGAGGCGTCGAAGCAGGAAGAATGCGGTGAGCGCACCCACGGGGAATCCGAAGCGAATGGCCGCTCCACCACGCAACAGGACGTTGAGCGCGTCGATGACCAGGGCGTTGCGCACCAGCCGCAAACGCTCCGCCACCAGCCGATCGGGCCGCGGCCCTTCGGGCGGTAGCACCTCGGGCTCGAGCGCCGGAAGATCGTCGTCGCGATCCGAGGAGGTCTCCGCCATGCTCACGACTCCGTTCCCTGGTGGCGCCACGCGCTTCAGCCGACCCATGCCGGCGCTCCTGCGATCGGTGACGACGGTGTACCTTGCCCGCGCGCGGACGACGTCGCTAGTCTGCCCGAGCGTCGTGCGGTTCGACTCGCGAACTCATCCTCGAGACCGTTCCCGACGGCGGCCGCCGGTGCGAGCTCGCGACGTGGCGCCGGAGAATCCGGGGTTCGCACGGCGCCCGCCCATCCGAGCCTGCAGACTGCAGCCCATGCCGTTCCGCCAGCATGGAGCCTCGGCACGGTGAGCGCACCCGCCTGGCCCACTGGGCGCGATTCGGCGGCCGCGAACGAGAGCGGCGGCGCACTCGCCGCACTCGCGACCCCGACGCGCTTCCATTCGCTCGATGCCCTACGCGGGCTCGCTGCGCTGACCGTCGTGTTCTGGCACTGGCAGCACTTCTTCTACCGCGGGACCGCACCCGGGCCCTACGTCCGCAGTCAGTTCCCGTTCTACGGCGTCCTTTCGCCGTTCTACGCGAAAGGCTGGCTGGCGGTCGACCTCTTCTTCGCACTCTCGGGATTCGTGTTCTTCTGGCTCTACGGCGAGCGAATTCGCGGCGGGCTCGTGAGCGCTCGCGAGTTCTTCGCGCTCCGGTTCTCCCGGCTCTACCCGCTGCACCTGGTGACGCTGCTCGGTGTGGCAGGTGGCCAAGCGGCGTTCCGCCGAGCGTACGGTGACTACCTGGTGTACGGGCAGAACGATCCGTACCACTTCGTGCTCAATCTGCTACTCGCCTCGTCGTGGGGGCTCGAGCGCGACTACTCGTTCAACGGCCCCGCATGGTCGGTGTCCGTCGAGATGTTTCTCTACGCGGCGTTCTTCGTGCTGTGCCGGTTCGTGTCACCTCGCCTGGTGGTGCTACTCGGCTTGTCTGCGATCGGTCACGTCGTCGTCGAGCCCCTCCACGGATCGCTGGGGTCGGGGATCGGGTCGTTCTTCCTCGGCGGTTGCGCACACCAGCTTCACGACCATTGGGCGAAGCGCGGCGCGCTGCGCGTCGCCGTGCGAGCCCTCGTACCGGCAACGATCGCGGGGTGGCTCTTCCTCGCGTTCACGTTCCAGCGCGGCGGAAACGTGTATTGGCCCGCCACGCTGGCGGTGTTCCCGGTGACGATTCTGACGCTCGCGTCCCTCGAGCGGCTGGGAATCGCGAGCGTGGCTCGGCTCGCCGTGCTCGGCGACGTGTCGTACTCGCTCTACCTGCTGCACTTCCCACTGCAACTCGCCGTGATCGCCGCATCCCGGCACTGGGGCGTCCCCAACGACTTCTACTACACGCCAGGCTCGCTGCTGGGCTTTCTCGCCCAGGCGGTATTCGATCTCGCGAGCCCATTTGCGCTTCAGGAAGGCGACGATCTC
>CAYVDO010000218.1:0-13479 GCA_964450125.1 uncultured bacterium
CGGGTGTCACCCATGTCTTGGCACACGGTGTGACCCATGTGTTGACGTCGAACACGCGAGGCCGCCCGCAAGCGCCTTGCGTCGGCGGCGGGCTTGCGCCCGACCCTACGGGTTGGCGGTCGGGTCGATCCACATCGTGAAGGGTCATTTGGACCTCGCGCGAGGGATACGATCGACGCCCATCCCGGCTGCGCATCGGCGCGACTCGTCGGAGAGCAGAGCACTTGCTCCGCTACGTTCCCGAACGTCGGGGCGGCGGTTTCCACCGCACGACCGTTCCGATCCGCGGCGTCTGACCTAGCGCTCAGTACCGCGCCAACTCCCAGCGGCCCTGCCCGGCCGCGTCGCGGTAGCCGAGCCAAACCTGGCTCGCTGCCGCGACGCGCTTTTCGTCGGCGAGACGCTGGTTCTCGAAGCCGCTGGTGGGCGTCGCCAGGCTCGCCGCCGCGCCCAGCTCGCTCACGCACGCATCGTCGGCCTCCGCCCACGAGACCGCGGCCTCGCTGATCCGCCATTCGCCGCCCACTCGGCAAGCGGCGCGCTGCTCCTCGGCGCAGTCACGAGGCACGAAATGGCCATCGGCATCGCTCGTCGCGCAGCGCGCTGCGCCCGCGGGACGCGGCTCGCCTGGCGCCCAGCTCCACACCATGGCGGTGGCGCGGGCATCGTCCGGCCATAGCTGGTCGAGCGCCACCTCGTTGAGCGGGCAGCCGCGCATCGCGGCGAGGGTCGTGGCATCGATCGGCTCGACATCGGGATCCACGAGACTGGAAAGAAACGTGCTGTCCTGCCACGTGCGTGTCCACTTCGTCGCGTAGTCTTCGGCGGAGAAATACACCGACTCGCAGTCGGGATACGGCGTGAAGCCGTCGTTCCCCTTCTTGCGCCCGGTCTCATCGAAGAACGCCGCGGGCCACGCGTCGCCTGCGCCGCATCCGGAAGCGAGCACCACTCGCGCGCCGGCGACCCTCACCGCGTTCTTGGTGAGATCGAGGGGCAGCGGGTGGCAGGTACCGTCAGCCGGTGGCCGATAGAGCTCGTCGCCGAGCAACGATTCGAAGATCGCCACCACCTCGTCGTGGGCCTCGGGCACGGGGCGACTACCGGTGGCGGCGTTGGGCTCTTCGAGGACGTCCTCGACGCCGACGATCACCACCGCGTCCTCGCTCCCCGGCGCGGCGAGGAAGTCGACGATCTCTGCCACGCCGTCGGCGAAAGGCCGCGCCTTGGACGTACAGCCGAGATGGAAGAGATCGGCACCCTGGGCGTGACACAAGACCGGCGCCTTGGTGCCGGCCGCGTCGCTCGGATACCAGTGGGCGTCGAGCTCGAGCTTGCGAATCCCGAGCGTGAGCTGATCGCGAATCGAGACTTGCTGGTTGAAGTCGAAATAGCCCACACCGGTGTAGGCCGCCGCGTTGAACGAGTTGTGCGTCGAGTGCCACTGCGTCTCGCCGAGAGGCGTGTCGCGATCGAGGCGTTCCTGGAGCAGCAGCGCCTCGTGCAGCCAGGTGCAGCGATGCCCCGCGACGTCCGGCGAGGTGAGCGCGTCCGGTGAGTAGCAGTCTTCGTAGCGGGGCGCGTGGGTCGCCGATCCGCCGTCCTCGTTCATGCTCGAGCACGCGGCGAGCGTGACGGCACCGCCGATGAGCACCGCCGCAACCTTCGTCCGCCTCGAAGCCCGATCTCGCACGCCACCCCCGTCCTCGTGAGCGCACGCACGCGCCACGGATTGCGGCGCCGACTGTAACAAAAGCGCGATTCCAGAGTCGTGCGCGCGTCACGAGATGCCGTTGCGGGATCCCTCGCGGGTGGTTGGTCCTGGCGGCCACGAGGCCACTCGCAACGGCCGTTCCTCCACGGGCGGGCTCTGTCCCGCCCCCTATGTGCTGGCGGTCGCGGCGATCGAAGTCGTGAAGGGTCGCGTCGCGCGACGAACACCCGGTGCGCGTGTGCACGCGCCGTGCGAAATCTCTGCACATCGACTGCGATCGTCCCGGCGAGGCTTGCGGCGTTCGTTCGTCGACGAGAGCGTTCGAGCTCCCCCCGATCGTTTCCGAGGAGACCGCACATGACCGCACATCGCCTGGCTGCCATCGGGCTCATCTTTCTCTGCACAGCCATCGGCTGGTGCGTGCTGGGGAGCTCGATCGTGTTCCGCACCGGGCAAAAGGGCGGCGCCTTGGGGATGGAGGTGGAGCGATTGTGGGGCGGGTATCACCGCCAGTTCGCGCCCACCGCCGAGGTTGCACGCGTGCGCTCGGTCTCCGAGGTGGTCACCGAGAAGGACGCTGCGGGCGTGCTGCAATCGCGCACCGTCACCCGCGAGGTGGTCGATCAGACGCCGCTCGGCCTCGACTCGAGCCAAGTGGGTGTCGAGCTCCACGTCGACCACCGACGCAAGGGCTTGCTCTGGTACGACACCTACGCGATCGACTTCACGGGCCAGTACCGGGTGACGAATCCCGACGACGAGGAGCGAATCGTCGACGTCACGTTCGCCTTCCCGTCGTCCACCGCCATCTACGACGGCTTCACCTTCCGGGTGGATGGCCACGAGCCGCCCACCGTGAGCGACCTCACCCACGGCGTCACGGTGCGAGCCCTCGTCGCGCCACGCGCAGAGGCCAAGGTGGAGATCGCCTATCGTTCGCGGGGCATCGGCACCTGGATCTATGCACTGGCCCGCGATGGCGTGGCCCAGGCGCGAAACCTGTCGGTCGCGATCGAGACCGACTTCGACGACATCGACTTTCCCTCGGGGTCACTCTCGCCCACCTCGAAGGCCCGAGAGGGCTCGGGCTGGAAGCTCCACTGGGACTTCACGAACGTCGTCACCGGTCAGTGCATCGGGCTGGTGCCACCCAGCAAGCTCAACCCCGGCCCGCTGGCCTCACGCATCACCTACTTCGCGCCCGTGTCGCTGCTCTTCTTCCTGACGGTGATGGTGATCCTGGGAATGATCCAGGGACAGAACCTCCATCCCATGAACTATTTCTTCCTGTGCGCGGCGTTCTTCGCATTCCACCTCTTGCTCGCCTACCTGGCCGATCTCGTGGACTTGAACGTGGCGTTCGCGGTCGCCGCCACCACCAGCATCTTCCTGGTGCTGAGCTACTTGCGATTGGTGGCGGGCATGCGTCGTTTCCTGATCCACGCCGGCGCGGCCCAGCTCGTCTATTTGGTGCTCTTCAGCTACGCGTTCTTCTTCGAGGGCCTCACCGGCCTCACCATCACCCTCGGCGCGGTGGTGACGCTCTTCGTGCTCATGCAGCTCACGGCTCGCGTCGATTGGACGGAGCTCTTCGCGTCCAGCCGCGCGGCGATTCCGCGCCGCCACCCGACTGCGCCGGCGCCGAGAAGCACATGACGCGAGCCGAGCGAGCCGACAGTCGACATGCGACCGAGCGAGTCGTCGACGCGATTGCGACCGGCACAGGGCACGGCGACACTCCGCGTGCGTTCGACAGTGACGGGCCTCGCGAGCTGCAGGACCTCGCGAGGTCCGCGACGAGCTCGAAGCAACGCCGCCGAGAGGAGTGCGCGAAAGCCCGCGACCGATGCGATTGCTCGACTTCCTTCGTCGCAGTGGCCGCTTGCAGCGGGGCCGGGGGCTGGTCTCGGGCAGCATCGCGCTCGCCCTCGGCGCGCTCTCGGTGCTCGCCGTGCTGGCGTTCCACTTTCCCGAGTACCTGACCACGCCGGAGCTACGGAAGAAGTACGACGTCGCGGTCCTTCGCCACGTGCTCCTCGCGGCCATGGTGGTCGCCGGCGGTCTGAGCCTCGCGAATCTGGTCCTGGGAAGGTCGCGCTGGCTCGCCACCGCCGCCTTCGGCCTCGTCGCCGTCGCAGCGCTACTCGGCGGGCACCGTGTCCCCGTCGGGAACTTCCCCGACGGCACGCCGTACCTCGGGCTCGACTGGTTCGTTCTCGACTTGCTCGGCTCGACGCTGGTCTTCGTGTTCCTCGAGAAGCTCTTTCCTTGGCACCGCGATCAGCCGGTCTTTCGCCCCGAATGGCAGACGGACCTGACGTACTTCGCGATCAATCACCTGCTGATCGGTGTGGTGCTGGTGGTCGTGAACGAGCTGGTGCACCGGCTCTTCGACTGGGCCGCCCTTCCCGCGCTGGGTGCGTGGATGCGAAGCCAACCGCTGGCTGTCGAGCTGGTGTTTCTCGTCATCGCCGCCGATCTGGTCCAATACTGGTGGCACCGCGCGTATCACGCCGTGCCGTGGCTCTGGCGCTTCCACGCGGTCCATCACAGTGCCCGCACGCTCGACTGGATCGCCGGTTCACGCCTGCACGTGCTCGAGGTCATCGCCACCCGGGTAGCGGTCCTCGGCGTGCTCTACGCAATCGGATTCTCGCGCCGGGCGCTCGATGCGTACGTCGTGATCGTCGGCCTGCAAGCGGTGCTCATCCACTCCAACGTGCGATGGCCCTGGGGTGTGTTGCGGTACGTCGTCGTGACCCCCGACTTTCACCATTGGCATCACGGCAGCGACCCGACCGCGATCGACAGGAACTACGCCGCGCACCTGTCATTTCTCGATCACCTGTTCGGCACGGCCGTTCAGGCGCCTGGTAGGCTGCCCGAGAAGTACGGCGTGCTCGGCAACGCCGTGCCGCCGGGATTCTGGGCGCAGCAGACGTATCCGTTCCGGCGCTGAGGGCCGCACGGCGCCAGCGGGCGCGTCCGGTCGTCACCCGCGCCGCGCACGCTACGGGCTGCTGCGCTACTCGATCGGCTGGCAGTCGTAGCCGACGATGCGGACCGTGCCTTCGGAGGCGGAGCCGGGGGCTTCGAGCTCGAAGGACCCGCGCGCCCCCGGCGCGAGTGAGGCGGGCGTCGCGGTGACGTGTGGGGTCCCCTTGGGAACGCTCGTGGCGTCGGGCTTCACGATGGCCACGACCACGTCACGCGCCATTCCGGGGCCTGCGTTCTCGATCTCGCCACGGGTTTTGGTGCCGCTGCGGCTGGGAGTGCCCACGAAGCTGAGCTCACAGTAGCCCTTCCCCGACACGCCGAACTCCGGGCGAGGTGCATCGCAGCCGTCCATCTCGCGGGTCAGCACCTCTTTGCCGCCACCGTGCGCCGCCACTCCGGTCCACGTGGCCGAAACCGAATAGCTGGCTTCGCCGCCGGGATCGATGTCGGCAGGTTGCGTCGCCACCGCCTCTTCACCGGCCACGAAATCGTCCGTCGCGCCGCGAATCTGGAATCGCACGCGCACGCCTTTGGCGACGGCGTCGCCGGCGTTTCGGATGCGCCCCTTGAAGGTCACCTTCTTCGCGGCGTTGTCCTGGGAGCGCTGCGGCTGGCCGACGTCTTCGAGCTTGCACTTGGTGGCGGGCTCGGTTCCGGGTTGTGCCGCATCGCCCTCGGCGGCCGAGCACGGCAGTGCCAGCAGCGAAGCCACGAACGCAACGGCAACGGCGGTGTTCTCGATCCGGTGATTTCGCATGTCATTCCTCTCGTCGGGCTCGATCGGGGTCGGCGTCCGCGGGGCCGAGGACGGGCTCGGCAGCATTGAGCGCCTGCACCGCTGCTGGAATTCCGGCATAGCACGCCGTCTGCATGAGCACCTCCACCAACTCCGCACGAGAGATGCCGAGGCTCCGCGCACCGGCGAGGTGGGCGCGCAGCTCGTCCGTCTTCCCGAGTGCAGCGAGCTGAGCCACCGTGACCAGGCTGCGGCTACGCAGATCGAGAGCGGGTCTCGACCACACGTCACCGAAACAGCTCTTCGTGACCCACTCGAAGAATTCCGGCGCGACCTTCATTCCCGGGGGACCGGAGGCGGCGCCTGCTACGGCACGCTCTCCCCAGAGAGCCGCCTTCACGGCGTTGCCACGCGCCAGGCGCTCGTCGGAATCGCTCATGGTCCTCCCTCGGAGTAGGCGAGCGCTCACGCGCCGCTGGCGGTGAGCTGATCGCGGAGCTTGAACTTCTGCACCTTGCCGGCGAGCGTGCGCGGCAGCTCGGAGACCAGCTCCAATCGTTCCGGCGTTTTTTGCTTGGCGATGCCGGCGGCCCGGAAATGCTCGCTCATCTCGTCGACGGTGAGCGGATCACGCTCGTTCCGCACCACCACGAACGCGCACACCCGCTCGCCGTACTTCGCGTCCGGCACTGCGACCGCCGCTGCTTCCATCACCTTGGGGTGCTTGGCGAGGACTTCCTCGACCTCGCGGGCCGAGATGTTCTCGCCGCCGCGGATGATGATGTCCTTGATGCGATCGGTGATGGCGAGGCAGCCGTTGGCGTCGAGGATGCCGACGTCGCCGGTGCGGTACCAGCCGTCGGCATCGAAGGCGACGTTGTGGGCCTCGTCGCGGTACCCGACACACATGTCGGGACCGATGGTGAGGATCTCGCCCGGTGCGCCGAGCGGCACGTCGCGGCCGTCGGCGTCCACGATTCGAAGCCGCACGCCGAGCTGGGCGCGGCCGTCGGTATGCGCTCGCCATTCCACGGGATCCGCCATGAACGCCTGCGTGATCGACGGATGCTCGGTGGAGCCATACGAGCGGAACGAGAAGATGCCGTGCGCTGCCGCCTTCTCGATCAGGCTCGCCGGCACTCCCGCGCCGCCGCAACCGAAGAGCCGCAGGCTGGTGAGGTCCCGCGTGGCGAGGTCGGGGTGCTCGAGCATGCCGTTCAGGAAGAACGGCGCGCCACCGGCCTTGGTGGCGCGGTGGACTTCGATCAGTTCGAGGCACGCCGCCGGGTCCCAGCCGTCCATCATCACGATCTTCTGGCCCATCACCGCCGCGAACAGGAAGTTCGTGAGCAAGCCGGCGATGTGCCCCGCGGGATTGGGCGAGACCATGATCTCGCGCCCCTCCACGTCTTCGGTGGAGTTCACCTGGGCGCGCACCTCGGCCAGCAGCGAGTTGTGCGAATGCAGCACGCCCTTCGGCTCCGCGGTGGTGCCCGACGTGTAGTTGGTCACGTGGACGTCGTCGGCGTGGATTTCCAGCCGCGGAGAACGATCGTGACCGTGCGCCTCCAGGTCCTCGAACGAGCGCGCGCCGTTCGGTGGCTCACCGACCACCACCCACAGCAAGCCGGCGTGCCGCGCCGGGTAGTCGCGCTCGCTGTAGTCGATCCCGCCCCACATGGCCGGAGACACCAGCGCCTTCGCCCGCGAGGAGCGCAGGATGTGGTCCACCTCGGTCTGCCCGTAGACGTGAATGATCGGCAGAATCACCAGCCCCAGCTCGACGCACGCGTGGTAGAGCACCCCCGCTTCGATCCAGTTCGGCATCTGCGCAGCGACCACGTCACCGGCACGAAGACCCAGGTCGTGGAACGCGCCCGCCAGGCGACGGCCGCGACGATGCATCTCGCCGAGCGTCGTTGCGCCCGAGCGAAACCACGACCACACCACCACCTGCCGATCGCCCCAGCGCTCGACGGCGCGTTCGATCCGATCGCGCACCGTCTCGGTGCCGTAGAAGCCTTCGTCGTACCAGCGTTGGGTGAGCGTCGTTCGCGTTCCGCGCATGGTCTCACTCGTCGATCGGACGATCGGTGGTCGGCTCGAATCCTAAACGCCCTTGCAGGTCTCGTCGCGGTTCTTGGCTAGGGGCGGCCGAGAGGTCGCCCGAGATTGCCCTTCAACTGCGGGCGGACTTTCGCCCGCCCCTACGCTTTCGGCGGCCGGTCGATCCGGATCGTGAATGACCATTCTGCGGTGGGTCCTTCTCACTCTCCAGCCAAGAAGCGTTCGAGGGTGGCGCGAAGGGCTTGGGGATTGTCGATCATCGGCACGTGGCCGGAGTTGGGGATCTCGGCGGCGCGTCCGTGGACAAGCACCTCGCGAACCATGCGTTCGACGGTCGCCGCGCGGAGCATCGGCGAGCGCGCTCCGCGCACCACGAGCGTGGGACAGCGGGTCGCCCCGAGATCGCGCCACAGCGCTTCCTCGCCCTGCTCCGCCCAGCTCTTGCGATCGAACGCGGGACGATCGGCGCTCGCGGTGTCCTCGGCATGGGCACCCGCCTTGGGCTTGGGAGGCCGCGGACGCCAGAAGCGCTCATCGACGGTGAGCTCGTAACGGCCGTCGGCGCGCTCGCGAAGCCAGTGGCTCGCGAGCCGCTCGAGGAGCTCGCGCGAGGCGCCGGGATGCAATCGCGTGAGCACCGCGACGTACTCGGCAATCGAGGCGAACGAGCCGTCGCCTGCGGGCTCGGCTCGCTCAGAACGTTCGCCTCGCTCACCGCTGCCGCTTCGTCCCCCACTCGGCCGCAGCTCGGCACCGGCATCGACGAGCACCAGCTTCGCGACGCGATCGGGAAAGCGCGCCGCGTAGCCGATGCAGGCGTGCCCCGCCGTCGAGTGGGCGACGAGCGACACGCGCGCCGCGCCCAGCGCCTCGACGATGCGCGCCAGATCCTTGCCGATCGAGACGTGGTGATAGCGAAAGCCCGGGTCCCGCGCCGAGGCCCCGTGCCCGCGCAAGTCGAACGCCAGCACCCGAAACGCGTCGACGAATGCGGGTGCGATCTCGTCCCAAACGTGGTGATCGTGACCGAAGCCGTGAAGGAAGACGAGCGGCTCGCCGCATCCACCGTAGTCGTGTGCGACGAGCATGAGCTCGTCGGCGCCGGTGACCGAGATCGACTTCGACGCTGCGTTCACGCTCATCGGCGACAGCCCCCGTCGAAACGACTCGTCACGATCTGGATCGACCGGCCAGCGAGGACGTAGGGGCGGGCGAAAGCCCGCCCGCAGATGCACGGAAGTGGCGGGGGGGGGCGCCGCCCCCCCCCCCCCCCACCCCCCCCCCCCAACCCCCCCCCCCCCCGGGGGGGGGGGGCGGGCCGGCGCGGGGCGCCGCCGCCCCCGCGCTGAACAGCCGGGAAGCTCGACCGTATTTGACGAAGTGTCAAATTTCGGGTTGAAGTCTCGCCCAGGCACTCGCGACACGACCGGAGGTGGGAGTGGGCTATCGCATCGGCATCGACGTCGGCGGCACGTTCACGGATTTCGCGCTGGTCCGCCCCGACGGCTCGATCGACGTCACGAAGAGCCTCACCACCCCGCAAAACCAAGCACTCGGCGTCATCCAGGGCCTGCGCGACCTCGCGGGACGCGAAGGCCGCTCCCTCGAGCAGCTCCTCGGCGCCACCGACGTGGTGGTTCACGCCACCACCACCGCCGACAACACCCTCATCGAGCACAGCGGCGCCTCCACGGGCCTGATCACCACCGAAGGCCACCGTGACGAGATCGAGTTCCGGCGCGGCTGGCGCGAGAACATCTGGGACCCCACCTACCCCGCGCCGCCGGTGATCGCGAAGCGGCGCTTTCGCTTCGGCGTGCCGGGTCGCCTCGACCATCACGGCGCGGAGCTCACGCCCCTCGACGAAGACTGCGTGCGTCGCGCAGCGCGCCGCTTCCACGAGCACGGCATCCAGTCGGTGGCGGTGGTGCTGCTCTTCAGCTTCGTCGATCCCCGCCACGAGAACCGGGTGGCCGAGATCCTGCGCGAGGAAGCGCCCAACGCGCGCGTCTATCTCTCGCACGAGGTGATGCCGGCGGCGCCCGAGTTCGAGCGCACCTCCACCACGCTGGTCACGGCGTTCGTGGGTCCACGGGTGGTGAGCTACCTCGAGCGCCTGCAGCACGAGCTGACCGAAGGCGGATACCGCAACGCGCTGCTCATCATGCAATCGAACGGCGGCATCACCACCGTGGAAGCGGTGAAGCAGCGGCCGATCGTGACGCTGGCTTCGGGGCCGGCGGGCGGCGTGACCGCCACGGTGGAGCTCGCCAAGCGCGCGGGCATCCGCGACTTCATCGGCGTGGACATGGGCGGCACCTCGTACGACGTCTGCCTGGTTCGCAACGGCGAGCCCGAGATCAAGAGCTTCTGGAACTGGCTCTACCGGCACTGCATCGCGCTGCCCGTGGTGGACGTGCTCTCCATCGGCGCAGGCGGCGGCTCCATCGCCACGGTGAACGCCGGCGGTCTCACCGTCGGCCCCGAGTCCGCAGGCTCCACACCTGGCCCCATCTGCTACGGCCGCGGCGGCGCCCGTGTGACGGTGACGGACGCCAACCTGGTGCTCGGCTACCTGAACCCCAAGGCGCTCTGCGGCGGCGCCCTCGAGATCCACTGGGACGGCGTGGAGGACGCGCTTCGCGAGCAGGTGGCGGCACCGCTGGGCTTGAGCGTCATCGAGGCTGCCGCCGGAATCCACCGCCTCACCAACGCCAACATGAACAACGCCATCCGCCGCGTGTCGTCGGAGAAAGGCCACGATCCGCGGAAATTCGACCTGGTGGCGTTCGGCGGCGGCGGTCCCACGCACGCCACCGCGCAAGCGCTGGAGCTCGGCATCGATCGCATCGTGGTGCCGCGGCTTTCGCCGGTGCTGTCGGCGTACGGCACGCTGACCGCGGATTTCGTGGTGAACCAAGTGCACGCGCACATCGCCGAGGTGGCGCTGCTCGACGTCGACGCCGTGAACGCCGAGCTGGCCGAGCTGCGCCGCCGCGCCGAGGCCGAGCTGGCGGAGGTGGGAGTGACCGGCAGTGACGTCGTTCACCACGTGGCGTTCGGCTGCCGTTATCCCGGACAGACGTTCACACTCAGCGTTCCCCTCGAGCTTTCCGACGGCGCGATCACCCGGGCGACCGTGGATCAGGTCGCGAGCCGCTTCCACGAGCTTCACGAACAGCTCCACACTTTCGCGACCCCCAGCGAAGCCGTGGTCGTGGCGGAGCTCACCGTGCGCACGGTGGGAGCCGCGCCCAAGCCCGAGCTACCGCGCATCGCCAAAGGCAAGGGCACGGCAAAGGCCGCGCTCGCCGGCCATCGTCGTGCCTATTTCCACGGCGCGATGGTCTCGACCCCGGTTTACGACGGTGCGCGCCTCGGGGCGGGTCACGTCGTGATCGGGCCGGCGATCATCGAAGAGACCTTCTCGACCATCGTGGTCCACCCCGAGCAACAATCGACGGTGGACCGTTACGGCAACCACGTGATCACGCGACGGCGCACGAGCCGCGCCCGCAAACCCGCGCGCAAGCCCGCAGGCAAGGCGAAAGCCGCGCGGCGTTCCTCCACTCGGAAGAGGTGAGCATGGCCGCAGTCAGCCGATCCACGCGCACGCGCGCCGCCACGCGCCACGCCGAGAAGCGCACGCCGCGGAAGCCTGCAGCTGGCAAGCCGAGCGGCAAGAAGGCGCCAACCGCCGACGCGCGCCGCATCGACCCCATCACCGCCGAGGTGATCCGCGGCGCGATGGAGACGGTCGCCTTCGAAATGGCGATGCACGTGAGCCTCGCCGCCGTCACGCCGATTCTGAATCAGTCCAACGAGCGGAACGCGAGCATCCTCGACAGCCGCGGTCGGCTCGCGGCGCTCTCCGTGGGAATACCGCAGTTCATGCTCGCGTCACGCGGGCCGGTGCGCTTCGCGCTCGAGTTTTTCGGGGCCGACGGTTTTCACGAAGGCGACGTGTTCGCCGCCAACGACCCGTACCACGGTGGCGGCCACCTACCCGACTGGAACGTGTTCGCGCCGGTGGTGGTGGACGGCGAGCTGGTGCTCATCGCCTCCATCCAATGCCACCACGGCGACACCGGAGGCGACACTCCAGGCGGTTACTCGGTGAACGCCGTCGACGTGTGGGCGGAGGGCCTGCGCGTTCCGGCGATCAAGCTCGTCGAGCGCGGCAAAGAGCGAAAGGACATTCTCTATCTGCTGCGCACCAACAACCGCCTGCCCACCCACTCGGCCGATCTCAAGGCGCAGATGGGCGCCGCCACCCTCGGCGCGCGGCGCTTGAAAGAGCTGGTCGAGAGCTACGGCGCCGGCACGATTCGCGCCGCCATCGACTACTCGATCGATCTCACGCGGCGCCAGGTGCGGAAGGCCATCGCGAGCTGGCCCGACGGCGTTTACGAGGGCAGCTCGTCGGTGGAGCAAGACACCCGCGGCAACCGCGACATCCAGATCCACTGCAAGGCCACGGTCGCGGGCGACCAGCTCACCCTCGACTACAGCGCCTCCGATCGGCGCACGAGCCTCACCACCAACGGCACCTTCGGCAACACCCAGGGCATGGTGCTGTCGCAGTTCTGCACCATGGTGGACCCGTCCATCCCGAAGAACGAAGGGCTCTTCGAGGCGTTCGAGCTGATCGTGCCCAAGGGCACGTGCATCAATCCCGAAGAAACGCGGCCGGTGTCGGCGGGAACGCACCACCCCGGCGTGGAGGTTTCGGAAGCACTCTGCCTGGCGCTCTCGCAGGCGGTGCCCGATCGCGCGCAGCCGCAGACCTACAAAATCGCGATCCCCACGGTGATCTTCGGTAACCATCCGCAGACCGGGACGTTCTTCGTGGATCAGTCGGTGGACACCACGTCCACGTGCGCCTGCGCATCCTCGGCTGGCGACGGGTGGGGCGCCACGCCCACCGCGTTCGGCAACCTCATCCTCTCCACCGCCGAGATCAACGAGAGCCTGCTGCCGCACCGCCAGATCGCCCGCGACCTCATCACCGACAGCGGCGGCGCGGGGCGCTGGCGCGGCCAGCCCGGCGCGCGCTACGTGAAAGAGGTCACCGCCGACTGCCAGGTGTACACGTGGGTGCTCGGCCCCAAGACGCGCGTTCCGGGTGTGACCGGCGGCAAGCCCGGCTCGGTGAACCGCGTGTTCCTGCGCCAGGGCGGTCCGCACGCCTACGAGGTCAAGCACACGGCGTTTTACGTCGGCCACAAGGCCGGCGAGCAGATCATCGTGGACTTCGCGTCGGGCTCGGGCTGGGGCGATCCGCTCACGCGGCCGCCCGAGCTGGTGCTCGAGGACGTGCTCGACGAGTACGTGTCCATCGAAGGCGCCGCGCGCGACTACGGCGTGGTGATCGAAGGCGATCTCGCGGCCCTCGACCTGCGCGTGAACGCAGCCGCCACCGAGTCGCTGCGCGCGGAACAGCGTCGCCAGCGCGAGGAAGAGGCCGCGCGCGGCCCCGTGGACGACGCGCCCACGCGGATCGCCAACGTGCAGGAATGGTTCGACAGGCGCCTGCCCTGGAAGCTCCGCGAGAACCCGGACGTGACCGGCGGCTTCAACGGCACCTTCGCCTTCAACGTCTCCGGCGAAGGCGGTGGTCAGTGGTCCGTCACCATCGCCGGCGCGGAAGCCACCGTCACCACCGGCCTCTCCCCCGACGCCGCCTTCACGATCTCCTGCAGTGCCGAACACTTCGTGGGCATGACCAACGGCGAAGTCGACGGCATGCAACTCTTCATGAACGGCCAACTCGGCTTCGAAGGCGACATGAACATCTCCATGGGCCTCCAAGGCCTGCTCTTTTGAACCCTTCGTCACCCGTCACACAAAGCCGTAGGGCGGGGGCTCGTCCCCCGCCAAAAAACGACAAGGCGCCCGTGACCACCATTCAAACCGTTGGGCGGGCATCTAGACGCACCGCCTGCCGCCGCGACCGTCTCAATCC
>CAYVDO010000219.1:0-13463 GCA_964450125.1 uncultured bacterium
GGAGAACCACGTGCGATGTCTCCCCTGGAACCGGGGAAAATCAACAAACTGCTAGCCTGCACCATTCACGAGCGGCGCGCTGCGGCCGCGACAGAGCGCGGCCGTCCATGCTTCTTGCACGCTCGAATCGATGGAGGGCACGGGGCCTGCGGCCCCTGCTCTGTCGGCGCCGACGCGCTACCGCGGGCACAATCCACGGCCACTTGCGACGATCGCAGGTATCACCGTGGCGATTTCTGGTGTCTCGACACAGCGTTCGGTGGAGTCGAAGAGGGGCGCGGGGCCTGTCGACGCACGCGACACACTCACCGACAGGCTCCGCGTCACCCCGGCACTTCGCCGTGTGAGGGTACGAAGCCGGCGGAGTGGGTGTGGCACTGGGTGCAGCGCTTCTGGTGGTGCGGCAGTCCACCGCCGTCGTGCCGATACGTGAACGTGGCGTCGTGGCAAACTTCGCAGGGACCCGTGCCCGCACCGAGGCCGGCAATTCCGAGCGGCCCTGGCTCGGCGTAGCTGCCGGGCGCGTAACCGACGTAGTTGTCGAAGGTGATCGCCACGCCGGCGATCGTCTCGCGAATCAGCCGCAGATTGGGCGTGCCGTGAGGATCGTGGCAGCCCACGCAGCTCGGTGCCACGGTTTCGCCGTCGGCGGGCACCTCGCTCGGCGGATGGCTCGTTTCGCTGTGGCACGCGACACAATCGACGATCGAGCGGTGGCCGCTCCCGGGATCGTCCGTGGCCGGCGCGTGACAGAAGGTGCAGTCGAAGAGGATGGAATGCGACGACTCGAAAGTCGCTCGCGCGGCCTCGTCGACGTGGCAGCGTGGGCACGCGTCCGCCGACATGGCCGATCCGCGCGAGTCGCCACAGCCCAAGCTGAGTGCGAGCACGGCGACGGCTGCCGCCGAGCACGCCCGCTTCACCGCGCCTCCGTGCCCCTGGCGCGCGACGCCTCGGCGACAGGCGAGATGCCGATCGCCGCCAGTACCCGCTCGGGCTCGCTCGGCTCCACGATGCTCGCCGCCGTGCGGTAAGCGAGCGCCTGGAACGTGAGCGTGGGGTTCACGCCCATCGACGTGGGCCAGGTGCTGCCGTCGACACACCACAGGTTGTCGAGGTCGTGGAAGCGCCCGAAACCGTCGGTCACCGAGAACGACGGGTCGCTGCCCATGCGCGCGCCTCCCAGGATGTGGTTGGTGCTCGGGATGCCGCCGCTGCGCACGTCGATGTTGACGCCGAACGTGATCTGGGCGCCCGCGCGGCGCATCATCTCCTCGAGCTTCGGCAGGAAGTACGCCTGCACCGCGAGGTCGCGCGGATGGTTCTGGTAGGTGATCCGCGGTGCCGGGCGCCCCCAGGCGTCGCGCACGCGAGGATCGAAGTCGATGCGGTTGCTGCGCACCGGCATGTCCTCACCCACCATGGCGGTGGCCGTGAATCGGTCGCGAAACCAGCTCTCGCGCATCATCGTCTTGTGAAGCGGACCCCAGGTGTAGTTGAGCGCCTCCTGGATCGGATCGAGGCGCGCGCCCAGCTCCACCACACCGCCGAAGAGGTAGTTGGGATCGCCGTCGACGTTGGCGCGGAAATCGCCGACCTCCATGGTCACCGGCCGCCCGCGATGGCCGTGGAGTCGGTGGTCGAAGACACCGACGGCCATGAAGTTGATGTGGAACATCAGGCACTGACCGAGCCAGCCGCTCGAATTGCCGAGCCCAGCGGGATGCGCCGCCGACGCCGAGAGCTGAAGCAGCCGCACGGTTTCGATCGGGTTGCAGCCCAGCAGCACGCCCACCGCCTCTTGCACGCGAAGCTCACCGGCCGGGTCCAGGTACTCGACTCCCGTCACCTTCCGGCCGGTGGAATCGGTCACGAGCCTGGTCACCAGGCACTCGGCGCGCAGCTCGCAGCGTCCCGTCAGCAACGCGTCGCGGATCGCCGTGACCGCCGTCGAGCCCTTGGCGTTGATCGGGCATCCGTAGGGACAGAATCCACAATTCGCGCACGACGGCCGCCCGCGGTAGGCCATCGAGTTGATCGCCTGCGGCGTTGGATACGGATGAAGCCCCATCTCCTTCGCGCCGGCGGCGAGGAGCAGCGCGTCGTACTTGATGTAGCCGGGTGGCATCGGGTAGCGCGCGGAGCGACGCGGCTCGAACGGGTTCTGGCCGCCGTCCCCCTGGACTCCGAGGAGCCACTCGCATTCGCAGAGGTACGGCTCCAGATCGTCGTAGCCGAGCGGCCAATCCACGACCTCGGCGTCCGGCACCGCACCCCACGCAGAGAGGAAGCGGAAGTCCTCGGGCAAGGGGCGCGGCGAATCGGCGTCGTAGGTGAGCGTGCCGCCGCCCACGGCGAACGGCAGCGGCTGGACGGCGCCGACGAACGAGCGATCGCCATCGCGTTCGCTGGTGCGGAAGGTGCGCGGATCGGTGATCGGATCCTGGTTCAGGAAGTTGCGCAGACCCTTGAGCTCGTCGTTGGAGAGCAGCACGCGCTCGATGCCCTCGCGACGGTCGAGGCCCAGGAAGGGGTTGCGACCACGCTCGAGCAGCACCACCTCGCGGCCCGACTGAGCGAGCACCATCGCCGCGACTCCGCCGCCGGCGCCGCTACCCACCACCACGTAGTCGACGGCGCGCCCCATCACGTGCCCTCGTCGCGCTCTTCCATCGCGCGGCGATCGTAGCCGATCGGCTGGCGGTCGCCCTCGTACTGGATGAACGTCCAGCCGATCGAGCCGGCGTTTCCGCGATACACCGGATCGCCGTACATCCCTTCGCACGCGTGCTGGTAGAGCGTGCGCTTGAAGTCGACGCTGGTGGAGGAGAGCAGCGCCGAGCGCTCGTCGATCGTGAGCCCATCGAAGCTCGTGCCGTGGCGGGCGAGCGATTCCTCGTCGAGTGCTGCGAGCCCGTCGCGATAGAGCTGCTGCCAGCCCACCACCGGCCCGTTGAACTCACGCTCGGCTCGACCCTGCGAGCCTTCGATGCGTATGCGCCACGCCAGCTCTTGGGCGCGCGTGAGCGGCAGGAAACGGCGAAACTCGTTCGCCCCGCCGTGGCGCCCGCTGTACGGGCCACCGGCGTAGATGCGGGGCGGATCGGTGAAGAAGGCCGCGAGCAGGCCGTCGACGTAATCGACCACCTGCGCCTCGTGGGCGCCTGGGTCCTGGTCGGTCGGGATCATGACCGCCAGTGCTGCGTCGAGGATCGTGCGTTCCCGTGGGTTCAGAAACCCCGCGGCGGTGCCGGCTGCGCCGCTACCGGATCCGCCGCACGCGACCTCCACCAGCACCGGCCCGAGCGCGGGTGCGGCGGCGGCGACGCCTAGGAAGATGCGCCGGGTGAGTGCCACGGCGCGAAACGCAATCAAGTCGCGTGCCAGCCACGTCGCCACCGCGAGCACGCGGCACGGCGCGCGCGGGCACCGGACGGTGACGTCGAGGCCTCGGCCAGGTCACGGGAACCGTCCGCCCGCGGCGCGCCGTCGCCGCATGTGCCCGATGCGAATGGAGCCTCGCCGAGTCCGTGCTTGGCACGCAGCGCGCTACTTCCCATGGGTGAAGGAGAATGCGTATCGAGAGGAGAGCGTCATGAAGATCCCGCTCCAGGTCACCTTCCGCGACATGACCCCGTCGGACGCCGTGAGTGCACGGATCGAGCAGGAGATGGAGCGCCTCGACTCGCTGTTCGGCGGAATCATGGGCTGCCGAGTCCTCGTCGAATCGCCCCACCACCACCATCACAAGGGGAACCTCTTTCACGTGCGCGTCGACCTGACGGTCGTGGGCGGTGAGATCGTCGCCGGCCGCGACCCCGCGGGACGCCACGCCCACGAGGACGTGTACGTGGCCATCCGCGACACCTTCCGCGCGGTGCGCCGCCGCCTCGAAGACTACGCCCGGAAGCGCCGCGGCCAGGTGAAGTGGCACGTCGAGCCGAGCATCGCGTTCGTCGCGCGTCTGCTCCCTGCCGAAGGCTACGGCTTCCTGCACACCACCGAGGGCCGCGAGATCTACTTCCACGAGAACAGCGTGTTGGACGGTGGTTTCGCTGCACTGGAGGTCGGTGGCGAGGTGCGGTTCGTGGAGGAAGCCGGCGAGCAGGGGCCGCAGGCGAGCAGTGTGTGGCCGCAGCGCGTGCCGAAGAAGCGCGCAGCGTGAACCGCTCGCACGGTGAATGACGGGCGTAACGAGCGACCGCCGCGCCTCCACCCGCGCACAGGTGCTCGATCCGAGGTTGGATTCGGTCCGACCCTGGGGGCCGACCGGCCCCTCGGTCGGCAGGGATTCAGCGTGCGGCGGCGGCGCGCTCCAGGGTGACGCGCGAGACGCGCAGCGCCAATCGCCGTCGGTCCGGAGACGCGGGATCGTTCTCGGCGGGTACGAAAGCGTGGCTGGCGGCGAGTGCCACGGTCCCGGCGCGACTCGTGCCGCAGCTCGCAGGCAGCCCGATTCGAATCGCGCCGCCGTCGCGGACCGGGATCGGCGCCAGCCCGACGCCGCACGCCACCACGCTCAGGTCCTGGTCGGCGACGGGTGAGGCTGCATCGAGAATCAGCGCCGTCGGGCCTCCCGCACCGTCGCCTGCCGCGGGAATCTCGACCGTCGCCGCATCGCTCATCCAGCGCCAGCGCGTTTCGCCGGACTCCTCGATGGGGAACCAACCACTGCCGAGAAAGACCTCGGGCTCGCTCACGTAGACCTCTGGCGGATCGATGGTCACGAGCTGGGCCAGCCCACGCTCCATCGCGAAGCTCCCGAGCGGCTCGCTCACGATGTCGCGCCACGCGCTGAGCACGAGGTTCCGCCTCCCGGGGGCCGGTTTCACACCCGCTTCCAGGCTGCGCGTCTTCCAGTCCCGCGCCAGATGGCGCAGCGGAATGCGGAAGTCGTCATCGCGATGGATCACCACCCGTTTCGGATCGACCCGCGGCGCGAGCCAGTGCACGGCCGCGGCGAGCGGAACCTCGCGCTCGTGCAAGAGCCGCGCGCGCGGGAGCGTCCAAGCGCCCGCGAGCAGCACCAACGGCAGCAGCGTGATGCGAGCCAGCGGCCGCGCGACCGGATGACGGATCGCCTCGGGAAGCGCCGCCAGCGCGATCCCGACCAGCGGCACCAAGTAGACGTGGTAGCGAAGGCGGGTCGTGGAGAGGTTGACCGCGTCCACGAACGCGTACGGCAGGAACAGAATCGCGAGCGTGAGCGCCGCGCGCGGCTTGCGCCACACGAGCGACGCGAACCCGGCGATCGCGAGCATCACGGTCGTCCACCCCAACGCCGGGATCGCCCACGGCTCGATCCACACGTCGTGAAGCACGGAGCCCAGCTTGGCGAGCGACGGTTCCGCCGCGAGCACGCGATCGTGGGCGTAGATCGAGGCGCCGAGCCCGTGCATCGCCGTGAGCAGTGGCCGCAAGCCTCCCGCGTCGACCACGAGCGGTACCAGCCACGCGAGGTTGGCGAGCGTGAACGCCACGAGAAGCACGGCGACCTCACGCCATTCGCGCCGCGTGAGAAGCAGCACCGTCACCAGCGCCAGCGCGGGTAGCACCAAGAAACACGACGCCGAGCGGATGCCCACCGCCGCAGCACCCACCACCGCCCCCACCACCAGCGTGCGCAGCGAACGGCGCTCATCCCCGGCGAGGAAGAGATGAAGCGAGAGCAACGTCGTTGCCACACCGGGTAGCTCGGACAGAGCCCTGAGCGACGTGATCCACACCACCGGGTTCGCGGCGAAGAAGAGCGCGGGAATCCAGCGCCCTCTCTCGCCCACGAAACGGCGCGCGAAGTGGCTGAGCACGAGCACGGCGAGCACACACGCGAGCGCGCTCAGCACCGTGAGCGCAAGCACCGAGTCGTGCAGCACCAGCCGGAAGAGCCGCCCCAGCATCACGAAGAGCGGATAGCCCGGTGGATGGGGCCGATCGACGAGGACGTCGAAATCGTCGAGTGCCGCGCCGAATTGGTATTCGTCCACCTCGACGTAGGCGCGCGCCAGGTAGGGCAAACGCGAAGCAAGCACCGCCGCGACCACGGTCCACGGCAGGAGGCGGTCGAGCGTGCCGAGCGTCGACGACCGAGGCTCGGACGTCGTCGCCTGAGCTGGCGGTCCGCCACTGCGGGACCCCGCCCCCTGCGGGGCGTCGCCCTCCAGGGCAGTCATGCTCGACGTCGCGGCAAGGGTGGACGCGAGGCCGTTCACGCGGCGGCGACGGCACGCGCTGCGGTCACGCGCGCCGGAATCCCCGTCATCAGGTGCTGGCCGCTCAGCCACTCGATCGCGTCGGGTCCGCTGGGGATGAGCGCGTTCACGTTGGCGCCGGGAATGCCGTGCGGAACCACCACCGTCCGCGTCGCGAGCCCGTCCTCGGCGCGCGCTTCGAGCGTGAGCCGCCCCGCCGCGGTTTCGATCGTGACGCTCTCGCCTTCCGCGAGACCGAGGGCAGCGAGATCCTCGGGCGCAAGCCACGCCACGCGCTCGGGATCGCCGTCGCGGGTGGCGCCGTGGATCCAACTGTTGTGGCCGAGACGGCGACGGCGACACACCAGCACGAAGGCGTCGTCACCGAGGCTCGGGCTCGCCTGCTGCAATCGTTCCAGATCGTCGGTGAAGCTCGGATCCCAAAACCGCACCTGCCGTCCGGGAGTGCGCGGTCCTCGCCCCAGGTAGCGGCCCGGCCGCAGCTCGAGCCCTCGGAAGCCGTAGCGTGGTCGGGGTAAGAGCCGGCTCTGGGCCAGGCGCGCGGGGAAGCTGGGCCGACGCGCGAGGCCGAGGGCGAGCGCGAGATCCGAGAGGATCACGGCATCGTTTCGCGCCTCGCCGGTCGGTGGCATGGCGGCGCCCGCCACTTGCACCAGCGGCGAGGTCTGGAACGGCACGGTGGTGGTCGCGAAATCCCAGCGCTCGAGCCAGGTCGTCGAGGGCAGCAGCACGTCGGCGAGTCGGCCGGTGTCGTTCTCGAAGTGATCGACGCAAACCAGGTAGTCGAGCTGCCGAAACGCTCGCGCCAGCCGCTCGCCGCCGGGGATCGAGGTGACCGGGTTGCCGGCGATCACGATCATCGCCCGGATCTGCTCGGGGCCTGCCGTGAGGATCTCGTCCGCGAGGATGCCGCCTGGCAGCGTGCCCATGACGCTCGGGAAGCGCCCGATGCGGCTCCAGAGCTCGCGATCCAGGCCCGCCGCCCGATACGCCTTGGCCATCGCGACACCCGCCGGGTGGAAGAGCGAGCCGCCAGCACGATCGAAGTTGCCGGTCACGTACGCGAGCGCCTGCAGCGCCGCGTACGCCAGCGTGCCGAAGCCGCTCTGATTCACTCCCACCGAGAGGTGAAACGCCGTGGACCGAGCGGCAGCGATGCGCTCGACGAGTGCCGTGATCTCGGCCGCGGCGATGCCGGTTCGTGCGGCAGCGCGCTCGACACTCACGTCGGCGGCCGCGGTCAGAAGCTCGTCGAGTCCCGTCACGCGCGCATCGATCAATCGCTTGGCGGGTGCGCGCTGCGCCAGCTCGTGCAAGAGCGCCAGGATCAGCCACACGTCCGTGCCCGGGCGGATCGCGAGGTGCCGCCCGCAGCGCGCTGCGCTCTCGGTCTTGCGCGGGTCGATCCAGATCACCTCGCCGCCACGCGCGACGATCTCGTCGAAGACCAGCGAGCCGCCTTCGAGGTGCACGAAGCTCGCCTGGCTCACCAGCGGGTTCGAGCCGAAGATCACCGCCAGCTCCGAACGTGCGAAGTCCGGGATCGGATGGATCACCGGGCTGCCGTGCAGCACCTTGGCCGCCGCGAACTTGTTGTTGCAGTCCTGGCTGCCGGCGCTGAACACGTTGCGCGAGTCGAGAGCACGCAGGAATCCCAAGAGTGCGAACGAGCCCAGCGCGTTGAACGCCAGCGGATTGCCGAAATAGACCCCCACCGCGTTCGGGCCGTGCTGATCGAGGATGGGGCGCAACGACCGGCCGATCGCGCTCAGCGCTTCCGGCCACGCGACCGCGCTCAGGCTGCCGTCCGGCGCGCGCCGGAGCGGATGCCTGAGCCGCTCGGGATGCGTCGCGACCTCGAGGAAGCGCGTGCCCTTGGCACACGCGAAACCGCGACTCGTGGGGTGATCGTTGTCGGGACGGATGCGGTGCGGCGTGCCCCGATCGTCGCATTCGACGATCAAGCCGCACGCGGCCTCGCAGATTCGGCAGTAGGTCCGGACGCTTTTCATGGCCGCTCGATCTCCATGCCGGCCGTCACAGCGTATGAAGCCGTGCCCGGAGTGTCGAACACCGGGCGGTGCCGGGTCACCCGGCCGCGATCGCTGCGGCGATGGCATCGAGCAGCTCCCGGCCATAGCGCTCGCGCTTGGCCGGACCGATGCCGTGGGCAAGCTCCAGATCGGGGAGGGTGCGCGGCTTGATCCGCGCGAGGTCGCGCAAGGAGCGATCGCTCGCCACCACGTAAGGCGGTACGTGATCGTTGCGCGCCACCGCCAGCCGCCACGAGCGCAGCGACTCGAAGACGCGCAGACCGAGGGGGTCGAGCTCGGATTCGTCGCGGGCGGCGCGCTTCGCTTCGTGGCGTGACGGCGCGCCTGCTGCTGCAGGCGCGGACGCACCGTGGGCGCGTCCCTCGAGGGGCAGCAACAGGCGCGCGGGGCGCTCGGCTTTCATCACCGCGCGACCGTCCTCGGTGAGCGTCGCCACCGGTCGATCGCCGCCGCTCAGATCGACCCAGCCCGCCACGACACAGCGGCGCAGCAGCGCCATCAGCCAGATCTCGCTTCGCTCCTTCAGCACCCCGAAGGTGGTGGTGCGGTCGAGCCCGGCGTTGGTGAGTCGAGGATCGGGTGCGCCACGCAAGAGCTTCGCGGCGGCGTTCAAACCGAATCGGCCGTGAATCCGCGCCACGCCCGAGAGCGCCTTGCGCACCAGCAACGTGACATCGTTGCTGCTGGCTTCGCTCGCGCCGCCGGCGAGGGCGCGGCACACGTCGCAGCGCCCGCAGCCGTCGAGTGTTTCCGCTTCGTCGCCGAAGTAGCGCAGGATCGCGTCGTGGCGGCAGCTTCCGCCCTGAGCCCAGCGCATGAGCTCCAGGAAGAGGTTCCATTTGTGGGCGAGCACCGCGGGGTCCACGGTGCCCTCGTCGGTGGGCCGCTCCAGCAGCCGGCGGCGCGTGGGGACGTCACCGGGCATCACCAGAAGCAAGCCGAACGCAGGCGCGCCGTCGCGGCCCGCGCGGCCCACCTCTTGGTAGTAGGCCTCCATCGAGCCTGGCGGGCCGAGGTGGATCACCGCGCGCACGTCGGGGCGATCGATCCCCATGCCGAACGCGTTGGTGGCCACCACGATCTCGAGCTCACCCGCGGCGAAGCTGCGGTGGATGGAGTCGCGATCGCCCGCTGCCAGGCCCGCGTGGTAGTAGCGCGCCCGCCAGCCGAGTGACGCGAGCCGCACGGCTTCTTCCTCGGCGCCGCGGCGCGTGGGCGCGTAGACGATCGCCGTTCCGGCGGGTGGGCCGTTGACGCCGCGTGGCGCACCGAGCGCTTCGCCGAGCTGCCCGTCCACGGCGCGCTCGCGCTCCCGCCGCGACTCCACTTCCAGCGCTCGCAGCGCCAGATTCGGCCGCGCGAAACCCTGCACGAGCTGCGGAGTGCTCGCGTCGAGCCCTAGCTTGGCGAGGATCTCGTCGCGCACGATGGGGGTCGCGGTGGCCGTGCACGCGAGCACGCGTGCCGCGGGCAGCTCCACCAGCAGCTCGCCGATCTGGCCGTATTCGGGCCGGAAATCGTGCCCCCACTCGCTGATGCAATGGGCCTCGTCGATCGCCACCAAGGGCGGCGCGAGCTCGCGCACCAGCGCGCGGAAACCGGGCAACACCAGACGCTCGGGGGACACGTACACGAGCGACAACCCGCCCGCGGCGATCCGCGCCATGCGGCGGCGGGTCTCGTCGGCGTCGAGCGTCGATGCAAGGAAGGTCGCTGCGATGCCGCGTTCTTCGAGCGCTCGCACCTGGTCGTGCATGAGCGCGATGAGCGGCGAGATCACCAGCGTGGTGCCGCCGAGCAACGTCGCTGGGAGCTGGTAGACGAGGCTCTTCCCGCCGCCCGTGGGTGCGACCAGCAAGAGCTTGCCGACCTGGAGCAGCGTCTCGATCGCCTCGCGTTGGCCGGCTCGAAATCCCGAGTAGCCGAGCGCCGCGAGCGCACGAGCGAGCGGATCGGATGCGATCCCGTCATCGAGGGGCGGTGAAATCACGACCCGCGAGTCTAAATGACCATTCACGATTCGGATCGACCCGACCGCGAAGGTGTCGGGGCGGGCGTGAGCCCGCCTGCAGCTGCAGGGCAGGTTGCGGGCGGCCTCGCCACCGCCCCTACGAATAACTCGCGGCAAATCGCGAATGACCCTTTGGACGACGCACGTCGAGTCATTCGGATGATGTCGTCGGGAGCACCTCGCGGTGACTCATCATGATGAGTTCGATACACTCACATGATGAGCAAGCGTCTGCAAGTGCTGGTGGACGAGCGCGAATGGCGGGAGATCCGTGAGGTCGCGCGCGCGAATCACGTCACCGTGGCGGAGTGGGTTCGCCAGAGCCTTCGCCACGCCCGTCGCCAGATGGCGTCGGGTGACACCGACGTGAAGCTCGAAGCCATTCGAACAGCAGCCCGCTGCGAATTCCCGACCGCCGGCATCGATTCGATGCTCCGCGAAATCGAGGGCGGCTACCTCGCGGGCGACGCGGAGTGATCTTCGTCGACTCGAACGTGCCGATGTATCTGGTGGGAGCACCGCACCCCCACAAGATGGATGCGCAGCGCGCGCTCGAGCGCCTCACGTCCGCGCGCGAGCGTCTCGTCACCGACGCCGAGGTTCTCCAGGAGATTCTCCACCGCTACGCCGCGATCCGCCGCCTCGATGCGATCCAACCGGCTTTCGACGTGCTGTTGGCGATCGTCGACGAGGTCTTCCCCGTAGAGGGTGAGGACGTCGATCGCGCGCGTGAGGTGCTGCTCCACCGTCCCACGCTATCCGCGCGAGACTCGCTACACGTGGCGATCATGGAGCGTCACGAGATCGGGCGAATCCTGAGCTTCGATACCGGATTCGACGGGGTGCCACGAATCCGGCGACTGACGTCCTGAAGCCTGCTTCACGGCGGGCGCATCGCCGAGATCCGCGCGCTCGACAGGAAGATCGAGGACGACAAAGTCGTGGGCTGTCCCGCCAAGGTCAGCGTGTCGTTCGAGTACGAGGGCTGAGTCGCCGGCACCGCCGTGCCATTCAGAAGAGCGGTTCGTAGGGGAAGACGTCGGCGCTGACCTGATTGGGGACGAAGCTCGACTTGAAGGCCGCGGGTACGACCTCGGCGACCGTCTGCGGCGTCCAGCCGCCTTCCTTGTGGACGGCGCGGATCGGGCGTGGCACGGAGAAGAGCACGATCTCCGCGCCGCGTACGCAGAAGATCTGGCCGTTCACGTCCTCGGCGGCGTCGCTGGCCAGGAACACGACCAGCGGCGCGATCTGCTCGGGCTTCATCTTCTTCAAGTTCTCGACGCGCCGCTTCTCGGCATCCGTGCGTCCCTCGGGAATGGTAGCCGTGAGGCGCGTCCACGCGAACGGTGCCACCGCGTTACAGCGCACCTTGAAGCGCGACATGTCGAGGGCGATCGAGCGCGTGAGGCCCACGATGCCGAGCTTGGCGGCGGCGTAATTCGACTGGCCGTAGTTCCCGATCAGTCCCGACGTGGACGTCAAGTTCACGATCGCGCCGCCGCCCTGGGCGCGGAAGCGCTCGGCAGCCGCGCGCGACACGTTGAACGTGCCCTTCAAGTGCACGGAGATGACCGCGTCCCAATCGTTCTCGGTCATCTTGTGGAAGATCACGTCGCGCAGGATGCCGGCGTTGTTGACCACGAAGTCCAACCGGCCGAAGCGATCCACGGCCTGCGCCACCATCGCGTGCGCCCCGTCCCAGCTCGCCACCGAATCGAAGTTCGAGGCGGCGCGACCGCCCTCGCTGGTGATCGCCGCCACCACCTCGTCGGCAGGCCGCTCGCCGGTAGCGCTGCCGTCGGCGGCGGCACCGACGTCGTTCACGACCACCGCCGCGCCCTCGTGGGCCATCATCCGCGCGATCTCGCGGCCGATCCCGCGCCCGGCGCCGGTCACGATCCCCACCTTGCCTTCGAGCATCCGCGTGGTCGATTCCATGGCTGTCTCTCCGTGCTGCGAGCCGCGTGCTCGCGGGTTCGCCGCCCGCGAGATTCGTCCGGCGCTCGGCGAGGGACAAGCCCCTGCCTCACACCGCTCGGATCTTCGCTTCCAGTGTTTGCTTCGCTTTCGCCAGCGCGTGCTCGAGACCCACGGTGGCGGTGGCGCGTGCGGCCTTCGCGACCATGGCGACCGGCACGAGCCGCGGCACCTCTGCGCGCGGCGACACCCAGAGCTTCACGGACACGCGGGTGCGCGTCGACGCTGCGCTCTCGAGCACGAGCGTCACGCGCATGTCGGTGTTGCCGGTGCCGGCCACCGACGTGAACACCATCTCGCTCGGCGGGAGCTGGGTCACGTCCATCTCGGCGCGGACGTCCATCGAGAAATCCTGGATGCCGAAGGGGCCGAGCACGAGCTCGTAGCGGCGATCCGGCTCGAGCTCGATCGCGTCGCGGATGAGCGGAAACGCGCGCAGCGAGTCGGGGAGCTTCGCCATCCACTGCCACACTACGTCGCGCGCACGCGCCACCTCGGTGTGGGCCTCGGCTTCGAAGCTGAATCGCGCCACGCCGGATCGCTCGGGCTCGGAATGCGGAGCGCTCGCTCACAAGGTGAGCGTGAATCCGACCGTGAACTGGATCAGATCGCCGCCCGAGGTGTAGCCGGGCCAGCCGAGCACGCGCGTCTCCGGCGAGCCGTCGCCATCGAGATCCGCGAGCTCGGCGCTCTTGCGCGTGGTGCGGTCGGCGAGGATCGATTGCTGGAACGTCAGGTCGAGGCCGAAGCGCTTGTCGCTGCCGAACGGATGGGGCAGGTCGAATCCCGCGCCCACGGACCAGACGTACCTGTCGTTGTCCACGAGGTTGGAGACGCCGCTTTGCGCGCCGATCGGCGATTGCTCCCAGAAGAACCCCGCGCGGAGGCTGGGGCGCACGCGCACGCCCGTGTCGCCATCGCCCCACGCGAGCTCGCCGAAACGGTGCTCGATGCCGAGCCGCGGCATCCACGTATCGTGCGTCGAGTAGGGCAGCGGGATCGTCTCGGCGACGGTGATCGGCACTGGCGGCAGCGGGGGACTCACCACCTCCCCGGCGGCGTGCACGATCAGCGTGGGATCTTGGTACGCGGACCACTGCGACCACGTCACGTCCAACTCGGCGCGCCAGTGCTCGTCCGGCGCGAACGCCATCCCGATGGTGGCCTGCTGGGGTGTGAACACGTTGACGTTGAAGATGTCCACGACGA
>CAYVDO010000220.1:0-12081 GCA_964450125.1 uncultured bacterium
GAGCGGCAACGTCGCGACCGGAGACCCCGGATTTCCGAGTGCGGGTGGGGCGTTCTACGTCGCCCATGGCAGTCTCACGCTGTCCAACGTGACCATCTCCGGCAACGTCGCGGATGAGGGAGACGCGATTCTCACTACGGATTGTTCATCCGGCGGTGCGAGCATCCTTGCGTCGAACTCGCTTATTCACGGAACGTGCTTCGACGACACCGGAGGGACGTTCCTGAGCCAGGGCGGCAATCTCGAGAGCCCCGGGCATTCGTGCGGGTTCGCGGAGCCGAGCGACCAAGCGGATGTCGCGGATCCCAAGCTCGCTGCGTTGTCGGACAATGGCGGCCTGACGCCCACCCACGCGCTGGAGCCGGACAGTCCGGCCATCGACACCGCTGTGGCGGCGACGTGCCCCGACTACGACCAGCGCGGAGCCGCACGACCGCAAGGCGGCGGCTGCGACGTCGGCGCGTACGAGCGCGGTGCCGAGCTGATCTTCTGGGACGACTTCGAAGCGGGAACGATGGAAAAGTGGCTGGTGGGCATCCCGTGAGGCCGGTGTCGCAGCACGCGAATCGGGTGCGCTGGGTGCACCCCGGTGAAGCCCGACACTGATTACTTCGACGGGATCAGTCGTCCCGCGCGCAACGAAAGCCGTAGTCGGGGTCCCAACTGAAGATTCCAGACAGCCGAGCCGCCGCGAGCAGACCAGCGCCCGACCAATCCTCCCAAGCACCACCACGCAGGCCTTTCACGAATCCGTCGGCGGGTCCGTGCGGGTTCGAGTACGGGCTCACCGTGTAATAGGTGGAGCTGTACCAGTCCGCCACCCACTCCCACACGTTCCCGGCCATGTCGTCTGCGCCGTAGGGCGAGGCGCCCGACGGCTTCGAGCCGACGGCGGCGGTGCTCGCCAACCCGCAGCCGCGGCCCCCCGCCGCGGGATCCTCCATCACGGCGTAGGAACAGCTCGCCCGCTGGTTCCCCCACGGCCAGGTGTTGGCATAGACCCCCCGCGCGGCCTTCTCCCACTCCGCTTCCCACGGCAGGCGCTTCCCCTTCCAGGCGCAGAAGGCGGAGGCTTTGCTCCAAGCGAGGCAGTTGACCGGGTGCTCGGTCCGAGATTGTGCGCCGTAGTTGCAGGCGTGCTCGAACGCTCCCGGATTCGACGAGTAGGTCGCGTTGGGGACGCTGCAACCGCCGGCGGTGACACACGCGACATAGTCGGCGACCGACACCTCGCGCCGGTCGATCCAGTAGGCGTCCAGATAAACGGCGTGGACCGGCGCTTCCGCCGAGCTGATCAGCTCCGAGCCCATCATGAGCTCGCCGGCCGGAACAAACACCATCCCCGGATCGCAGCTCGCCGCGGGCGTGGCTGCATGCCAGGCACACGCGTCCGCCGATTCGAACCCATTCTGAAAGACAGGGCTCGTGGGCCCGGTCACCAGAAGCGCGTACGCGCCCGCCCCGCCCCCGAAGCCGGCGGCGAGGCGTAGCCACACCGTCTCTCCTTCGGTCATCGACAGCGCCACCTCGGACGTCGCGTCGGCAAAGGTGCCGTTGAACATGAGATCGTCGCCACACACGAGCTCGTTTTCCGCCGCACCGGGACAACCCGTGTGCACCGAAATCACCGTATCGAATCCCGAGCCTGCCGAAGAGATGATCACCGGACCCGATACGTCGGCGACGTGGCGAAACCACACGTCCGGCGCGCCCGGCGGACCGCAGATCGAGGCGCCGTCGGCGGTGCTCTCGACGGCGCTACCCAGCAGACTACGGTCGGAGCGCGCGACGCTGATCGCTGCCGCACAATCGTCATTCGCCGGAGGTGCCGCCCACGCCGAGGCCACGGCGACGACCGACGCCGTCAAGGCCGTCACCGATCGCAGCCGCAGCCGGCGCCCGCGCATCCACAGCCGGCGCCTTCCGGCACCTCGCGAAGCGACGACCGACGACCCGACGGCGTTGCTCGGTGATCGACGCTTCGTGAAGCCCATGGCTGACGATAGTTCGCGCGAGAGGGCCTCCGCAATCCACAACCGCGAACGAATCAAGCCAGCCTGAGGCTGACCGCGAGGACCACTACGTCCTCTTCGAGCGCGAGGACGGGATGCGCCAGTGTGGCTGCTTCGTCGCCTCGCTCGTCAAGACCGGCGTTGCGCGCCTCGCTCCGGCGCGCGACGACTCGACCCTCCCCTGACGGCATGGGTGGCTGCGAGGGGCTAGAGCCCTCCAACCGAGACGTCGCTTCACGGGAGTCGCGGGAGCGACGCCCCTCCATCTGAACCGGCGCGTTCGGCCTGGAGCCCCGCCGGTCCCTCGGCCGCGAGCGAACGATCGCTCGCGATCCGTGCGCCACCATTGCCGCGCGTCCCATTCGGCCCAGATCGTGCTCTTCGTGGCGAGCCCGTGGATCTCGCTCCCCTTCGCCTCGGCCAGGATCGAGGAGACGAGCCGCTGCTGGTCGATCGCGCCGACCCCCCCCAAATCGCTCCGACAGGATCACCTCATCGGGTAGTGCCCGCCGTTCGCCGCGGTCTTCTATGCGCGGTGTTTCGCCCAGAGCTGGGCCGGGATGCAGGGGAAGCCGCCCCTCATCGCCAAGGGCCAGCTCGAATTCCTGCAGTGGAAAGCGCCGCCCAACAACGCCAAGGCGCGGAGGGAGCTCGATGGGGTCCGGTGCGCTTCCGCGGCAGCATCCGCCAGACCGTGGCGGCGCTCGAGACGCCGGTGGGCGGGCCTTGTCCCCGCGCCGGCGTACGCGATTGCGGCGGCCGGTGGCGGCGCCAGTGGCCATAGAAACGCCCCGCTTCGTTGCATCGTTACTCCTGATCCACGGCTCCTACGATGCCGTAGCACCCACGTAACGGGCGATCTAGCTCTTCCACCGATGTTTCCACCGAGCCACGGGGCCCGTTCGTGTGATTTCCACGCTCCGGGAGAGATCCATCGCCCGGCAACTGTGGAATCGACGACATCATCGCAGGCGCAAGAGTTGCAACCCCGCTGCGCCACCACGGTATATGCAGGCAGTGCCCAGTTGCGCCGTTGACACAGGGTGGCGGATCGCATCCACCAAGCACCTCTACCGGATGGGGTCGAGTCATGGCACGAGATCACGCAGGTCATCGCGGCGTTCGTCTCTTGATCCCGCTGCTCGGCCTAGTGGGATCGCTCGCCGCGAGTGGGCTGCCGGCGGCTGCCGGCGCGCCGCCCACGTCGCAGGGCCTGATCGAGGTGGACCTAAGCCGGATCGGCGAGTCGCCGCAGGTGAACCACACGGTCCCCGAGATCTGCGGAACCTGGCTGTATCGGCCGACCTCGGAGCTCTTCGCGGACATCGGCCTGCGCCTCGAGACCGCGCCGCCGGACGCGGTCAGCGGAGCAGTCGAGGGGCAGGAATGGAATTGGCCTTCGCCGGGGGATTTCGCCATCTGGGCGACCTGCAGGACCCCTGACCTCGAGGGGTGCGCCTGGACGACGTGTGGCGGTGGGGACATCGACATGCAGTACTGCGACCACTACTGCTCGCACGCTCCCTCCCTGGTGCTGCAATTCTCACCCGAGCGCTACCCGGCGGGGGTGAACTACGTAGCCCTCGATACGTTCGACGGATCAGACTCGGAGGTGTTCTTCGTCGTTCAGGCCTATGCCGACAACGCGCTCACCCGCTTGGTGAGCGTCACCTACACTCCCGGGTCCGTCTTGGGCCGGGAAATGGTCGTGCAGGGCGACGGCATCCGTGCCGTGCGAGTACCGTCCTTCCGGGGCGACTTCGGAGGCGGTACCGTCTCGGCCTCGTTCGCCGTCACGGGCATCCGCTTCGGGGTGTGGTCCCTCGAGTTCGTGGATCCGTCCCCATCCCTCATCGACGGCAGCGGACGGATCCTCACCGACCCGAACACCCTCGGCGACAAGAACCGCGGGCGCCGCGTGGCGGCGGTCTCCGCGGACGGTGCGACCGAGGTGCTCCTACGGATGGAAGTCCCGGCGGCCGGGGCCGTCGAGCTCTCGCTCGAAGGGGGCTCTGGCGAGGATGGCGACCTCTCGGCGCTCGGCGGCGGGCCGGCGGCGCCCTTGGTGACCGTACCTGCCACGTTGCTCGCCGACGGGCGCCACGTGGCGTTCGCCGTCTACCGGGCGCCGCTCGACTTCGACCCCAGCGGCGCCTTCGCGAGCGCGGCCGAGCGGGAAATCAGCGTCCGGGCCACGTTCACGCCCTCCGAGGGCGACCCGATCGAGGTGGTGAGGCCGCTCACGCTCGTGCGCCCGCCGCTGGTCTGGGTGCACGGGCTCTGCTCCGCTCCGGCGTCGTGGCTGCTTTCTCTGGTCGGAGACTCGCGATTCGTCTCCGAGCTGGTCGACTACCGGACCTCGAACGCACACGACTTCGACACGAACGCCCCGCGGATCCGCACCCACGTCGACCGGGCGCTCGAACGGCTGCGCGGGATGCACGGCGGAACGGCGGCGACGCAGGTCGACGTCGTGGGCCACAGCATGGGCGGCATCCTGCCGCGACTCCACGTGGGATCGGGGGACTACCGGCGTCCAGCCAACTTCAACCGGGGGGACGTCCACAAGCTGATCACGCTCAACACCCCTCACGCGGGGTCGCCGCTCGCGGATCTCGCGACGGCGGCGCAAGGGGTCGGTAATCCACTCCCCGTGACGCTGGCGCTGCGCATCGCGATGGCTTGCCCGGATATACCGCTCGGACCGCCGAGCGCGATGGACGACCTTCGCGTTGGAAGCAGCGCGCTCGCCGCTCTGCCCGCGACACCCGTTCCGAGCCACGCGGTCGCGGGCGTGGGGGGATCGGACGGATCCCTCGAGGAGGTGGTGGGCTGGGTCGGCGCGGTGTGGCGGTTGCTGTTCGCGCTGCCGTTCGTCCCAGCCGACCCGTTCGAGGGACTGGATCACGATGGCGTGGTGAGTCTCCAGAGTCAGCTCGGCGGCATCGGTGTGGCCAACAGCATCCTCGGCGGGACGGAGAGCATCCACACCCGGGTCACCGCGAGCGGCAGCTACGCGGCCGAGATCGAGGAGCTTCTCGCGGCACCGGCGGGGAGCAGCCGGTTTGCGGAGTTCCCGGCAGCCTCCTTCCTGGGGGTTCGCGCTGCCGAGCTGTGGTCGCGCGCGGCGCTCGGGGCCGCGCCGGCTTCGGCTGGGAGCTCGCAGATCGCGAACGCCCTCACGATCGTGTCGCCGCTGCCTGGCGACGAGGTGCAGCCCGGCGACGTCGTGAACGTGACGGTGGCTTCGGGGGGTGGGGGCCTGGAGCGGATCGTGGTGGTCGGTCCGGGCACAGCTCAGACCGACGACACGGCCCCGTACGAGGTCTCTCTCCCGGTCCCGGCGGGGGCATGGGGCGATTTCGAGATCGCGGCCGTGGGGGTAACGAGCGAAGGGGACCTCGTGTCGGCGGAGCCTGTCGTCGTCCGTGCGGCGAGCGTCGGGGACCTCTACCAGATCCGTGCGCTGCCCACCGAGATCGTGCTCGACCCCAGTAGTGGGCCGGTGAACTTGACCGTACTGGGCTACTACTGGGATCCCGAGGCGACTCGCGACCTCTCGCGGGCTGGGGTCGTTTTCGAGAGCGAGGACGAGAACGTGGCGACGGTCAGTGCTGCGGGAGCCGTCTCGTACACAGGACCCGGACGGACGTCGATCGGCGTCGAGGTTCCGGAGCTCGGTGAGCCGGGACGGGTTTCGGTCTCCGTTACGTCGCGCTGCTCGCTTGACGACTGGGACGGCGACGGCGTCGGCGACGCATGCGACGCCTGTCCCCAATCGCGCGACCCGGGTCAGGAGGACCAGGATGGGGACGGGGTGGGCGATGCCTGCGACAACTGTCCGGCCTTTCCGAATCCTGGGCAGTCTGACTCGAACGGCAACGGACTGGGCGACAGTTGCGAGATCTTCGTCGACGGCTTCGAATCGGGCGACCTCTCGGCTTGGTCGGTCAGCGTCGCGTAATTCCTGGGCTGCGGAATCCACGGACGCGGCTCCTCCGGAACGAGTGGAGTCGCTCGCCCATCAGTACGGGGCGCTGAGGAAATTGACAGGGCGGCGCCGGGATCTCCTCGCGCGCCAGGCACGGTACCGAACGAACGTCGGGCACGCCCGAAGGTGCGACCGCCGGGATGCGTCGCAGATCGGGCGTGTCCGGCCGATTACGCGGGCGTCGCGGCGCCGACTCACCCGCTTCGAGCGTGGCGCCGCTCGCGAGCAGCAGCAACACCAACGCCAAGGGAGCCCTTCGCCGCCGTGAAACGAAACAGGAGAGCTTCATCGCGCACCCCCCGCCCCGTCGAGGACCCACCGCTCCAAGACGTGAGCATCACCGACGCCATCCGATTCGTCGCCGATCTGGCTCAGAAGCCGCGGGCTGGCCGCGCGGCATCGGGGTCATGGCATCTCCGCTGACCAAGCCGACGTGTCACCGGATTCGAAGCCATCGACGAACAAGTCGCACGCGTCTCCCATTCCGTCGTCGTTGGCGTCTTGCTGATCCGGGTTGGCGACCGCAGCGCAGTTGTCGCAGAGCTCCCCCACCAGGTCCCCATCCAGGTCCTCGACACCGCAGAACTCGGCCACCTCCACCTCTAGGAACTGGGCCATGTACATGCGCCCCTTTCGGTAGGCCACGTCGGGCGTCCGTGACGCGGCGTAGAACGTGAGCTCGGTCGGCGCATCGGGCTCGGCGACATCCAGGACGTAGAGGCCGTACGAGGTACCCCAGACGAAGCCGGGCCAGAAGAGAACGTAGTGCCCGTCCGCGATGATGTGCCCATCCGAGGCGGGAGGCGCGGGGAAGAAGCCGCGAGCCGCCGGTTGCGAAGGGTCCGACAGGTCGAGGACCTGGAGCCCGGCCGACGTCTTGACGTAGCCGTAGCGGCCGTGCGCGGCGACGGTGTAGGAGGGAGCGTCCCAGCGCCCGATCTCGTGGGCGTTGGTGTCGATCGAGACGTCGACGAGGCGAAGGCCGTCGTCTCCCAGGGCCACCAGAGCGTACGATCCCCAGAGCGCGAGGCCATACGCGTAGCCGTTCCCTTCGGGATCGAGGGTGGCGTGAGACTTCGCCTCGGGGCGAGCCGGATCCGAGACGTCGTACACCCACAATCGATTGACGCCGTCGAGGATGTAGGCGCGGCCGTCCTCGACGGCAATGTGCCGCGGCCAGTGGTCGAGCTCGGTCTCGGAGACCGCGACCGGCTGTTCGCGATCCGAGACATCGGCAATCACCAAGCCACGTCGTCGGTCTCCGCCAGCGATGTAGGCGAGCTCGCCATCCAGCGCGATGTCCTCGACCCAGTCGTACGAGTCGACGCCGGTGGCGAGGTATCCGAGACGCAGGGCGGAGGTCGGCTGACTCACGTCGACCACATCGACACCCGGCAGCGTGTTCACGTTCTCGCCGACCACGGCCGTCCCTCGCGATTCGTCGACCGCGATGGTCGTCGGTAGCACGACGGTGTCGTGGCGCCCAACGACCTGCAGCGTGCCCGGCTGAGTGGGTGTGCGCGCGTCGATGATCAAGAGCTGTGGAGGGAAGTCCTTGGCGAGCGGGTGGGGTGTCAGGTAGGCGAAACCGTCGGCGATTGCGACGCTCGAGATGTCCCACATCGGTGGGAGGGCGAGGCTGGCCACGAATGCGGGTTGCGTCGGGTTGGAGACGTCGATCACGTCGAGGTCCACGGTGGAGTCGAGGTAGCCGGACAGGGGCGCCGCAAACACATACGAACCGGCGGCGGCGACGTACGCGTACGGATTGCTGGCGGTGTGAAACACGCCGCGCTCGGTGGGCTGAGCTGGGTCGGAGAGGTCGACGGCCCGAACCCAACCGTTGCCGTTGTAGTCCGACTGCGACACGTACGCGACGGTGCCCTGGACGGCGAGATCCACCGGGGACCCGAGCGGGGGGTCGTAGTGTCCGAGCTCCACCAGCGTGGGGACACTGAGCACGTACACCCGATACCCACCTGACCGGCTGCTCAGCGTGTACAGCCGATCCCCCTGGACCACAACCTTGTACGTGAAGCGCGCGCTGAAGAACGCCGTCTCCGTCAGTTGAGACGGATCGCTGACGTCGAACGCACGAACACCGTTCTCGCGGTCCGCGACGAAGGCGTGCGTGCCGTCCGATGCGACCCATCGCGCGCCACCTGGAACCGGAGCGGCACCGATCTTCTTCGGCGCGTTCGGCGAGGAGACGTCTGCGATGAGGAGACCGTCGGCTCCGCCCGCTACCAGCGCGATCGTGTCGATCAGGTCGATCGCGTAGATGCTCTGCTCCTCGTAGCTCGAAGCGGGGGCCCCGCCGAGGTGCACCTGTCCAAACTCGCGCGGGTGGGTCCGATCCGCGAGGTCCAGCACCACCAGGCCGTGGCCGCTGGCCAGGTAGCCGGTGTTCCCCACGACGCGGCTCGCAGCGCTCATACCCCCGAAGTGGGTGATGGACCTGACCTGAGCCGGAAGGGTGGCGCCTGTCGAGCGCGCGTCGCTCGCGGCGACGCCCGAGCGCATCGCACAAAACGCCACGACGAGAATGCCTGAGACCCGCGTTCCCACCAGCCCGACTCGCGCGAGAGCCCGCCTGGTGCCGTCCCCGCCGCCGAGCAAGGAGGCGCGATCATAGCGGCGCAATGCTACACCCGGCCGCGCGTGACGCGACCCACAACCCGGACCAAGCGCCATGGCAGCAGTCCGCGAAGAATCCGCCCACCGGGATCGGCCGCCGTCGGCCCTGCTCCCCGACACGCAGCCTGTGCGTCGCCGCGCAGAAACTAGGCGAACGCTACTGGGTCATACCCATGACATTCCATACGCCCGGGGCGTTGCCAGCGTCAACTCCTCCAAGTCCTCCACGTCTCGACAGCCACGCGCCCCAACCCGACCGCGCGCGACGGTAGTCGTTGAGCTCGGCGATCGAGGCGGCCGGCACGCGCGGGATGGTGGCGTGCCGGCCAGGTGCCTGGCGGCGTGCCGCCCAGCACGAACCACTACGCGAGCGCACCCTCAGCCGAGCACGGAAGCGGCCCGCTTCACCAGCGCCGCCACGTCCACGCCGTACGGGCACGCCCGATTGGCCGGTCCGAAGTCGAGGTGCGCCACGTTCCGCGCCGGCGCCGGCAGCATCGCGTAGAGCTCGCGCGCACGCTCGGTACGGCCGTAGCCCTCGTGGTACGTGAGGAAGCGAAGCGTATCGGCGATGCGTAGCTCGTCGCTGGCACCCGCTTCGCGCATGGCGTTGCCGCAAAGCTGATCGCAGCCGTCGCAGGCGAGCGATCGCGTGGCCAGCGCGTAGCGCTCGAGCTCGCCCTCCTCGAGCGCCGTGAGATCCGTCCGATCGACGGCGGCACCGATGTTCTGGCGCAGTTTCTCGAGGGTATCCATGCCGCTCACCGCGGCCGAGATGCGCGTGTCGGCCCACACGCTCTTGAGCACCGCCTGATGCTTGGTCCAGCGGCCGTTTTGCTGGAACTGCTTCCACACGTCGCGCTCGGCTTCCGAGCCCTGCGTCTTCATCGCGATCAGGCCCACGCCCGACGCGTGCGCCGCATCCATGGCGGCGTTGAGCTGCTTGTCGCCGTACTTGCGGAAGTTGTAGCGAAACATCACCGCCTCGACCCACGGTGTCTTGGCGGCGAGGTTCAGGAGCTCGACCACGTTGGTGGCGTGGCTCGAGAAACCGAAGTGGCGGATCTTTCCTTCGGCCTTGAGCTTGGCGACGGTCTCGGCCAGGTCGTCGTTCAGGAAGCGCGGCTCCGAGAGGTTGTGGAGGAACATCAGATCGACGTAGCGGGTGCCGAGGCGCGCCAAGCTCTGATCGAGGGTCTTCACGAACCCGACCGGATCGTGCGCGTCGCTCTTGGAGGTGATCCAGATCTCGTCGCGCGACTTGAGACGCTTCACGAAGGCACCCAGCGACGTCTCGCAATTGCCCCCGGCGTAGCAATCGGCGGCGTCCACGTAATCGAGACCGTAGCGCAGGCCCTCGGCGAGCCGCGGATCGAAGACCTTGTCGAAGCCGTTGTCGCCGCCCATGAGCAGGATCGGGATCTGCTTGCCGGTCTTGCCGAGGACGCGGCGTGGGATCTTCGGCAAGACCGCGTCGGCGGCGAGGGCCCGTACCGCTCCCAAGCTCCCCTCGGCGAGCAGCGCCGCCGAGACCGCGCCACCCATCGCCAACACGTCGCGCCGCGTGATTCCGTCTCGATCTCGAGCCATGAGGTCTCCAGGGGCGAAAGGGGTGCCGATCGTCTCAGACGGATTTCGGCCTGTCCAGCAGCAGCGAGCGCGCTTCGGAGCGGGTCTCGCCGATCGCCGTCACGTACACGGCGGCGCTGTCGATGACCGGGCATTCGTGCTCGCAGATGCCGCAGCCGATGCAGAGCTCGGGGCGAATGTAGGGCTTGTTGAGGGTCACGGTCTTGCCGTCCCAACGGGTGATGGTCTCGTCGTAGGTGCCGATCGCCTTGGGCGTAACGGGGCAGACCTCTTCGCAAACCACACACGGCGTCTGCATCGCCCACGGCAAGCATCGTCCCTGATCGAAGAAGGCCGTGCCCACGCGGATGGGGCCTTCGGCCTGGTGGGCGCCCACGCCGAGCTTGCGTTCGAGCGAGGTCTTCTGGATGGCACCCGTGGGACACACCTCGCTGCACAGCGTGCAGTTGAGCTGGCAGAAGCCGACTGCGAAATCCATCACCGGGGTCCAGAGCCCCTCGAAACCGCCCTGCGCGAGCGTCGAAGGCTGGAGCACGTTGGTGGGGCAGACGTGGATGCACGCGTCACACTTGATGCAGCGTTCGAGGAATTCCGGTTCCGCAACCGAGCCTGGCGGGCGGATCGCCTTGGCATGGAAGCCGCGGTCGTTGACGGCTTTCGAGAGCCTCAGAAACGGAAACCCGAGAACGCCGGCGACGGATGCGAAGATCCATCGGCGGCGCGGGAGATCGGGTTGAGCCACCTCCGTCTCCCACACCCGACTGATCACGCGCTTGCCGAACAGGGTCGCGGCACCCTGTTTCACGTCTTCGAGCTTGCCCACGATCCACGGCTTCACCGCCACCGGTGCCCGCGCGAACGTGAGTGCGTTCTCCGGGCAGTCGTCGATGCAGTTGAAGCACACGAAACATTCGCTCTTCCGCAACGCCGCGTGGGGATCGCTCGCGCCTTCGCAGCGTTTGAGACACAGATCGCAATCGGTGCATTTCGTCAGATCGCGTTCGATGCGCCACGGCGCGAACCGCGACAGCACTCCGAGAAAAGCGCCGAGGGGGCACAGCACGCGGCAGAAGAAGCGCGGGATGACCAGATTCATCCCCACCAGGCCGACGATCATCGCCCCCACGAACCAGGCACCGGCGAAGATCCGTTGGTGCGGCGCGCCCGGCGCGAAGAGCGCCACCGACAAGTCGGGATTCACGCCGCGCTCGGCGAGCGCGGCGCCCAGCGCGTGGGTACCGAAGTCGGCAGCAGGTTCGAAGACCGTCGCGAAACTGCGCACCAACAGGCAGATGGGATCGAGCAGGCCGATCTGAAGCGAGCCGAGCGCCGCCATCACCAGCATGATGGTGAGGATCACGTACTTGAGCTGGAAGAGCGGCCGGTAACGGTTGGAGTCGATCGCATTGCGATTGGCGCGGATGTTGAAAAGCCACCCGATGAACTGATGAAGCGAGCCGTACGGGCACATCCAGTTGCAGAAGACCCGTCCCAAGACGAGCGTCGGCACCAGCACGAAGAGACCACGCCACAACCATTTGTAGACGGTGTGGGTCGCGATCGCGGTGGCGAATCCCACCAGCGGATCGATCTCCAGGAAGAGCGATACGGGGTAGCCGCCCAGCCGGCTGAACCACGTGGTCCAGAGCAGGAACACGAAGAGCCCGAAGAAGAACGCCTGCGAGACCACGCGCACGTTGGTGATACGGAGCTTCCGCACCCACCATGGCGAGCCGTCGGCACTGGGCTCGAAGCCGGCGAGATACGCCTTGCCGTCGCGGCCGCGCCGAAACAGGTTCTCAGCCAACCTGGATCTCCTTCCGCGACTGCGCGCGCCAGTCGGGATCGCCG
>CAYVDO010000220.1:12181-13425 GCA_964450125.1 uncultured bacterium
GCGGCGCGTGCCAGGTACGCCGGTCGCCGATCGGCATCACGTGCCAGCAGATCGTCCCAGCCGAAGGCATCGGCGGCGAGCGAGTCGGTGCTGGCCACGACGGTTCGTCCAGGGCGCACGTCGGCGAGGCTGCCGCCCGTGGGGCCACTGCGCCACAGCACCCGCGTGCCGTCGAGGACCACGAAGCTGGGGCGCAGCATCCGCGCGAGGTCGGTGATGATCGTGTGGATGTCCTGGTGGAACTGATTGCGGCGGCCGCCGAGAAGCCCGTACCAGTTCTTGGTGGTCATGGACGCGGCGCACAGGTTGTGGTCCTTCACGGGCGCCACGCCGATGACCTTGTCCACTCCCACGAACGGCCTGTGGAAGAACGACCAGCGCTCGATGAGGGTGGCGCCCGGCGTGATCAGCTCCTCGAAGTCCGCGGGTGTGGGGAGGTAGACGCGCGCGCCGGCGTGGATCGCGGCGGAACGGATGCCGCTGCGCTCGAAGCACGCCTCCGCCGCTTCGATGGGGTTGTCGACGACGCGCACCTCGGCTGCACCGGCCTCGCGTGCCAGCGTGATGAGCGCGATCAGCACCTCGGGATTGGTCGTCGCCCCGAGCGCCGCCACGCGCTCGAACGCGACGTTCGGCTTGATCAGCACGCGATCGCCGGGCTTCACGAAATGGGACATGCCGCCGATCGCGTCGACGGCGGCCCGCACCATCGCGTCCACACGCTCGCCGCGGGCGACGCCTAGGCGCGCGGCGGTGGGCGACGGTGCCACGGCGAACCCGTGCTCCGGCAAGCGCACGTGCTTGCGCACCGGCTTGCCTCGCTCGCCGTCGGGATCCCGGAGCGAAAGCGCGCGGTCGGGCGGTGCGAGGGCAGCCCAACCGGAAGCCACGGACACGCCCGCGACCACGCCAACCTGACGGAGGAAACGCCGGCGGCTCGTGACGGCGTGCTCACGCCGCGCGGCACCGCCATCGGGAGCGTCACTCGCCACGGGGTGTTCGCGCTCGACGTCGGCCATCCTCGTTCCTCGCTCACCGCTCGCCTTCGCCGCCCGCAGCGTAATGTTCGGCCATCGGAGCGGGCGAGCTCGGGGAGCCCGCCGGCGGTGTGGACACAGCAGGGCGCGACACCTCGGGAAAGGCACGCACCGCTCCCGCGAGCTTGGCGATGGCAGCGTGCGCGCCTTCCCGGCTGGGCGCACCGCGCACGCCGAAGACGAAGGTCCGATCCGCGCGGGCCGTGG
>CAYVDO010000221.1:0-3644 GCA_964450125.1 uncultured bacterium
TGGTAGTCGACGGGGCAGAGACGAAAGACGAAAGCGTGGCCGCCGATGCACGCGTTTGCGAGCGCTTCCGAGCCGACCAGCGTGGCGATCGCGAGCGGCACACCTTTGATCGTGAGCGGCGTGGCCGCTGACGCAATCGGGAAGACGCTCAACCGCCCCTCGGCCGCCGCACCCAACACCTCCGCATCGGTGGGGAAGGGGCGCGCGCCAGGCGCCAGCCGGCGGTAGAAGAACTCGTTGAACGAGCGGTATCCACCGGCGGGAGTCTCGAAGTCCGCCGGCCGGATGCCGTACTGGGCCACGAACGGCGCGATCCCGCGCACCGAGACGCGCGTGGATTGGTACCAACCCAGGAAGCGTGAGATCGTACGCTGTAAGGCTGGCCAGCCACCGATGGCGCGACCGAGACGGTTCTCGTAGGCGAGCGACAGCATCGCGCCTCCGAAAACCTGTTCGGTCACGATCGTGCCGCTTCGGCGATCGAAGAGGCGCGTTGGCGTGATCATCGGGAAGGCATCGCGGCGTGGCGTGCGGCGCGAGATCAGTGACGCTGCCAGCAGCGATCCCCGACCCTGCCCGAAGCACTCGCCGTCGATCGTTCCACGCGTGTGCGGCGAGGATCCAGAGCAGCTCCCGCAGAGAACATCTCGTCCAGAGCCGATCGGCGTGTGCAGCGCATCATCCGATGGGCTACGAACCGCGGCGTACGTCGAGGCGTGCGCGGTAGTAGGCGAGCTCGGCGATCGAGGCTTGGGCGTCGAAGAACGCGTCGTGCCGCATCGCGTTCGCGTCCAGTTGCGCGTCGGGAAAGAAGCGGCGAATGAGCTCCGGGGTGTCCTTCTCGAAGCGCTCGCCCTTCCAGTACTGATCCCACTGCAGCTTGATGCCCGTCACGTCGAGCAACCGGTAGTTCATGCGCTTGACGAGCTCGGGTAGGAAACGGCGCACCAGTATCCAATCCGAATGGATGCTGTTGCCGGCCAAGATGGGGCGAAAGCGCTCGGCGTCACCCGGAGGGCCGAGGGTGTTGTCGACGTACTGAGCCAGCCTGCGATCGACCTCGGCGACCGGTAGGCCGTGAGCGGCCGAGCCGCGCAGCACGTCCGCCTGGTTTTCCTTCACCCACGGTGCGGGCTCGTGGCCGGGGGGCAGGCGTACGTACATCGTGAGCCCGGGGTCGGGCGTGAGTCGCCTTAGGTCCGAGTCGGTGATGATCAGCGCCACCTGTAACAGGCACGCCTTGTCGAGCTCGAGTGTCGTGTACTCGGAGTCGAACCAGAGGTAGACGTTGGAGCGGTCTTTGCTAAAGCCCATGGTCGTGTGTTCGTTCGGAGGTTGGACCCCGTCCCGGGTCTTGCGAGGTCAGGTCCCCGGCAGCGAGGGCGCGCGATGGTATCAGAGCGGGCGCCGCGTTTCGACCCGATCATCGTCTGCTCAGGTGCCGGGGGGGCGGATGAATTGTCAATTTTAAGTGATAAATTGTGCTTAGCGCGCATTTTGATGCGAGTATTTTGCTCACGCCGATCCCAGCGCCAAGCTGGTGGGTGCGTGGTTGCCGCGCCGGGATCTCCCGCCCTCGGCCCAACATGCCTCGTGCGAGCCGGCGATGGTCGCGCGAGCCCGACAGCGAGTGAGGACGTGAAGGTCATCATCCGACGACACATCGCGAGGTTCTTGCTTCTCGCCCTGGTGCTTTCTGCCGCCGCGTGTGGTGGAAGTGGTTCCAGCGCGAGCCCACCCCCCGATGACGGTGGCGGCGGTGGCGGTGGTGGTGGTGGCGACGGCGGTGGCACCGGCGGTGGTGGGACGGGTGGTGGCGGCACGCCCGAGCCGCCTCCCCCGCCGCCAACGATCACCGGCATCACGATCACGCTTCGCCAGTCGCCGCACGGCGATCCGCTCGTCGGCGTGAAGGTGAAAGTCACTCGCGACGGCAACGTCGTCGCCGAGCCCATCACCGGCGCGGATGGGGTCGCACGGATCGACCAGCTCGTGGCCGACAACTACGGTCTGGCGCTCGACGGCATGCCCCCCGATTACGACACCTCGTTGGTGCCGGCATCGGTGCGGTTCGGGGTGTTCTTCCCCAAGGACCTCGCTTTCGATCTGCCGCTGGCGCTCAAGACGGGCTACATGGCGACCTTCGGCGACTCGGATCTGTCGGTTCCGATACCGTTCCGCCGCACGTCGCTGGACACCTACCTGGACGGCGATCCCACGCTCACGGCGTTCTTCGGCAACTTCGACGTCATCAATCTCGCCGAGCCCGATACGCCCGTGTACGACCACGCGCAGGCGGATCACCACGCGCTGCCGCAAGTGCGCGCCGGCCTGCGCGATTATCCCGGGATGCGCTTCGCGTTCCTGCGCTTCGGCCTCAACGACATCCACTCGTATCTCTGGTACCCGAGCGACGAGAACGTCGAAGCCTTCCGCGACGCTTATTCGGAGGTGCTCGACCTCGTCGCTTCGACGGGAACCAAGCCGATCCTCTGCACGATCCACGGCGAGAAGCGCCAGGACATGGCCGGGGGGCACTCCGTGGCGAACAACGCGATCCGGGTGCTGGCGAGCCCGGAAGCGTACGCAGCGGTGCTCGTCGAGAGTGACTTCGACTACTCCTCGAACCGCCAGTGGTTCGCAGGCAACGACTCGGAGCAAGTGCATCTCGACGATGAGGGGATGCAGCACGTCGCCGATCTGACGCGCGCTGCGATCCTCGCGTACTACACGCGTGGCGCGTACGCGGATCAGGTCGCGGCGTCGAACTGAGCCGCGCGCCGATCCCCGCGCGGAAGCCTTCGTCGCGCGTTCACTCCGTGTAGGCGCCCACCGACGCGCACGCCGCGTTGCGGCCGTACTTGCCGAGGACGCCCGTGGGGTAGCGAGGCGTAGGCGCCTTCCAGGCCGCGCGTCGCTTCGCGAGCTCGTCGTCCGGGACGTGGAGCTCGAGGCGGTTGTGGTCGCCGTCGATGGTGATTCGGTCACCCTCGTGCACCAGCGCGATCGTGCCGCCTTCCTGTGCCTCGGGCGCTACGTGGCCGACCACCATGCCGAAGGTACCGCCCGAGAAGCGGCCATCGGTGATGAATCCGACCTTGTCGCCGAGGCCCTTGCCGATGAGCGCTGCCGTGGGGGCCAGCATCTCCCGCATGCCAGGTCCGCCGCGCGGCCCTTCGTACCGGATGACGAGCACGTCGCCAGCCTGGATCCGGTCCGCGAGGATCGCGTCCATGCACGCTTCCTCGCTGTCGAACACGCGTGCCGGTCCCGTGATCTGCCGTGATTTGAGGCCGGTGACTTTCGCCACGGCGCCGCGCGGCGCCAGGTTTCCCTTGAGGATCGCGAGGTGTCCCTCGGAGTAAAGCGGCCGCGCGAGCGGCAGCACCACGTCCTGGCCCGCAGGCGGCGCCGCAGGGACGGATGCGAGGTTCTCGGCCACGGTCTTGCCGGTGACGGTCATGCACGAGCCGTCGATCAAGCCGGCCTCGAGAAGCATCTTCATCACCAGCGGGATGCCACCCAGTTCCGCGCCCGCCAGCCGAACCACCTTCGCTGATTCCGACAGCGCCCTCACCCGTGCCCCGAACAGGGCCCCCAGCTTCCGAAGCACCTCCGGCCGCGTCGAAAACATATACTTGTCG
>CAYVDO010000221.1:3654-13390 GCA_964450125.1 uncultured bacterium
AGATCCGTTGCCACGTACCTGCCCGAGGGCTTGAGGTCGCAGAACACCGGCACGCGCTTGCGAATGGTCTCGAAGTCGTCGATCGTGAGCGGCACTTCCGCAGCGTGGGCGATCGCGAGCAGGTGCAGGATCGCGTTGGTCGAGCCACCCACCGCCATCACCACGGCGATGGCGTTCTCGAAAGCGGCGCGGGTCATGATCTGGCGCGGCAGGAGCTGCTTCCCGATGCAACGCACCAGCACCCGGCCCGCTTCCTCGGTGGAGTCGGCCTTCTCGGCGTCTTCGGCGGCCATCGTCGACGTCATGGGCAAGCTCATGCCCAGCGCCTCGAAGGCAGACGACATGGTGTTGGCGGTGTACATGCCGCCGCACGCACCCGCCCCCGGGCACGCGTGGTGCTCGATGCCGTCGAAGTCCTCGTCGCTCATCTTGCCCGCGTTCTTGGCACCCACGGCCTCGAACACGCTCACGACCGTGAGGTCCTGGCCCTTCCAGTTTCCGGGCTTGATGGTGCCCGCGTAGACGAAGATCGACGGCACGTTGAGGCGCGCGATCGCGATCATCGCGCCCGGCATGTTCTTGTCGCAGCCCCCGACGGCGACGAGGCCATCCATGCTCTGGCCGCGCACCACGCATTCGATCGAATCAGCGATCACCTCGCGGCTCACCAGCGAGCACTTCATGCCCTCGGTGCCCATGGCGATGCCGTCCGAAATCGTGATGGTGCCGAAGACCTGCGGCATGCCACCGGCATCGCGCACCCCTTGCTCGGCGCGTGCGGCGAGGCCTCCGATGCCCGCGTTGCACGGCGTGATCGTGCTGTGGGCGTTGGAGATGCCGACGATCGGCTTCGTGAAATCTCCGTCGCCGAAACCGACGGCGCGAAGCATCGCGCGGTTGGGTGAGCGAGCCACGCCTTCCGTGACGACGCGGCTTCGACGATTGAGCTTGGGATCGGTGGTCATGGGTCTCGGATCTCCGGTGGTTCAGGACGAAAGCCTACGAAGCTTGTCAGCATCGTTCTCCGTTGTCATCGCGCCGCAAGTGAAGCTTGCGCGGGCAACTCGGCTGCGTCAGGGTGCGCGGCGATGAGGTTGCTGGACCCCTCCCGGGATGTCGCCGCAAACCCAGCGGAGACGGCCGTGCGTGGCTCGCTCACGCCTGCGCATGGGTTGGCGTTGGCAGCGATCGTCCTCGTGGTCGTGCGCGTCGTCATCCCCGTGCTCCACACGGATGCGCTCTACGACGACCATCGCCAGAACTTCTTCTGGCTGACCCAAGTCCACGCGGGCGTGGATTTCTCGGGCACCGATCCGCTCACGCGCTACGCCCGGGATTTTCAGCCACCGGCGTTGGCGTGGGCGTACGAGGCGCTCGCGCGTGTCGCCGACCCCTATCTCGTCGGCAAGTGCGTGGGGGTGGTGCTGATCGCTGCGTTCGCGCTGGCGCTGTGGCGCGTGGGGGCGCGCGCCGCGCCCCGTTCGGCGTTGGCGCCGCTCTTGATGGCGCTCGGCCTCTGCGACGAGATCTGGATCCGCGAGCTGGCGGGCGGCTTGTCGCGGGCCTTCGGGCCGCCGCTTCAGGTCGCGATCGTTGCCTGTGTCCTCGGCGAGAAGTGGTGGCTGGCGATCGTGTGGATTGCTGCAGCCGGCCTGGTGCATCCGCAGAGCCTGCTTCTGGGCGCGAGCTTCTTTGCTGCTGGATGGATGCGCACCGCGTGGCGTGGGCGTCGATCAGGCTGGACGTCCCTGCCAGCCCGCCTCGTTCGGCCGGGCGCGGCTCTCGTGGTGTCGGTCGCAATGCTCGGGTGGCTGAACTTCGAGCACGCGCGCGAGATGCACCGACGTTTCGGTCCGTTCCTCACGCGCGACGCGATCTTCGATTCGATCGACTACGGCCCCGGCGGGCGCTTCCGCAACGAGCGCCCGCAGAACGTCTTCGTGGAGACCGCGCGCGCGCTGGCGCTGCACGTGGGAGTTCCCGACGCTGCGCTGGTGCGAGTACCTCCCTTCGCGCCGGCGAGCACTCAGGTGCCTTGGGCCCTCGGCGCGCTGGCGGCGTGCGCGCTCGCGTTGGAAGGACTTCGCCGAGTCGCTCGGGTGCGGTGGCGGGACATTCCCTGGTTCGTGCCGGCGTGTCTCGCTCTCGCCGCCGCGTGGCAGATGGTCGCGTGGCTTGCGTTGCCGCAGCTCTACTTTCCGCGGCGATTTCTCGCCACGTTCGTGCCGCTCGCATTCTTCGGTGCGCTCGCTTGGTTGCTCGACCGCTGGTTGGCGGAGCTGGCAGCGGCTCCCTCGCGAGCGCGCCGGGGTGCGCCGACGTTCCTGCTTCTCGTGTTCCTGCTGGCTTCGGCGCACCGATTCGGTGCCCAGCCTGCGGGCTATGCCATCGCGCGCGCCGGCTACGACGGCGTGGCGAGGTTTCTCGCGGCTCAGCCCCTCGCCACGCGCTACGCCGCGAGCCCGCGCGGTGACGCCGACACGTTGCTCGCGCTGGTGCCACGGCGCGGTTTCATCGCCTCGGAGATCTCGCATCCGCTCTTTCGCGACTATCTCGAAGGCACGGTGCGTCCGCGCACGCAGCTCGCGACGCGTGCGCTCTTTCCGGAAGACCCGTTGCGCGACCTCGGTGCCTTGCGAGCGGCCGGTGTCGAGCTGCTGGTAGCGCGTCGCCGTGATCTGGGCTGGAACGAGCTGCCGGCTTCGTTCGCCTACGAACCGGTGCGATCCGAGGTATCCGCCTATTGGGGTCGCGAGCATCGCGCGCAGCGCGACGCGTTCTGGGCGAGCTACTCGCCCGCAGCCATCGCGTATCAGGACGACGTGTTCGTCGTCTTCGATCTGCGCAAGGTCGACTTCCGCGCGGCCGTGGTCCGCTGATCCACGTGCCGAGGCCGCGGCTCAGGGGTTGGACGAGGCGAGCCGATCGAGCAGCGAGGTCACGGAGTTCACCACGGCCGGATCGGGCGGGAACTCGCGCAGCTCCTTCCACAGATCCACGCGTGCTCGATACGCCGGCTGCCCGGCTCGCGGCTCGATGGGTGTGACCGAGAGCCACCACAGGAAGCTCGCGGCGGTGCGACGCACGTCGTGGTTGTGGCGTTCGTCGAGCGCCACACGTCGCGCCGCGTCCAGGAAGAGGAGGCCGAGCTGCCCGCGATCGACGAGCTCGTCCTGACGCAGGCGTTCGAACAACGCGAGCAGTGCGTCGTCGTCGGCGGCGAGCGCTTTCGTCGTGACTTGTAGGACGGCTGCGACGAGCGCGGCGTCGGAGTCGGCGGGGGCGGGCTCGGGCCGCGTGGGTGCGAACGGTCCCGTGAGCAGGTCGTAATACGAGCTCGCCCGCGACCAATGGACACGCTCGTACCCCGCCAGCGCATCGAGCCCGCGCGCTTCGACGGGGAGCCTGAGCGGCTCGGTGAGATCGTGGAGGATGTCGGTGCCGACTTGACCGGCGCGCGGCTCCAACCAGAGCAGCACGCGCTCGAAGCGCCCGCCCCACCACGGAAGCAACACGAGTGGCACCACGCACGCCGCAGCGACGCGCAGCCGCGATGTGCTCGCGAGCGCGTAATGCCAGCCGGTGATCCACGCGACCGAGCCGAACACGGCGAGGCCCACGGCCAGTAGCCAGTCCGGCTGCGTCGCGAGCCCGGACTCGACCACCGCCACCGGTAACGGGTATTCGGGCGACGATGGATCGAAAGCCATCGGGATCGCGGTTTCGGACGTCGAGGCCGGCCACGTGCGCACCAGCCACTCGAGAGGACGGTCCACCTCCAATAGCAGCGCGTCGAGCTCGTTGCCTGCTGGAGGCATCGCGGCGCGTGCTTCCTCGGATTGCCCGATCAGTGGCCAGAAACCCGCGGCCCGTGACGTGAGCCACTCGCGAGCGCCCGGCGAGAGCCGCATCGTCACCTCGGGATACCCGCTCGCGTCGCGCGGCCACGCGATCGGCACGCCAGGTGCCAGCTCCTGCGTCTCGACGATCCCCCAGGGCGCGGTACGTCCGCGGCGTGCGCCGCAGAGCGTGACGTGGGTGGTCGACTGCGTGCCGCTCTTCACCGCGAAATCGGCGCACAGCTCGGCTTGGGTGACGGCGGCCCAGTTCCATCCGTCCCCCAATCGATCGAGCGCGATCTCGAAGCGCCAGAACGGTTGCGACGGGTGACCGTCGGCGTGGGCGGTGTAAGCCCCGAGATCGCGATGCAAGAGCAAGCGCGCAGGTGCAGCCAGCCACGCCGTCGAAAGGAAAGCGCCGCCCACGCCCACGAACAGCATCCCCGGCGCCCAGCTCAGCGACTCGAGGAACCACCCCAGCGCGAAACGCCCGGCGCGCCGCAACGTTCCGCCCGGCGCGACGATGCTCACGATTCGCCCGCGCCGGCTGCGCTCATCGCGCGGGCGAGTCGGCGACGCGTTCCAGCGCGGCCACCACGGCCTCCACGATCGGCCAATGCTCGCGCGCGTCCAAACGATGATCCCAGAATCCGCACGCCACCGCGGCCCGCAGAATCGATTCGCACAGGATCAGATTGTTCTCGCGGCTGTCGTCCCAGCCGAGCCGCTCCTGGAGCGCACGAAAGTCCGCCACGTCGAAGCGCACCAGGATCTGCATCGACTCCTCGTCGCCCGGTCTGCGGGCGAGGAAGTCGGCCCAGAAGATCGGCTCCATCGGGTCCTGGACGAAGCGCCGGTCACTTTCGACGTGCAGGCTCATGGGGCCTCGTGGCGCCGCACGCGCTTCACGTCGCGCTGCGAGATGCCGAGCAGGTAGAGCAAGGCCTTCATGTCGTTGCGTTGGATGGTGCCGCGTGCGGCGCGCCGCGCCGCTTCCTTGGCGCGAAACGCGATGCCGAGGCCGGCGGTCTCGAGCATGGGGATGTCGTTGGCGCCGTCACCGACCGTCACCACCTGCGAGAGCGGCACGCCCAGCTCGCGAGCGATCTGGCGCACGCGGTCCGCCTTTCCCTGCGCATCGATCACCGGTGGCACCACGCGGCCGGTGAGGCGCTCGTTTTCCATTTCGAGCACGTTACCGAATGCGTAGTCGAGACCCAGCGTGGTGCGCAGATGATCGGTGAAGAACGTGAAGCCGCCGCTGATCACACCCACCTTGAAGCCCAGCGCCTTGAGCACATGAATGGTCTCGGCTGCGCCGGGAGTGAGCCGCATGGAATCGACGACGGCCTGTAGATCCTCGCGGCCGAGGCCCGCGAGGAGCGCCACGCGCTCGGCCAGCGCCGCCGAGAAGTCCAGCTCGCCCTCCATCGCGCGGCGGGTGATCGCCGCCACCTGATCCACCACGCCCGCGCGCCGCGCCAGCTCGTCGATCACTTCGCCAGCCACCAGCGTCGAATCGGCGTCCATCACGACCACGCGCTTGCTCTTGCGGTGGACGTCTTCGGGCGCGACGCCCACGTCCATGCCCACCGCTTCGCACGCGCTCAAGAGGTCGCGGCGAAAGGAATCGACGTAGGCCGTACGTGAAACGTCCACGATCAGCTCCGCGGCGCTGATGTCCTGCTCGGCGAGGCGGCGGATCGTGACGATGTTGGCGTTGTGCCGAGCGGTGGCCGCAGCCACCGTCGTCACCATGTGTGCGATCGCCGCTTCACCGAGAAGCGTCACCGCCCACAGGTCCTGCTCCTTCAGGATGCGCAGCTCGGGATGGGAGATTGCGCGCACCTCGGCGTTGAGGCCCATGCGCGCCGCCGCCGGCAAGAATTCGCGCAGGATCACCTGGGCCCGCTCGGGACGGTTGCCGAGGTCGACCAGTAGCGAGAGCGCCAGGAAGTTCTGGAGCGTCGCCTGCTCGACGTCCACGAGATCGATCTGACCGCGCGCCAGGATGCCCGCCAGCTCGGCCAGGATCCCCGGCCGATCGGGGCCGGAAACCGACAAGATCAGCGGCTCGTGCACCTCGCGCATGCGCATCTCTCCTCGCGTGCGACACACCGTAGCATGCGCCTCCACGCACCCGAGCCCGCGCGTCGAGCGCTGCAGCGCGCCGCCGATCGTGAAGCGTCCGGGCTATGCGACGGGCGCCCGCGGCTTTCGCCCCACCACCATCGCGGCGCCGGGGAGGCTGCGCAGGTGGATCGGCGCCAGGACGGTCAGTCCGGCTTCCCGTTCCCAGCGCTGCATGGTCGCGGCTGGCCAGGTGCCCGAGCGACTGGTTGCGGCGAAGAAGAGGTCGAGCACCGCGCCCACGCCACCCGCGTCGTCCGGCGACTCGGGCCTGAGTGCGTCGAGCAGCACGCACACGCCGCCGGGCTTGAGCGCCTGGGCGATCCGCTCGACGAGCGCTCGATTCTGCTCGTCCGTGAAGTGGTGCACCAGTTGTGACAGGAAGACGACGTCCCACGCCTCGCTGCCCAGGTCGTCGGTGAGCGCGTTGCCGGGTCGGTGACGGACTCGCTCGCCCATGCCTTCGCGGGCCAGGATCGGTGCTGCGTGCTCGACTGCTTCGGGAAGATCGAGAATCGTCGCCCGCATGCCGGCATGACGGCGGCACACGCAAACCGAGTAGAAGCCGTGCGAGCCGCCGATGTCGAGCATTGCCGTGGCGCCCGCGGGCACCGGTAGTCGCGCCGCGACCTCCTCGCCCGCGACCGTTCCCATCGCCCGCATGCCGCGCTGATACCGCTCCCACGTCGCTGGATCCACGAGCGAGCGGTGCACGTCGAGTGGTCGTCCGGTGGTGACGTACTCCTCGTACCGCGTCACGATGTCCCACTCGTCGTATTGGAAGAGCAACTTGTCGGCGATGGAACGCGGCGAGTCGCGGAACAGCCATTTGCGCGCTTTCGGTGTGAGGTCGTAGCGCCCGTTGCGATGGCGCAGGTAGCGCAAGCCGACGAGCGCGTTCATGAGTTTCGTCGTCGCCTCGGGGTCGGTTCCGCAGGCTGTGGCGACTTCGGCGGGCGTCGCTGCACCGCGGCCGACGGCGTCGTTGATGCCGACCTTGACGCCCGCCATGATCGTCCGCGCCATGCTGTACGCGACCTGGGTCTCGATCAGCGGCGCGGGCGCGATGTTCGTGAGAGCGATGATTCGTTCGAGGAGGCCCTCGCCGATGATTCCCAGTCGCATGCTTACCTCCGCAGGCGTCGGAATCCGTCGAATCTCGCGGATCGTGACGCGGACGACGTCGATGACGGTACGTCGCACGATTCGCATGAGCAAGCCGCCGGATACCCCCTGAGACCACGGCTGCGTACCCGGAAGGCGACGCCCGTCGTACGACGCGTTCGCGTGGCGCGCGGCGTCTGGAGGCGCACGGGCTCGGCGACGTCGCCGCGGGCTTTCGCGACGCCGGCGATGTCCGCCCGCGGAGCGCGCGTGCTGCTGCGTGGGACACGGCGCCCGCGATGGGACGGGTCAGGGCACCGAAGCGGTCCAATTCGTCATGTCGCCGATCTCGAACTCGTCCGCGAAGATGTACGAGTCGTCGTTGACGACACCGGCAGCCCCCAGGATGGCCAGGGTGGATTGCGGCAGCGGCAGCCCGGTGGGGTCGAAGCGCTGAACTTTGATGGAGGCCAGCGAGCGTGCCGGATCGGGCAGCAGCCGGACACCGAACAGTGCGGCGTCGTTTACGTCGCTCACACTCCACGTACCCGGTGAGGAGCTGCCGTGCTTGTCCATGCCGTCGATCAGGTAGTAGGTCGTGGCACCCGGCGGTCCGCTGAACGAGCCATCGAAGAGCCAATCCTCCAGGATCACGCCGAAGAAGATCTGCGAGGGGCCTGAAGCGTACTGAAGCTCGACGTTGAAATCGGTCCAGCCGTCGCCGCTGGTTCCGAAGAGATGCACCTCGTCGAGCTCTCTGTCGGGGATGTCGATCACGAACGAGTCGGCGGCCGCAACCGAGCGGCGGGCGTTCAAGCCGAAGTCGGAGTTGCGGTACGCGAGCTGGAAGCCCGGGTGGGTCCCGTCGGTGGGGAAGTAACCGTCGTCGGGAAGCCCTGGCGGCTCGCCGTGGCAAGCGGCCATGGTCGCGGTCGGCATGTGCCAGTTCGGGCTCTCGATCGCCTGGTAGGCGATGTCGGGAGTGAGGAGAGTGCAGTCCGGGCCGTTCGCCACGACGTCGGCATTGAAGAGCGAGGTCATGTCGAAGTCGAAGACCTGTCGCGCCGTCACGGCGGTGGCACCGAACACGTTGAGCACACCCTGATCGTCGTCGGTGCGCGTGAGGGTGAACGATTTCAGAACGCGTGTCGGATCGACCGGAAACGTACGGCCCACGATTCCGGGATCGTTCGCATTCTCGCAGCCGAAGTTGGCGGACAGATCGAGCGCCGCGCGGTCCAGCCCGTCCACGAGATTGAAAAAGCCCGGCGGTGCCTCGTCGAACCACGAGGGATAGGCGATGCCCGTGAACTCGTCGGCGTCACCGGTCGTGTAGTTGAGCGTCACCGTCAGCGCGGTCTCCCATGCCCCGGTTGCGTACAGGTAGAGCGCGTCGTACTCGAAGTTCGGCACGTCGACCGTGATCTCGCCAGCGGTATCGAAGGTCTGCCAGGCATTGAAGCCGTCGTCCGCCTGGCTCCAGCCGAGCTGGGCTTCGGGATGGTGGACGTCAGCGGGGAAGTACGCATCATCCGGTAGCCAAGGCCCGCCGCACGCCCCGTTGGCGGCCGTCGTGGTGGCGAATGCCCACGCCCCCTCGATCGTGCCCATGTCGGAGTCGTAAGCACCGCTCGAGCCGTTGATGATCACGTCGGCGTTGAAGTAGGGGCGGAAGTTGACCTGCACGAGTCCCTGGGCGGCGGTGGGGCGCGCTCCCGAGACGAGGCTCACTACGGCGACCAGCGCGACGGAATGCAACGTGCGAACTGCCGAGACTGCTCGCTCGATCGATCTCACCGGGGACCTCCATCATGCCGGTAGGTGACGGGTTACGGGATTACATCGCCCTCGCGAAATGATGTCACGGGGGTGGGGTCGGGTGTCACTCCTGTTCCCGGAGGTGTTTGCGCCCGCCGCGATCACTGGCGCGCACCCGCAGCGCGCCCTGGCATCGCCGGGTGGGCGTGCGTCCGGTCGCGGCGGGTTGCGGGTTGCTGATTCCGCGGAGATCCACGGCTCCTCGCTCGCGACGTTTCGGGGATCGTGATCTAGACTCGCCCGCTTCCCGCGTGCAGGCGTTGACCCAGGGCAGAGAACGAGGCGGTGACGATGGCTAGGCAAGACTTTGCTGGGATGGTCGCATGGGTGACCGGAGCGACGGCCGGGATCGGCCGCGCGATCGCGCTCGAGCTGGCGTCGCGCGGTGCCGACGTGGGCGTGTCCGGCCGGCGCGAGGATCGGCTGCGCGAGGTCATCCGCGAGATCGAGAAGCTCGGCCGCCGCGGGCTCGTCGTTCCTTGCGATGTGACTGACGAGAGCGCCGTGATGTTCGCCGTGGAGGCGGTCGCCCGTGATCTCGGGCGCCTCGACGTGGTGGTGGCGAATGCGGGCTTCGGTGTCTCGGGGCGAATCGAGAATCTGGACGCCGCCGACTGGCGCCGCCAGTTCGAGACCAACGTGATCGGGCTGGCGATGACGGCGCGTTACGCCATCGCCGAGCTCAAGAAGACGCGCGGTCGCATCGCGCTGGTGGGCAGCGTGTCGTCGATGGTGTCGGTGCCGGCGCAGGGGCCGTACTCGGCGTCCAAGGCCGCGGTGCGCGCGATCGGCCAGACGCTGTCGATGGAGCTCGAAGGCACCGGCGTCACCTGCACCACGATCCA
>CAYVDO010000222.1:0-13383 GCA_964450125.1 uncultured bacterium
GCCCCGCAAAAAACCGCGCTTTTTGCGGGGCGGGGGGCTTGAAAAGCCCCCCGAGAAAGCATCGACAGGCTCGAAGAACTCGCACCGGCGAGTTTTTCAGCAGCCTGTTAGTCTCCTCGCGTCCCCGGGTCGCAACGTGGACGCGTACCGCGCGTGTCCGATCCGTCCGGAGCTCTCGATTCCGATGCACCTTCGTCGACGCGAGTTTCTGCGTGGGCTCGTGGGCTTGGCGCCGGCGCTCCACGCGATGGCGAGCCTCGGTGCGACCGGCCTCGCCGCCGATGCGCACGCGGCAGGCTCGGACGCCACGCCGAGCGGCACCGGCTTCTTGAGCGCGAGCGAGCGACGCACGCTCGCGGCGCTCGCGGAGAGCCTGGTCGCACCCGGCGACCCCACCGTGACGCGATTGCCGAGCGTGCGTGATGCAGGAGTGGTCGATTTCCTCGATCGGCTGCTCCCCGAGCTTCCCGACGAGGTGCAACGCAAGTTCCCGCTCTTGCTCTTCGGCCTCGAGCACGGTGCGCGCGTGCTCTCGTTCACCGGTCGGCCCTTCACACGCCTCGAGCGCGGGGATCGCAGCGCGTTCCTGGCGAGCTTCGCGGAGAGCCGCTTCGCTATCCGTCGCCTCGCGTTCCGCGCCATCAAGAACCTGGTGATGCTCGCGTACTACCAAGCCGACCCGAGCTGGCCCGGCATCGGCTATGACGGACCGTGGGTGGGACGTCTCGTGCCCACCGCCGCCGTCGCCGCCGCCGAGCTGCCAGCGAACGCACGGAGACTCGCGTGATCGTCGCGGGGCGCACGCTCACCGGCGAGGTGACCTGGGACGCCGACGTCGCGATCGTGGGAACCGGAGCGGGTGGCTCCCCCGTGGGCCACGCCCTCGCGAAAGCCGGCAAGAACGTGGTGATGCTGGAGGCGGGCCCGAGCGTGGCGCTCGCGGAGATGAACCAGCGGGTGCCCGACATGCTGGCGCGTCTCTACTGGGACCGCGGCGCGCGCGTCACGAGCAACGGTGCGTTCACCGTGAGCCAAGGCCGCGTCGTCGGCGGCTCGACCGTGCATTACACGGCGTGGGCCATGCGGCCGCCGCGACCGATCCTCGATCACTGGGCCTTCCACCTCAAGATCACCGATCTCGACGCCGCGACCCTCGACCCGCTGGTGGCCGAGGTGGAGCGGATGCTCTCGACGCGTCCAGTCCTTCCCCACGAGGTGAACGCGCACAACCACTTGGTCGAGAGCGGCGCCGCGAAGCTGGGTCTCAGCGGTGGCTTCGTGCACCACAACCGCATCGGCTGCCTGGGTTGCGGCTACTGTCTCCTCGGCTGCGCCTACGACCGCAAGCAGACCATGGCCAACACGTTCCTGCCGGCGGCGATGGCGAGCGGCGCCCGGGTGGTCTCGGATGCCCACGTCGAGCGCCTGCTCACCCGCGGCGCACGCGTCGAAGGAGTGCGCGCGCGACTCGGCGACGGCGCGCGCGGCGAGGTCGGGACGCTCACCGTACGCGCACCCATCGTGGTGCTGGCCTCCGGCGCGATCCACTCGCCGCTCTTGCTCACGCGCAGCGGCATCGGCGACGCCTCGGGGCAAGTCGGCCGCAACCTGGTCTTCCACACCACCACCACGATGTTCGGGCGCTTCGACGACGAGGTCTTCGCGCATCGCGGGTTCGCGCCCTCGTACGTCGTCGACCACTTCGTGGATCTCGAGCGCCATCCGGATCGCGGCTACTTCCTGGTTCCGGCGTTCGCGCCGCCGGCGGCGATCGCGCCGTTCCTGCCCGGCTTCGGCGACGAGCACGCGAACGTGATGCGAAGCTACACGCGGCTCGCGGGGCTGTCCGTGATGCTTCACGACAGCTCGCGCGGGCGCGTGACGATGTCGGCGACGGGCCGCCCGGTGATCGACTACGCGCTCGACGCCGTGGACCGCGGACAGATTCTGGAAGGCATGATGGCCGCGGGACGGCTGCTCTTCGCGGCGGGTGCCAAGGAAGTCTATCCCTCGTCGCCGAGCGCGATGCGCTTCACCTCGCCCGACCAGCTCGAGCACTTGACCTCGTTCACGCACCTGGAGAATCGCTTCGCGCTCAACACACCCCATCCCCAGGGCACCTGCCGAATGGGCGAGAGCCGGCAGGACTCGGTGGTCGATCCCTGGGGACGCAGCCACGACGTGGCAGGGCTCTACGTGTCGGACATGAGTGTCTTTCCCACCTCGATCGCCGTGCCGCCCTCGATGACCACCGCGGTGCTCGCGCTGCGCACCGCGGCGCACATCCTCGCGACTGCTTGACCCAGGCCCCACATTGGAGATCGTGTTGCCTTGGAAGGACCCGCTGCCGTCGGGCTACTGGGTCTACAACCTCTCGCTCACGTGCTTCTGGGCGTACGTTTCGGTGATGCTCGCGGTCCGCGCGGGGCGCGTGGGCGGCCGGCTGATCGCTGCCGCGGGTGCGCTCTACGGCATCGGGCTCGCGCTGGTGGTGGCGCGCTTCGTGGTGGAGATCCCGCCCTCGGGCCACGCGGTTTGGATGTACGCACTGCTGGTGCTGGCCCTGCGCCTCGAGCTGGGTCGATGGGCGGTGACGTACGCGGTTGCGCTCATCGTCGAAGTGGTGGCGTTCAAGCTCGCGTGGCACAAGCTCCCGAGCATCGCGTGGGGAACCCTGATCGGAGTGCCACTGGCGGCGTTCCTGGCGCTGGTACCCGTACCAGACGCGCGGCGGCCGCACGAATGACCCGAGGTTTCGCTCCGGGCGGGCACTGCGTAGCGGGTCGGTTTGCCCGGGATGCGCCGAGCGATGCGCGACGGGCTGGGATCCGTCGGCGGGCACGGCTCGCCCTCGTTCCGTGGCGGGCTCGCGTGCGACGCAGCCACGCGACGGGCCGCACTCTCCACGAGCCAGACCCGAGGTGCGTGGCCGAGGAGCGCCCTTCGACGCATCCGCAGCCCCTCACGCCTGGAACGGGTTCCGCGCGAACCCAACCGCCTACCGGACATTGCGGCACGTTGCGAGCGTCGCACACGATGACTCATACTCGCCGCCGGCGCGAGGGCCGCGGGTGAATCGCCCGCACTAGGGATTTGCTCGGATGCTCGACCCCACCACCGCGATCCACGGATTGGCGGAGCGCTGGGTAGCGCACGAGCGCGTGCAGGGCGATCGACTCGAGATCGCGCTTCGCTCCGGGCAGGCGCTGCTCGCGGGCCGGCTCAGCACGGCGCTGGTGAAGAGCAGCGGCGACATCGGCTGGCGTCGCGTGCTCGGCGGACGCTCGACGATCTTGGCCGTAGGCATCGATCCGCTCGGCGGGCTCGTGGCGACTCTCGTCGAAGGCGGCCGTCTCGAGCTCGCGCGCGGCGCGCTCGGCGAGAGCGCCGGCTCGGTCAAGATCCCGGAAGGATGTTGCTCGGTGGCGCTATCGGAGCGCGGGGAGCGCATCGTGGTCGGTGATCGCTTCGGCACGATCCGCTACCTCGACGGCTCTGGAAAGTCCAAGGACACGGTCCAGATCGACCATCCCGCCGATCTGATCGGTGTCGCATCCAGCGGCGAGGCGGTGATCGCGGCGAGCAACTCGGGGCACGTGACGGTGCTGAACGCCAAGCACAGGCCCGAGCGCGCTTCCTACGTTCGCGCCGAGCTCACCCGCGCGTGGATGGACGCCCGCGGCGAGCGGGGCTTCGTGCTGTCCGCCGGCGAAGGCGTCATGGTGCACTCGCTGCGCACGACCTCGATGGTGACGATCGGCCTCGATCGTCCGGTGGCCGACGCGGACTCGAGCGCACTGGGTGATCAGGTCGTGGTGCTGGCGCACGATGGGAGCGTCGCGGTCCTGGACGCAGCGGCGCGCATGGTGTGGCGCGGCGAGGCGCCGGAGGGCGCGATCCGAATGCGCGCCAACTTCGATCTGAGCAAGCTCTGGTTCCACGATCGCGAAGGCGTCCTCGCCTGCTACGACGTGCTGCGTGGCGCCGACGGCGCCCGCCGTGCGGCGGCGCTCGCCCGCGGCCCGAAGCAGGCCATGGCCCACGAGATCGACGTTCGGCCGTTGCCGCCGCCAGCGACCTTCCAGCACGTGTTTTTGGACCCGGATCCCGCGACCGCTCGGATCGCCCTCTCCGATCCGAGCGGTCGGGTGGTCGTGCTGGCGCAAGGCGGCCGCGAGCTCAAGCGCGTGCAGATCGCGGGCGGCACTCGCGCGGTGCTTTTCACCGAGCGGGGCGGGCTGCTGGGGGTGGCGAGCGCTCGGGGAGTGGCGCTGCTCGATCCGCTTCACGGTTGGCGCGCGTCTGCGGCGCTCGACGCACCACAGATGGGCCTCGTCCAGGGCGCGCCGGCGCTGCTCGCCGCCTCGGAGGCCGGCGAGATCCAGCTCCTCGAGCCCGATGGTGCCCATCTGCTGGCCAAGCTCGGCATCGCGCCGGCGTCGCTGGTGGGCGTGCGCAGCGCGCACGGAACGTTTGCGATCGCCGCGCTCGCATCCGGAGAGATCGTGGCGCTCGATCCAGTGGGCGCCGAGATGTTTCGCGTGCCGGCGATGACGAGCGAAGCGCCGCTCAAGCTGGCCGCGATCGGCGATCGGGTGCTGGTGGGCACGCAGACGGGGCGGCTCAAGCTGGTCTCGGTACGCGGCAGCCTGCTGGCCGAGGCCAAGGTGGGGTTACCGGTGGTGAGCGTGGCTGCCGTCGGCGACGGCTTCGTGGTGGTGGACAGCCGCGGCGAGCTTCACCGCTGGACGCACACCCTCGACCGCGGCGAGGGCCGGCAGCCGCCGCCGGGGATCTTCCGCGCTGCAGCAGGCCCCGAAGGACCAGCGTGCTTGGTGCAGCACGAACGGGAATCCCTGATCGTTCAGTCGTGGGGGCGGCGCGAGCTCCAGCGCTTCGAGGTGGGCGCCGAGCTCGTCGACCTCGCTGCGGTGAGCCACGATCGCTGGGCGCTGCTCAAGCGCGACTCGCTGGTCACGCCGGCGGCGCCTCCGCGCGGTCGCGGGTGAGAGCGCCGCCGGGAGGCCCGCCGAGCCACCACGCCCACGCGATGAAGACGGCCTGGAAGGGCAGCCGCGCCCACGCCATCACCGGATCGGGCGGCAGGTCACCGAACGCGAGGTCGTTGACGGCCATGTTGAGGTTCGCCGGGAAGACCGCGACGTAGAGCGCGATCAAGCCCCAAGCTGCTGCCCGGCGAAACCGCGGGATCAAGAGACCCAGGCCTCCAGCGATCTCGAAGAAGCCGCTCAGCCACACCAGCATTCGTGGGGCGGGCAAGATCTTCGGCACGATCCCGACGAAAGGCTCGGGGTTCACGAAATGGGCGATGCCGGCGGCAACCATGAGCGCCGCCAGCAGGTACGTGAGCGCCGCACGCGTGATGGCCGCGATGCGGGCGCGAGTTGCGGGCACGAGCGACATGAGCGTCTCCGGGTGCGAGGCTTGGCGGGCCCTGTGGATTACGACGCACGTGCGTGATCGGTTTCGCACCGAACGCCGATCCCGCCAGGAATCCAGGACCGGGCCACCGCTCGCGATCAGCGCTGGCAGGCAGGACAGAAGTAGGCCGAGCGCTGACCCACGACTCGGTGGCGAATGGGTGTTGCACAGCGACGACACGGTTCGCCCGCGCGGTCGTAGACGGCCATGCGGGTCTGGAATCCGCCGGAGTTTCCCTCGGCATCGGTGTAGCCGCCGTCCGCGAGCGTCGACCCGCCGTCGTGGATCGCTTGCTCGAGCACGCGCTTGAGGGCATTCGCCAGACGCTCGGCGTCGGCGCACGCGAGCCGGCCGGCGGCGCGACTCGGTCGGACGCCAGCGCGGAAACACGCCTCGTTGGCGTAGATGTTGCCGACACCCGCGACGTTGTGACCGTCGAGCAGGAAGTTGCGGATCGCGACACGGCGGCCGCGCGTGATCCGGAAGAGATACGCACCATCGAAGCCGTCACCGAGCGGCTCGGGGCCGAGCCGCGCGACGCGATCGTGGCTCGGAACCTCGGCGGTGGCCGCGAGCTCGACCGAACCGAAGCGCCGCGGGTCCACGAAGCGCACCAGGCGCTCGCCGACGAGGAAACGCACGTGCTCGTGGGTCTGCCACGGAGCGCCTGGCTCGCCGACCAGCATCCGTCCGCTCATGCCGAGGTGAACGAGCACCGTGCGCTCGTCGTTCGCCGTGTCGCGCACCGCCGGTTCGCGAGCCGGAATGTTGGGCGTGGCCGCGCCGCGGATGAAATCGAGGAGCAGCACCTTGCCGCGACGTCTGAGCTCGGCGAGCCGCGCACCCACCAGGGCCTCCAAGCCGCGGATCGGCACGGGATGACGAAAGCCGCGATCGCGCACCTCGACCGTACGCAGGACCTCCCCGCGCACTGCCGCTTCCAAGCTGCGGCGAACCGTTTCGACTTCCGGTAGCTCCGGCATGGCGCGATCGAGTGGCTCAGGACGCGCCGGCCGCGGCGCGGGCCTCGGCGGCCGCTTGCGCGAGCACGCGCTCGCGGGCGAGCTCGGCCATCGCGGTGAAGAGGAACGGGGTCGCTTCGCGCACCAGATCGATCGTCGGGTCGAGCTGCCGGCCAACGCCCTCCAGCACCATGATGCCGACGTTCACCGCAGTGAAGGCACTCTCGATCTTGATGCGGTGCTTGCGCACCAGCACCAGGATGCGGCTCAGGATCGCCGCCACCTCGATCTCCTGGATGGGACGGGAGCGCGCGTCGAGCAGCAGCGCTCCCATCTCGGCCTTGAACTTCTCGGGATCGGGGCAGGCGTGGTGCTCGGCGTGGAGGATCATGAGCTCGGCGGCGCGGGCGCCGTCGCCGGCGGCGATCGCCGCGAAGAACTCGGTGAAGTTGCGACGGTGATGGGGCTCGAGCGCAGCCACCATGCCGCAATCGAGCACCACGATCTGCGGCTCGCCGTCCACGAGCCGGACCATCAGGTTGCCGGGGTGGAGATCGGCGTGAACGAAGCCGTCGCGGAAGATCATCTGCAGGAAACACTGCAGACCCATCCGCGCGATGCGCGGATTCGCCGGGTGCGGATTCGCGAGGAAGACCGCGAGAGGCGCGGCATCCTCGAAGGTCTCGACGATGACGGTCGCGTGCAGATAGGGCTCGATCGGGCGCGGGAAGCAGACCTCGGGACGATCCTCGAAGTTCTTGCGAAAGCGCTGCAGATGGCGCGCTTCCTCGAGCAGATCGACCTGACCGTGAAGCGAGGCGCCGAAGCGCTCCGCGGCCTCCGGGAAGCTCAGCCACTTCGCGGTCGGAATGCGATTGAGCTGGCGCGCCACGAATCGGATGATCTCGAGATCCATCGCGATGAGCCGCTCGACATCGGGGTGGCGGATTTTCATCGCCACTGCGGTCCCATCCGGCATCACGGCTTTGTGCACCTGCGCGATGCTTCCGGATGCGATCGGCTCGGGATCGAAACGCGGAAACGAGTCCTCGACGCGCCTGCCGAACGCCGCTTCGACGATTTGCCGCGAGACCTCGGCCGCGTGTGCTGGCGCCTTGTCGTGAAGCTTGGCGAGATGCTGGCAGAGCTCGATCGGCACCACGTCGGGACGCGAGCTCGCGATCTGGCCGAGCTTGATGAACGTGGCACCGCCACGCTCGAGCGCCGCCACGAAACGCGCGTACCAGCGCTCGCGCGCAGGTTTCTCGCCCCAGAGCCGCCACGCCGTGACGACGCTCGGCAAGAAGATGAGGGCGAGCGCCCACGCACGCTTCGTGAGTGTCCAGGCTGCGCGCATCGGCGTATGGCGGCGAGGGAAAACCGGCGCGCGAGTGTAGCAGGGCCCCAAGGGGGGCGGACGAGGCCAACTCGGCACGGCGCTCGCGGCGCCAACCCGGTTCCCACGCGCTGCCGTCGGGAGGCGGGAGGTCTCGCGCGGCCGACTTGCGTGGTCACGCCGCCGCCGCGGCACGTTGTGCACCGTGGTGCGGCAGGTGTATGAGCGTTTCTCCCAAGGAGCGCACGATGGCCAACGGTCATGGATTCCTGCACGTATTCGTCGCAATGCCGTTCGGGGTGAAGGACGGCATCGATTTCAATGCCGTCCACGAGCACCTCATTCGCCCCGCGCTCGAAGGGGCGGGCTTCGTCGTGCTGCGAGCGGACGAAGAGCAGCGCGCCGGCCAGATTCGCGCAGACATGTTCCAGGAGCTGTTGCTCGCCGATCTCGTGGTCGTCGATCTGTCGATCGACAATCCCAACGTCTGGTACGAGCTCGGTGTACGGCACGCGCTGCGCAAACGGGGCGTCGTCCCCATCCAATGCCGCCGCGACTATCTGCCGTTCGACGTCTACACCGACCGCACGCTGCGCTACTCGGTGACGGCGAGCACGGCCGACGCGCCGGCGGTTCCAGACCCCGCGAAGCTCGCCTCCGACCGCGAGCGGCTCGCCAAGTTCGCCGTCGAGACCGTTCGGAGCTGGCACGGGCGCATCGTGAGCCCGGTCTACGCCCATCTCCGCGACCTGGCGGAGCCCGACTGGCATCAGCTCAGATCGGACCAAGCCCTCGAATACTGGGAACGGTACGAGGTGTGGCGCGGGCGAATCAGCGCCGCGCGGCTGAAGGGTCGCGCCGGTGATCTGGTGTTGCTCGCGGGCGAGGCACCCGCGCGCCTCTTTCGTCTGGATGCCTTGCGCGCCGCCGCCGGCGCGCTCCGGTCGCTCGGGAACTTCACGTTCGCGCTGCGCATGGTCGAAGAAGCGCTGGAGCTAGCGCCGCGTGATCTCGACAGCCGCCGACAGAAGGGAATTCTACTCGGGCGACTCGGACGCGCACCGGAAGCCCGCACGCTTCTCGAAGAGCTAGCCGAAGCCCACGCCAAGGACGCGGAGACGCTGGCTCTGCTCGGCCGGCTCGACAAAGACGATTGGGTCACGCGCTGGCAGCGTGCGGGCGCCAGCCCAGCGCAGATGCGTGACGATGCCGCGAGCGAGGAGGCGTATCTCCTCGGCGCGGTCCAGCGCTATGCCAAGGCCTTCGCCATCGATCCGACGCACTACTACTCGGGGATCAACGCCGCAACGCTCGCGTACCTGTACCACCATCTCCTGGGACGCAGTCCCGATTCCCTCGATCTCGCGGCGCTGGGCGGTGGGGTTCGTTGGGCCACCCTCGCGGCGACCCGCGCTGCACCGGATGACTATTGGGCGCGCGTGACGCTCGCCGACCTGGAGCTACTGACGGGCGACGTACCCGCCATCGAGGGCGCATACCGCGCGGCCGTTTCGAAAGCGAAGCGCGACTGGTTCGCCCTCGACTCGTCTCGGCAGCAGTTGCAGCTGCTCACAGCGCTCGGCTTCCGTCCCGAGCACGTAGCCGCCGGCCTCGCCGTGCTGGAGCGCGAGCTTGCGCGGCTGGAACAGCCCGTTCGAGCGCAAGCCCCAGCCAAGGTGATTCTCTTCAGCGGGCACATGATCGACAGAGCGGGCCGACCGGAGCCGCGCTTTCCGGCCGATCAGAAAGACGTCGCCGCCAAGGCCATCGCCGCCAAGCTCGACGAGCTCGGCGCGGGTCCGAACGACCTCGCGCTCTGCGGTGGAGCATGCGGCGGCGACCTCTTGTTCGCCGAAGCGTGCCAGGCCCGCGGCGTGCGATTGGAATTGCGCCTACCGCTCGTCGAGCCGGAGTTCCTCGAGCAGTCGGTTCGATTCGCGGGTGAGTCGTGGCAAAAGCAGTTCCACGCCGTCTGTGAAAAGGCGCGCGAGATCGGGGGCGCCAATGCCGTGCAAGTGTTGCCGGAAGAGATCGGGCCTACGCCGCCACTCGCCGACCCGTTCTCGCGCAACAACCTGTGGCAGCTCTACTCGGCCCTGGCTCATGGCGCCGAGAAGGTCCACTTCATCGCACTCTGGGATGGCCGCGCGGGAGACGGGCCGGGAGGAACCGAGCACATGATGACGAGCGTCAAGCGCGAAGCCGGCAAGGTCTACCACCTGTGGACTCGCAAGCTGTTCGGATTCGAGTGAGCCTGACGCCACCACCGACGATCGGGTAGACCCGCGATTGCGCCACGAGCGGGCTCTCGAGAGCACGCAAGCTGCATCTCCTCGATCCAGGACGACAACCGATCCTCGCGATCGACGGCGGCAACATGCACGGCATGCACACGCTCGCGATCTTCGGCGAGCTCGTCGGGCGCCGATGGAGCGAGTCCGCCGAGCCCTCAGCCGCCGTCGGCTTCGCTCGGCGACGGCTCGCGGAGCAACGGCTCGAGCGCAGGAGCGAGCGCCTTGAGGACGCTCACCGGCACTGCGCTGGTGAAAGCAAAATCGGCGGCGTCCGCACCGGGAACGTGCGCAGTGAGCGCGCCGAAGAATCGATCGCCGATCAAGAACACGAACGTTGCGGTTCGATTGAGCACGCGTGAGCTCAGGAGGTTGCCGCCGCGGCCGAACGTCTCGAAACGATTGTCGCCGGTGCCGGTCTTTCCACCCACGGGAATCACGGTGCCGTCGGCTCGCTTGAATGCCCCCGACACACGACGGGCAGTGCCGTTGGCGACCACGTCCAGCACCGCCTCGCGGGCCACCGTTGCGACCTCGCTGGCGAGCACGCGCTCACCGGCGGCGCCGGCGAAGGAGAGCTTGGTCTCGTACGGCGTATCCGCGGCGAAATGAAGCTTGCGAACCCGCACAGCCGGCAGGCGGATTCCGTCGGCGACGAGAATCCCCATCAGCTCGGCGAGCGATGCCGGCTTGTCGGCCGAGCTGCCGATCGCCGTCGCATAGGACGGCACCAGCGACTCGAATGGATACCCCAGCTTCTTCCAGTTGCGGTGGATCTCGAGGAACGCCTCGACTTCCAGGAGCTGGCGAATGCGGCGGTCCTGGGCGTTCTTGCGGCCCGTCTGAAAGAGCCATTTGTAGACGGCCACCCGTTCGGCTCGGCTCGCTTCCAGCGTCTTCTCCAACGTCGTCTGGGGGTGCGCGCGCAGGTACTTCACCAGCCACAACTCGAGAGGATGACAACGAATGAGATATCCCTGATCGGCGAGTGAGAACTTGCGCGGGTCGTAGGTCGCGAAGAGATTGGCAAGATCCTGCTCGTCGAGATCCGAGCTCGGCAGCCGGTCTCGCAAGAAACCTCGGAATGTTTCGAAGGGTGCGTTCGGATGCGTGGCGCGAAACGCCATGCTCAGCCGCCGCGGGGCCGGGCGCAGACCGGAAAAGAATGCCTCTAGCAGCGCATCGGGATCGAGCCCCTCGTATTTCCGATAGAAACGTGTGAGGAAGATGCCGCCTTCTTGAGCGGCGAAGCGCTCCAGATACGCACGACGCGCGGGGCTCTTCGCATCCTGCAGCACCAACGCGGTGGATCCCGGAACGTGGAACATGTAATAGCGAACCACGTCGCGCATGAGCCGGATGAAGACCAAGTTCACCGAGTTTCGGATGCCTTCCCGAACGGTGAGCACGCGGCCGTCGTCGTCGTGGTTGAAATTCTCGAAGGTTTGAACGCCACCGCCGGTGAAGAAGGCCTCGGCGGGACTCGCGGAATACGTTCGATTCATCGCGGCTTCCAGCATCGGGCGCAAGGCGCGATCGTTGGTGGCACGCAGGTAATCGATCGCCCACCGGCTCAGCCGATCGAGCCCGTCGATGGGCTGCTTCGCGAGCTCGGCGCCGGTTAGCCCCGCGTAGCGCTCGTGAAGCGACGCCACGATGTCGAGGTACGTGACGAGGGTGCGCAGCTTGGCGGTGGATCCGAGCTCGAGCTTCACCCCTTCGTTGATGTCCAGCGGCTGATCGTAGTTGTCGGTCTGGATGCGCAGCCGGTTTTCGTTCCCGACCCGTTCGTAGAGCGTGAAAGAGTAGACGAGCTTCGCGGGGTCGCCCCGTTCCAGCATTCGCGCGCCGACCAGCCCGGCGGCCTTCGCCGCCGCCGGCTCGCGCAGGCTTCGAAGTAAGCGAGTCGCCTCGGCTTGGACCTGCTCGTCGAGCGTGGCCTCGACGTCGAGATCGAAACGGTCGAGATCGTAGAGCCCGGAGAGACCGAAGGTGGTGAGTAGGCGAGTGCGGATCGCGTTCACGGCCTTGCGCTCGACGAACGAGACACCCGGGCGGCGTGGCGGTCCGGGCCTCACCACCAGCGGCAGCGAGCGTGCGTCGTTGGCGAGCTCGAGCGGAAGGACTCCGTCGGTCGCCAGCAGCAACAGATACGTGTTGGCCAGGCGATCGAGCGCATCCGGCGCCTCGAGCAGGTAGTAGGAAGGTCGACGCTGCGCCAGGAAGAGCGCCAACACCTGCTTGAGCGCGAGGGCTCGTCGTTGGCGCTCGGCGAGCGTGAGCTCGCTCGAACCTGCACGCAACAGCCGAGCAGCCGGTTCGACGTCGGTGCCGAACCACGCCCACAGTCCGTCTCCGATTCCGTTCACTTCGCCGTAACCGGGCGCCGCTGCGAGGGGCACCGAGCTCACGTAGTCGGTGACGACGCGCTTGCGCGCCTCCCACGTGTCCTCGCCATCGAGATAGGCGCGAAACGAAGCCGACGCCATCTGTTCCAGCTTTTCCTTGCCCGTCGAGGTGCGACCTTCGGGGGAGTGCCGGTACTTTTCGATCTGGGTGGCGAGCGTGCTGCCACCGGGAACGTCCCGCTCCGGCTCGAAGTACTTGAGCAGCAGGTTGAAGACGGCGTTGCCGAAGCGTTTCCACTCGACGGCGGGATTGCGTGTCGCCGGTGGGTCGAGAAGCTCGCGGTTCTCGATGTAGAGCAGCATCGCGGTGACGAGCGCCGGCACGTCCTCGTACTGTGCGAAGACCCGTTCGGGATGGCGCCAGTCGTAGAGCACCCGGCCACGCTGGTCGTGAACCACGAGGCCGGATTGTGTTTTCTCGCGATAGATCGGGAACAAGCGATGCTCGACGAGCGCGCGCAGCTCCGGAGACACGCGTGCCTGTTCGTCGACGCGGTACCCAACGCTTCGAAGCGCGCCAACGAGCGCCGGGAGCTGCCTGTACCCGAGCCGCAGATCGTACGGGCCGTTGGGGGCGGCGAGCGGCGCGTCGGCAACACCCGGCTCGAGCCAGAACCGCACCTTGCGGTCGTAGTGGGCGAAGCCGATCGCCTGACGACGCGAGGTGGCGATCTCGTCGCTGACGACACCGTACACGAAGCCCAGTGCGCTCGAGACCAGCGCGAGGACGATCGCCAACTGGCGCCAGCGAATGGGACGCCGCGTGCGAGGAGATTCGCTCATCGAGCTGGCGCCGTGCCGCGGTGCCGGACTTCGCATCACGAGCCGGCGCCGCGCCGAGTCTAACAGGCCGCCGAAAAGCTCGCGGATGCGAGCTTTTCGGTGTTTCCGGGGGGCTTTTCAAGCCCCCCGCCCAGCGCGGCAAAGCCGCGATGGCGCGGTAG
>CAYVDO010000223.1:0-13298 GCA_964450125.1 uncultured bacterium
GAAGTTCACCCGGAACACGGGCCCGATGTGGCGCCCAACTCCCACGCCTGCCGTCTTGAGCCCTCCCGGGAAAATCATTTCGTTGGCGCTCATGACAGCTCCTTAGTTCGCGTTCGAGCGGAGCGCGACCATGCCGATTTCCTTGTCGTTCGTCGCGACCTTCGTCCAGTTCGAGGCGGTCGCGAGGTCCGAGTTCGTCGGGTTCGTCGTGCTGACGCCCCACTTGACGCCACGAATCGCGGCGACGAAGTCCAGCGTCGAGGTCAGAATCTCGCGCGGGTAGAGGCCCTGGTACTCGTAGCCGAACGCCATCTGACGCTGGATCGCGAAGTACATGCATCCGCCGCGGCAAAGGAACGTCGTGTAGAGCTTGTAAGCCCCGCTCCCGGTTGTGCCGTAGGTGTCGTCGACGTAGACCATCATGCCGTTGTAGGTCTTGAGCTCGAGCTGTCCGCCCGGGACGCCAATGTACTGGACGGTGACCTTTGCAGCGTTCTCTTTGATGAGGTTCGCCCAGACCTTGGACGGTGTGATCATGCACATGAAGTCGCCCATGTTGTCTCCGAGGAGTGCGGAGGTGTCGACGAGCGCACCGAACGATGCGGGGACGGGGGTGCCGGCGGACACGCCGGTCGTGTTGACGTGCGTGGTGAGCAGCGGGCCGGTCGACGGGTCGAAGACGCCAGCCGCGACCTTCATTGCCGCGGTCTGCATCCGCTTCGCCCAGTAGTAGAGATTCTGCCTGCCGATTTCGTCGTTGACGGCGTTCGCATCGTTCCGACCGATTGCGGCCTTGATGACGTCGTCGACGCCGCGGACCCGCTTGCGATGGAGCACGGCGCCGATGTCCTTGTAGCTTGTGATGGCGCCCGGTGTGGACGCGGTCGTGCCGTCGTTCACCTCGTCGGCCGCGGTGTCCTCGACAAACTTCGGGATCGAGATGAAATCGCCGCCCTGTGCGGCGATCGACTCATAGTCCATCACGGCACAGCCGGAGCGGACGAGCTCGATGTGATCGGGAAGGGCGGCCGGCACGTACTGCGCCAGGGGGCTCGCCTTGATGATGTCGCTGAGTGCGGTAGAGGCCATGAGGCGTCTCCGGGACCCGTTCGGGGTCGTCAGGAGCGCGCCTTATGGGCGTCGGGCTCGCGGTTGAACTGTGGCCGCTGGGCGGCACCAAAAGAGCTAAGCGGCCTGGGAGATTTTCCGCTCGGTGCGAATTATCGCACCGGTTACATCTTTCGTGATAGTGAGTTGAGAGGTCGCCGGGTCTACCTGCCAGTCGGCAGCGGCATGCGCTGCACTCTGCCCCTCCACAATCTCGCGCGTCTCGGCCCCCTTCACCTCTCCCGCCCGGCAATGGACCGTGAAGGGCCCCGAGTAACCGCGACGGAGTAACGCCGTCAGGAGCCGAGCCACGGGCTCGCTCCATCCGGCCAAATCGCGGATCTCAACGCGGCAGTGAGGGCAAAAAACGCGCGACATTTCAGCTACTTCTTCCCCTGCTGCTGGGCCGCCTGGGCCTGTGCGGCGGCGAGATGTGTCTGGACGGTCTTGGCCCCGCTCCCGTCTCCGAGCACGTTTGCAGCGGGATTCACGAGTGGACGGCGCCCGGTTGTCCTCCAGTGGCTTTCGGCTTCCGCCCTGAGCTGCGCCGCGCGCTCGGGGTGCTTTGCCTCGAACGCCGCGGCCCGCGTGAAGCCCATCCTCACCACCTCAGACCACGACGTGATGCCGGAGAACTCGTCGCCGGGGGCCGACTGCGGATTGCCACCGGCCGGACGTGGGGCCGGCCCGGGCGCGGGAGGAGCGGCCGAAGCGACGTCTCGCAGGAGCCCGCGCTCCTTCAGCTTCGCGACCACGGCGCCCATGTCGGTCTTGGCGAGTTCGGCGAGCGCGGTGTCCCGCTGCACCTTGCCGACGACGAAGTCCACGAAGTCCGGGTCACCAGCGTCACGGAGCGTGAGCCCCGACGCCACGACGTGACCGAGAAGGTCGACGCGGAGGGTGAGTGCCGCCATCGTGGCGGCGTGAGAGTCGGCCTCGCGCTTGGCGAGCGCTGATTTCGGGTCCACCTCGGAGTCCGGGATGAAGCCCGCCTTGACGAGAAGCTCCCGGGCTGCCGCCTGCGATTCCTCTAGCTTCGTCAGCTTGGCGCGGGTCTTCTCCGCATCACGGTCCATCTGCGCCTTGTGGCTCTCGAGCTTCGACGCCTTCAGCTCCGCAGCCGCAAGCTGCGCTTTCAGGGCGGCGACGTCGTCAGCCGGGGGCGTGACGGGCGCGACGATGGGCGCGGTTGGAGCCGGGACATGCGGCTCTTCGGGACGTGGGAGGGTCGGTCGAATGATGGTCATGGTTTCCCCTTAGCCATCGGCGCAGCCGTGGCGTTCTGTGAATTCCCCGGCGCTGCCGGGGTTGTCGGATTCATCGGAGTGGGCATGTTCGGGTCGATCAAGCCCTTGGCCTTGAAGAGCCGCGAGATTCCGCCCTGCTGCGAATTCGGCGGGAGCGCGACCTTCTCGGCGAGGAGCGCATCGACCTCGGCCGGTGTCATGTCCGGGTTCCACTTCTGGACGAAGGTCTTCTTCGACATCGCACCGAGGTCGAGCTTCTGCGCGTCGATCCTCAACTCGGTCTCTGGGTCCATCTGGAATGACGGGTCCGGAATCTTGATGGTCGGCCGCGCCTTCAGGGAGAACTTCCGCTTGTCGACGCTGTAGTGATTCCAGATCACGGCCATCGCCCAAACGAGCTGCTGGAGCGGCTTTTGCGCGAGCATGCGCGTGTGTGTGAGTTTCTGACGGAGAGCCTGGTTCCGGATCCAGAGTGCAACGCCGGACGCGATCTCGGCCGAGGATGTGACCGCCGCAGCGTCGAAGTGGAAGGTCTGCGCCATGTCCTTTCGTTTCGCGTCGATCACTTCGAGCAGCGACGTCGTGATCGCCGCGTCGTATGCGCTCTTCCACTCGATGCCGGGCTGAATCGCGCTCGTGGGATCCATCGGGCAGACGATGGCCTCGCTCGTGTCCGCAGTAAGCGCGACGTCTTTCCCGTTCTTCCCCGCCCATCCCGGGCCCGTCAATACCGCAATCTTGAAAGCCGAACCGTGGAGGTTCGCGAAGATCTGCGTCCACGTCCGATTGATGGCCTCCTGGCCGTCGATCAACTCCATCTGCCCGTCGTCGAGGAAGTACTCTCGGGCAGCGTGGCCCGTGCGGAGCGCCACGAACGGGATGAGCGGCCGACCGGTAAGCGGGTCGACCACCTCCCATGTCTCGACGTCGGAGCCCGCAGCGCGGTAATCCCCGCCGTTTCCGATCTCCTCGTAGATCGTCGGCACGCGAGGCGTGATGACGTCTCCGTTCTCGTCAACATCCTGCGAGAAGTCCCACGTCTGCCACTCCTCGCCTTCGCGCCCAGATTCGTTCTCGAGGATGCGGTACAGGTCCGGACACGTCGGGTGAATGTCCTCGTCCGAGTAGGCGACATGGATCACGTTTGGGGTGTAGTGGCCCAGCCGGAGGCACTTCTCCCGGTTGTCCCAGGAGACCAGCGCGACGTCGGTCTTGCAAAGCTCCGTGTACTTCGCCCACGTCGAGATGAATAGGTCGAGGTCGCAGTGCTGATACGCCACCTCGTCCCAGAGCGCGTCATCGTTCTCGTCGCCCCACGAGATCTGAACGGGATCGCCGCCGAGCGCCGTCACCCTGTCGATGATCCAGCGCGTTACGTTGCTCCACGAGGCGAGGGCGCCGTACCGCTGTTGCAGCTGTGGACTCTTGAAGAGTGCCGCAATGTACTGTTGCAGGTACGGCGCCTGATTCCCCTCGTAGAACCGCACGAGCCGCGCCGCCGACTCCCAGCGGGAGCGCTGATCCGCCTGCCCGAGCGCATAGGATGAGCGCCGAAGCGCGGAGTTGAACGGGTCGAAGGCGACGAGTCCGCTCATAGCACGCTCCCGGGGTTCCGTCGCGACCACGTTACGTAGTCCTCCAGCGTCAAATTCGACAGGTCCGCAGAGGAGGATGCCGGGACGGCTCCAACGGCGTCCAGTCCAGCGCCAGGGATCTCGATTCGGAAGGCGACGCCTTGCGGGAGGACGATCGACCAGAGCCCGTTTGCGGTGTAGACGCTGGCCGCGTTCCCGATGCTCTGGCCGTCACCGGTCTGCGTGCCGGTGACGAGGGCCGAAAGTCCGTCCGCCCCGGCGATGCGGATCCGGACGAGGTAGACGGTCGTGGCGAGAGCGCCAGACTCGTAGACCTTCCCGGACAGGGTGCAGGTCGATGGTGCGCTCATGCGATCGCTATCCTCCAGTTCCCGGGGTTCGTGAGTTCCGCATCCTTCGGCGCTCCGGAGCCGCACCAGTCGCGGCCTGAAACCTGAACCGAGAAGCAGTACGTGACCACGGGCGCACCGTGCGCGTCGCACGAGAAGTCCGGGCGGATCTTCCCGATGGGGGAGGCGATGAGTCCTGTAGCGTCGCGCACGGCACGTACCGTGGCGTCCTGGTCCACGCGGGCCCGAGGGCGGGCGTCATGCCCGGAGCCCCCCCTTAGTCTCCTGACCCTCGGTAAGGAGCCCCTTGGCCGACCAAGGGAAATCACGTCTGGATGCCGGAGCGCGCAGCTTTACAGGTTCAGCGGAACCGCTGGGGTCAATCTGTACCGGGTCCGACGGGGGGCGTGGCGCGGCGAAGATCCGTTCCTTCGTGAACGCGCGATCGTTGCCCGGGATAGCTGCTTGCTCTTCGAGCCGTCTCCTGTCGCCGGCCCTCGTGCGGTCCCGCTCGTATCGGCAGATAAAGCCCTGCTGATGACAGCGGCGTACCGAGGGTCTTCGCGTGCTAAGATGGCCTCGGCGTTTTGCATCGCCAACGATCTTACTCCAATCCTGGCAGTAAGAGGGCCCCGGACGTGAAGCACCCGGGGCTTTTCGTTTTCTATGCATGAAGATGCATGGATATGCGCTCATGCCGCACCTCCCGTCGCCGATCGCAGTGCCGTCATCGCGCACACCTGGAAATGCGCGTGAGGCCCCGTCCCGTGCGGCTTCGCGTAGCAGACGACCATCGACGGCCGCGCGGGGTCGTATACCCAGCGTCGATTCGTCCACTCGACTACGTCGGCCACGGCCTCCGGCTGGACATCGCGCGTCCGGACATCGATCGCTCTCCACGCGGGGTGGATTCCGTGGCCCGCGAGCGCCGCGTCTTCGGCCTGGGATCGCCAGATGCAGGTCACGTGCGGGATCCAGGCCCAGCGCGGGAAGGCGTACTCGACGACTTCCGTGAAGATGCCGCGGAGCAACGGATGCACGTGCTTGTCGCCCCACTCCGCCTCGACCCTGGCGCCCGCGAAGGTGAGAGGGAGCGTCATTCCCGCGTCCCCCCGGTCCGCCGGAACCTCCCCGAGTCGCTGTTCGCCCGCTCGCGCGCGGGGCAATCTGGCGCGTTGAGGCAGCCGTTCGCTTCGAGGTGTGCGATCCGCTCGGTTAGCTTCACGACCACCTCGTTGAGGCGCCGTATCTCTTCGGTGCATGCGTCCTCTCGGGCCCGGATGTCCGCGTGGATCTCGTCGAGCACGCGCTGAAGACCATCGGCTCGGCCACGCTCGACGTCGCGCTCCAGGCGAAGGTCGTCCTTGTCCTTCCGCACCTCGGCAAGCTGCTCCCTCGCGATCTTCCTCTGCTCTGGCGAGCTCCACGCGCTGATCCAGCGGGCCACGCTCCCGACGTAGCGCAACGCCACGAGCGCGGCGAGAAACGCTCCGCCCGCTTGCGCGGTCTCCTTGGGTCCAAACGTCGGCTCACCCACGCGTCCTCCGCGGACCAGCCAGGAATGTGATGGACAGGACCGCCGTCGTCGCGAGAAAGAAGCTCGTCGAGATCGGCATGGCGTGCGCCCGCAGCGCCGCGGTCGCGATCCCACCAAAGAACGTCACTCCGACCGCGAGGCACGCGCTCCTGATCGCGTTACCACGCGAGAGCGCACCTACCGTGAGGACGAGCCCGATCGCGGCGAAGCTGGCTATCCATGCCGACTCCGAGCCGATCTTGAGCATCCATTGGTGAGCGACACCGGTCGGTGCCAGGTCGTACACGAACGCGAACAGGATGGCCGCCACAAAACATGCCCCCGCAGCGCCGAACTCGGCCAGCCGCATCCAGAGAACGACGGCGCGCCAATCTTTTCTGCGTTCGGCTGTCACGTTTCGAGGCTCGGCGGGCCACCTATTAACGATGGAGAAGCCGGAGTCCCTCGTCGTCGGCCGTTCGGAGTCGATCATCGGCAAGCTCCTAATGCTAGCGCTCGCTCTTCTGACCGGGCTCCTCGCGGGGTGGTGATCATGAGTTTCCCAACATCCCCTTACCGTAGAGGCTGACGAGCCGCGCGAGCTCGCCCGCGTGCCACGCGGCCTCGGTCTCGCTCTGCGCGTTCTGGATTCCGGTCAACGCGTCCTGTACCTGTTGATTCGCGTAGAGCTCCTGGCGCTCTTCCTGGGTCAGGTCTTCGAGTAGATGTTCCATCAGGGTTTTCCCTCCGCGCGGTCGATCGAGGCCTGCGGGACAGGCTCTTTCGGGAGCGGCGTCTCGCCGGACTGCGATGGCCCGTGAATGGGGAGCCCGAGTTTCGCGCTGAGCCACTCGACAAGTCGCCAGAAGTTCCCGACGATGGGGTCGGTCAACCCGATTACCAGCGTCGCCCACTGCGGCTCCTGGCCCCCCGCCCTCTCGGCGCGGCGAGCCACGAGACGGGCGACGTTGTTCGCGCAGACGAGCGTCACGATGAGCGGGATCAGCCACGGGTTCGAGCCGAAGAGGTTCACGACCTTCGTCGTCGCCCACTGGTAGATATCGGCAACGGGCTGGAGGACGGGGGCGGCTTCGGGATCGAGGAGCGCTAGCATCCCTGCCCCCATCGGTGGAGCCCGCCCTGCCACGGCGCCCAGAGCTGCGGCATGAAGCAGACGACCTCGCGCGGCGAGAGGCGAACAGCGGCGACGATGCGCGAACGGAGCGTCACGGGGTGGGTTCCTCCCACCCGTAGAGCGCCTTGAGCGACGTGTCGAGCCGCTCGACCTTTACGCCCTTCGCGAGCTGTGCCTCGATCTGCTCCTCGGTGATCTCCGGCGTGTCGATCGCCGCGAGGACGGCCGCCAGCGGCTTGATGCCGAAGTTCAGGATCAGCGACGCGACGGGTCCGCCGAGGCCCTGCACGAGCGCCGAGCCGCCGGGTGTGGCCGCGATGTTGAGCGCGTAGCCGAGGACGGAGCGGGAGACGGAGAGGATGCTCACGGCTCGCCCCCCGGATCGCTCGTCACGGGCGGCGGAGTGAACGCATCCGCCCATCCGTGCGGGCGCACGACGTCCCACGCCGACCCGCAGCGGTTGCAGGACACCGGGAAGGTCAGCTCACGGCCCGCCGCCGGGAGCCCGACGCGCCGATTCCGGTGGAAGACCCGACAGAGCCGCACGACGACTCGCGCGATCACGGGCGAGGCGACGCGGTAGATTCGGTCTCGCGAGCAGATGACCACCGACGGGAAGCCGTCTTGCGTCGAGTAGGAGACCGTGGCGTAGCTCATGGCGTCGCTCACGGCGTCACCGCCCGAAGGAGCCCCGGGTCCGTTCGTAGCCCGAGCTCTCCCGCGAGCGCGTACAGCCTCGCCAGGAGGTCGAGGAGCTGCACCGCTATTGCGCCAGGGTCCGGCGCTTTCGACGCCGCCACGGCCAGTTTCCGCGCGGAATCGGCGGCCCTGATCGCGTCGTAGGCCGCGTTCAGCGGATCGGCCACTCGGGCCAGCTTGTCGGGGTCGTAGGGGAGGGGCTTGCCGATCGCGGCGCACGTCACGAAGCCCGGGCGCCAGCTGGGCGGTAGCGTCCCTGCGGCCCGGAGGCGCTTCCCCTCATCGCCGCACGCGAGGCCCGCGGCCTTCTCCGCCGTGGTCGCCTCGGTGTAGCTCGTCGCGACCGACTGCTGAGCCGCGTCGGCCGCCGAGATCACCCTCTTCGCGACGGCGTTCGGGTCGCTCGCGCAGGAAGAGAGCACGAGGACGGCCAGGAGGAGAACCGTCCCCGCGCCGAGGCCCCCGCCCCGTCGGAAAGTCCGCGCGATGCCACACGCGCGGGGGGAGATGTGCTTGAGGCGGTCCACGGTCAGGACTCCTTCGCGAGCCTGGCGCGGACCGCCGCGTCCTTCGCCGCGAGGAGAAGATCGAGCGCCTTCACCAGCTCCGGGTTGTTCGGCAGCGTCTCGACCAGTGAATTCGCGAGATCGCCGAACGGCTTCGAGATCGCCTGGAGATGGGCCGGAAGGTGCGCGTAGGCGAAGAACTGGAGGACGTGGGGATCGGGAGGATGCACGGCCGTCAGCCCTTCGGCCCGCCGCCGGAGCCGCCGGACGGCGAGGTCTCGGAGAAGCCGCCCGCGCCCGCGAGGGGCGTGCCGGCCGTCTTCGCCTTCTCCGTCTGCCAGAGCGCGAAGGCCTCTTCGAGCGTCATCGAGCACGCCATCTGTGTTCCGCTCTTCGTCGCGTCGAGGCCCCACGTGTCGGCCGAGACGGTGAAAGCCCCGCCCTTGAGGCGCGCGGGGTCGTGGAGGCGGGCGTCGATCTCCGTCGCCTGAGCGGTCAGGTAGCTCGTCGCCTGGTCGAGCGTCCGGAGCGTCTCGCGGATGGCGTTCGCCTTATCGTCCTGCTCGTTCGAAGTCGGCGCCCACGGGAGGAGCGTCCCGAACGCGGAGAGCACATGCTCGATCCCGCGCTTGACCTTCGCGAGCGGGAGCGCGAGGCCGAGGTCCACAGTCGGCTGACCGTAGCGGATCTGTCCCGTTGTGCGGACCCAGCGGCAGCCGAGCATCAGGAGCGTCACCGCGAAGGGATCTTTGGCGCGAGCGAAGCGGCCCTTCGGGACCGGCCGCAGCCCGTCCGCCGAGAGGTCGTCGTCGAGCATGTTGTAGGGGAGGCAGCGCGCGTCGTCGAGTTCGCCCTGCGCGTCCTCGAAGCTACCGATCACGACCGGTACCGCGACGTCGGTCGTGCGGACGTTCCGCAGCCGGACCGCCACGCCGGACTCGCCGCCGATCGCGCGAGAGAGGAGTTCGTTCGCCTGGCCCGGCGCGGCGGGCGACCAGAGGAGATCGCCGTCGGGGGTGAACCCGTGTTCGGCATTTCCGAGGGCTTCCCATACGGTGGTAGCCGGTTTGAAAGGGACGAACGACGAGGATTCCTCCCCATCGTTCGGCTTCGCAGCCACGGCATCCCGACGCTTCTTCACCTGAGCCCGGATTTCTTCGTCAGTTGACACGGTCCCCTCCTCCTTGACTGTTGGCGGATGTACAATAAGCGGGTGTCCGGAGTGCTGATACACCGGACGCCCTGACCACGGAACCCGCATGGAGGCTCACATGGCTACGATCGAATTTACCACCGAAGAGCTTGCGGCCGAGGAATGGCGTCCCGTCGTCGGGTGGGAAGGACGCTACGAGGTCTCGAACCTTGGACGGGTTCGGACACTTCTGAGCCGACCGCGAATCCGCCGCGTCAACCCGAACAAGGGCGGATACCTCAGACTCACTATGCGTGCTCCTTTTGGGACGAGGTCCGTTCACATTCTCGTCGCGGAGGCGTTCATCGGCCCACGTCCCGCTCCGCCTCCGGGCTGCTACAGGATTGAGGTGAACCATAAGGACGGGATCAAGGCGAACTGCCGACTGTCCAATCTTGAATACCTTACGCAGCTTGAGAATGGTCAGCACGCCTCTCGGATGGGTCTCCGCCCCACGGGAGACAGACACGGACGCCATACTCATCCCGAAAGCGCGCCCCGTGGCACACGTAGCGGGGCGTATACGCATCCGGAACGCCTCGCCCGTGGCGACAGGAATGGATTGCGTCTTCACCCCGAGTCGGTTTGCCGCGGGGAGGCGAGCACATCCGCGAAGCTGACCGCCGCCGCCGTGCTGGCGATCCGCGCACGGCTCGACGCCGGCGAGTACCAGGAAGTGATCGCCGCGGACTTCGGGATCGGCCAGACGCAGGTCAGCAGAATCAACCGGCGCGAGTCGTGGGCTCACTTGCCCTAGCCTCACGAGTTGACCCCCCCGCGCTCCCGCCTGATTCGTGCGCCTTCCTCGGCCATCTCACCGAGAAGCGCGTGGAGCTGTTTCGATAGCTTGTCGGCGGCGAAGGGGTCGAACGGCTTGGCCTGGCATCCATCCTCGATGGCCTCTGTGATCTCGGCGTAGCGCGCGAGAAGCTCCTCGGCGCGGATCGGGAACTCGTGGCGGAGCATCCGGTCGATCGCATCCGGTGTCGGATCTCCCGTGCTCGTCACCGTCTCGACGGGCTCGGGCTTCAGCTCCGAGAGGCGGCGGAGTTCGGCGAGTGAATTTGGTGACCACGGTTCGCCCCCGGGGTCGCCGATCATCGGACGCACCACGAATCGGAGCGGCGGACGCATCACGGCCCGACCCTCACGACCACGAGCCGGTCCGTCGTCGCGCAGTAGAGCCGATCCCCGAACGCCTTCACGTCCACGACGGTTCCGACCCCGCCCGGCATCGTGAAAATCGGCACGTCTTCGCGGTAGAGCACCGGCCCCACCCACCCGTAGGGCACGCCTTGGAGGAGCGCCACGGCACTCGGAAACCCGCCGAGGTGGAAGTACCGCCCGTCCGGCCCCGTCATCCCTGCGGCCTTCCCGAGCACGATTCCGGTGCCTTCCATTCCGAGGCAGACGGCGCTCTCGCTCGTGATGCACGGGGAGCCTCCCGGCGTGTAGGTCACCAGCTCGCCGGCCGTCGTCAGGTAGGCCACGGTGTCTCCGGACGCGACGAGGCCCGTGCCTCCGGGCGCGCCCGGGACCGTCGAGGAGAACTGCCGCTTGCCGGGTGGCAGCGCTTGCGGCGCCGTGATGTCAGACAGCGTCAGGGCGTGCTGCGAGAGCGAGAGCCCGAAGTACCGACCACCCTTGACCGCGACCGCCACGCCGCCGAGGGTGCGGGCGGGACCGAACTCGCCGAGGATCTGCCCATTGATCCCCGAGTGATCGCCGGACCAGCGGTTGCGGACGATGAGGCAGCCGTGCTCCGAGGTCTTCCATCCCGCGAGGAGCCGGAAGCCGTCGGCGCTTGCGCCGAGGCCCGTGACGGACTGCTGGCCATCTCCCGTGCGCGTGTATCCGGGGACGCGTTCGAGGTTCATCTCGCCTCGACGGCCGACGTTGTCGTGACCTCCCCAGCTGTAGCCGTACGCCTCGCGGAGGTACCACCGGTCGGTGGTCAGCGTGACGCTGGTGGCATAGCCGGGCGGGCCGAGGATGCCTCCAGCGGGTTCTATGGTGCAGACGATCTCCGTCACGGCCGCACCGCCCAGCCCATCGCGGCGAGCGCGAGGGCGATCAGCGCCGCGACCACGGCGGCGAGCTTTAGTGCGTCCCGGGTGTCGCGGGTCATTTACGTCGCCCCCGAAACCGCAGCTCCGCGACTCCCCACCCGATGACCCCCGCGACGATGCCCACGAGCAGGCACCAGCCGAGCGTCTCCGCCACGTCCCTCATTCACGCGCACCTCCAAACGTGACCCCGAGCGTCGAGAGCCACGTCACCCGGTCGGTCTCCCCCCACGGCTCGGAGACGGTCCACCACGAGACGCCCATGCCGCCCCGGAGCGACGCGCGGGACGAGAGCGGCGCTTCGTACCGCCATGACGCCCCTGGCCCTCTGAGGCGCTCTGCGTCGCGAATCGTGCCGGTGTAGCTGCCGAGCAGCCGGAGCGTCCCCGGGCCGACCGCGAGATCCGCGCCGAGGACGCTGGTCCAGCGCGTCGCGCTCTTGTCGTAGGACTCGGTCGAGAGCCCGGAGGCCGAGACGGCGCCACCGACGAGAAGCGCCCCGAGGCGCGCGAGGGCCTGGCCGTGGGCGGAGAGAGACGTCGCGCTCTCACCGTTCTTCTTCGACGGCGACCACGTCCCTTCGAGCGAGAACTCGGAGACCGGAGTCCGCCACTCAGTCCCGAGTCCAAGCGAGTAGAGGGTCGAAGAGAATCCCAACGCAGAATAATCACCGCACTCCAGCCCAACTGTACCGGCTATCTGCCCAGTGGCCCGTGTCGCGTAAACGAAAAGGACCGCCACGAAGAAGCCCCTCACGAAGCAATCCCCAAGGTACAATAAGCGGGCCGACGAGGTGCGCTAACACCCACGCCGGCCCTGACCACGGATTCCTTTGAAGGAGGACTCACATGGCTACGAACTACGATACAACCAATCTCGCTGGCGAAGAATGGCGCCCGATCGTTGGGTTCGAGGGACGCTACGAGGTCTCGAACCTTGGTCGTATCAAAAGCCTGCACGAGAAGGGAAAGCCCAACGGTAGACCGCTCATCATCAAACTCCAGACCAACGGGAACGGATACACCGTCGCACATGTCGGAAGAACGCGCACCGTACACATAATGGTTGCGGAAGCGTTCATTGGGCCTCGTCCGGTTCGACCCCTTGGCAGCGCACGGATAGAGGTAAACCATATCGACGGCGTCAAATCTAACTGCCGCGCCGACAACCTTGAGTACCTGACCCAAGTTGGGAACGCACAGCATGCCAAGGCCCACGGACTCCTTCGGCCGCCGTCCGGACTTCGCCACGGGTCCGTGACTCGCCCCGAAAGAACCGCACGAGGCGATAGGTCCGGGGCTCGCCTGCATCCAGAACGTGTTCCCCGTGGAAGTACCAGAAGCAATGCAAAGCTGACCGAGTCCGATATCCAAGCCATCCGGACTGCGCTCTCCGCAGGAATTAGCCGATATCGGCTCGCCAAGAACTACGGGCTTAGCACGTCCACCATTCGAGACATCGCCAAGGGTAGAACCTGGAAACACGTCGGCTAGCTGCGAGTAGTCGCCGAACTCGCCGGAGACGACGCCCCGCACCTGCGCTCCGGCCGCGAGCGGGAGGGCGAGGAGGAGGGAGGCGAGGAGCGTTTTCATGTTTCGTGCCTTGCGTATCAGTTAAGGACTTCGACTATCAGACCAGTCTGTGTGATGTCGTTAGACGCACCGCCAGTGCCAGTGCATTTGACCGTGATCGCTCCACTGTCCGTTTCTGACGTGCTGCTGGACGTACCCGGCGGACCCACATTTACCGTGAGCCACTGCATCAACCCATTCACCACCTGCGCGTTGGACCCGGTCCTTACGACGATCCCTTCAGTTTTCCACGCAAGCGACGCTGTCGTCGTGGCCGCCGTTGCAATGGCCGTAGCGCCGAAATAGAGCGTAACCGTCTTCGAGGTAGTGTTCGC
>CAYVDO010000224.1:0-13202 GCA_964450125.1 uncultured bacterium
CGCTGACCATCGAGCACGACCGTAAACGCATCGCCGAGCAGTCGGTGCTGGATCCGGCGTGGCTCTTCTTCCAGCTGGTGTTGTTCGTGCTGTTGAGCTTCCAGGTCTGCCTGACCGTGGTTTCGCTCAATCGTCGTGATCGCGTCACCGTCTTCGAGAAGGGCTACCTCAAGGAGCACGCCATCGGTGCCCTCAAGATCCAGCACCGACTGCTCGGCCAGATCATTCGCGACCACGAAGGCGAACCCGCGCTCGAGGACGCGGAGCCATCGGCGCAGTCGCGTCCTGCCGGCGATACCGGGCGCGGCAAGGTGATCCCACTCGACAAGGCGGCGCGCAAGCCCGCCGAAGACCGGGGCCCGCGTCGATGAGACGAGCGTCGGTCTTCGCCCCCGTGACGCTGGCGCTCGCGATCGCCGCGGGCTGCGGGGGCTCGGGCGATCTCGGCTTGATCCAGGACGGCCCGGTGCTGCGAACGATCGCCGCCGACGGCGCACTGGTGATCGAGGGGCGCGCGTTCAACTTGAGCGAGCACGCGCTGGAGGCGGCCCAGGTCGAGATTGCCGTGCGTCGCGGCGATCGGCCGCCGACGGTGGTGACGTTGCCTCTCGGCCAGGCTGGCAAAGTGGGCGCCTTCGAGACCGTCTCGTTCCGCATCGAGACGGGCATCCGCGCCGACGCCTCGGCCGAGGTTTCGGTCACGTTCGTCTCCGGCGAAACACCTTGACGGTCGGCTCCGCCAGCCGCTAGGAACTCGTGGACGCGCGAGTCGCGGCCGCTCACGTCGGGCGGCGCGCTGAGCCGCAGCGAATCGTGCCGCTCGCTCGAGAGGGAACGAGATGGATTACCGCTCCGCATCGCAGTCGCACGGCACCTCACCACTCAAGGCGGCCGGGCTCCTGGTGGGATTGCTCATCGTGGTGGCACTGGCGTTCGCGCTGGGAATGAAGGCGGGGCACGAGCTGGATCTACTGCGTCGCGACGACGGGGGCGAAGTTGCGCGGGTGGCCGCGCACGAGAGCCGCGGTACCGACTCCGAGCGCGCTACGCGCACGGAGCCACCGACTGCCCAGCGCGGCGGCGATGCCGCCGCCGCTTCTCGCGAGCTCGGTGGGGAGCCGGCGGCGCCCTCGGTGCCTGCGGCGTCGAGTGTCGGGCATGGAAAGCCGGTCCCGGCTGGGAGCGCGCCGAGCGCCGGAGGCCACTCGATCGACGCGACGGCGTCGGCCCGCGGCGACCGCGCCGCTCCTCGAGAGCCGACCACGCCCTCGGACGCTGCGACGGCGACCAAACCGCCTCCCACGCCTCCCGTGCCTTCGCCGGCGTTCGATTACGGAATGTTCAAGTCCACGAGCGGCGCCAACGCCGGATCGGCCACGACGAAGCCCGCTGCGGCTTCGGAAGCCTCGCGCGCCAGCGCTCCTGTGTCCGTAGCCGAGGCGCCGACCAAGGCGTCTGCACCCGTTGCGCTGCCGACGCCACGCACCGACGCCGCCAAGCCGCAGGCGGATGCGCGTGACCCGAAGGTAGCCGTGGCCAAGCCGCCCCCCGTCGTGCCCAAGAAGCCGGACGCCGCGCGCGCGCCCGCGCCGGCCGCGAGCCCCAAGCTCACCATCGCGCCCGAGGCGCCTGCGAAACCCGCCAAGCCGGAAGACGTTGCGGCGCCGGGCTTCGTGGTGCAGGTCGCCGAGCTCGACAGCAAAGCCGACGCAGACCAGCTGCTCACCCGCCTCAAGGCGCATGGCATCGCCGCGGCCGCTGCCAAGGTCGACATGCCGACGGGCGCGCGCTACCGCATTCGCGTCGGTCGCTACAAGACGATGGCGGAAGCCAAGGCCGCCCAAAAAAGAGTGACGGCGGCGGGCTTCGCCGGCTCGGCGATCGTGTCGAGTCGCTGAGCCACATTCCCTCTGGTGCCGCAGCGCTATACTCGGCGCTTCTTCTCGCGCGCTCTCGGTCTTCGCCGCGTGCGCTCGTTCGAGCGACGATGAGCCTCTGCTTTCCCGATCTGCGGCAGTTCCGCGCCTGGGCGACGCGGGGCAACGTGGTGCCCGTGAGCCGTGAGGTGCTCGCGGATCTCGACACGCCGCTGAGCGCCTTCCTCAAGATCCGCGGTGACCGTCAGGCGTTCTTGCTGGAGAGTGTCGAAGGCGGCGAGCGCTGGGCGCGTTTCAGCTTCTTGGGCCGTTTCGGCTCCCGCCAAGTGGTCGCCGACGGTCGGTGTGTCCAGATCAAGGATGGGGCGCGCGTCGTCGAAGAGCACGTCGCTGCGTCACCGCTCGACGTGCTGCGCCGCGAGCTCGAACGTTATCGACCGGTCGACGTGCCGGGCTTGCCGCGGCTTTCGGCGGGCTTCGTCGGCTACATGACCTACGACATCGTGCGCCATTTCGAACGGCTCCCGGATCACAAGCCCGAGGTGCTGGGTTTTCCGCGCATGCACTTGAGCCGCACGGACTCGCTGCTCGTGTTCGACAACGTACGTGGCACGATTCGCGTGATCCGCAACGTGTTCGTCGACGAGGAGCCGGACCTCGATGCCGCTTATCGGCGCGCCGCCGCCGAGATCGAGGAGCTGATCCGCGAGCTTCGCGCACCGCTGCCCGAGATGGAATCGGGCGCCGTCGAGCGGTCCGCGGCAGCGCCGTGGCGCTCGAACTTCACCCGCGACGACTACCATCGCGCGGTCGAGAAGGCGAAGGAGTACGTCCAAGCGGGTGACATCATCCAGGTGGTTCCGTCGCAGCGCTTCAGCACGGCGCTCGACGTGCGGCCGATCGACCTCTACCGGGCACTGCGGGTGGTCAACCCGTCGCCATACATGTTCTTTCTCGGCTTCGACGAGGGGATGTTGGTGGGCTCGTCGCCAGAGCTCCTGGTTCGCGTCGAAGCCGAGCAGGTGATGACGCGCCCCATCGCCGGCACGCGACCGCGTGCCGCGTCGGTGGCCGAGGACGATGCGCTGGAGCGTGATCTCCGCGGTGACCCCAAGGAGATGGCCGAGCACGTGATGCTCGTCGATCTGGGGCGCAACGACGTCGGCCGCGTGGCTCGCGCCGGCAGCGTGCGGGTGCCCGAGCTGGCGGTCGTCGAGCGCTACAGCCACGTCATGCACCTCGTTTCCCACGTCGAGGGCCGGCTACGCGAGGACCGCGACGCGCTCGACGCGCTGCGGTCGGCGTTTCCCGCGGGAACGCTGACCGGCGCGCCCAAGATCCGCGCCATGGAGATCATCGAGGAGCTCGAGCCCAGCCATCGCGGGCCGTACGGCGGTGCGGTCGGGTGGGTGTCGTTCGACGGCGACATGGACTTCTGCATCACCATCCGGACGCTGGTCCTCAAGGACGGCGAGATCCACGTGCAGGCCGGCGGCGGAGTGGTGGCCGACTCCGACCCCGAGCGCGAGTACCGAGAGACGGTCAACAAGGCGCGCGCGGCGCGCAAGGCGGTGGAGCTGGCGCGCGCCGGGCTCGAGAACCTGAGCTTGGTGGAGGGCGTGCCGCGCGGCTCGGCTAACGGGGAGGAGCCCTGACATGCTCCTCATGATCGACAACTACGACTCCTTCACCTGGAACCTGGTCCAGTACCTAGCGGAGCTCGGCGAGGACGTCGTCGTGAAGCGCAACGACGAGCTCGGCGTCGACGAGGTCGCGAGCTTGGCTCCCGAGCGCATCGTGATCTCGCCGGGGCCGTGCACGCCCAAGGAAGCGGGGATCAGCGTCGAGCTGATTCGACGATTCCGCGGCAGGATCCCACTGCTCGGCGTGTGCCTCGGCCACCAGTCGATCGGCGCGGCCTATGGCGCCGCCATCGTGCGTGCACGACGCCTGATGCACGGCAAGGTCTCCGAGATCCGTCACGACGGCGCCGGTGTCTACCGCGGCCTCGCCAACCCGTTTCGCGCCACGCGCTATCACTCCCTCGCCATCGACGAGGCCACGCTGCCCACGGAGCTCACGGTGACCTCGCGTAGCGAGGACGGCGAGATCATGGGAGTGCGAACCGCGGACGGGCTGGTGGAAGGCGTCCAGTTCCATCCCGAGTCCATCCTCACCGAGTCCGGGCACGAGCTGCTCGCGAACTTCCTGCGGGTCAAGGTGGGGGCCGCTACCGCGCACGAGCCCCGAGGATGACACCCATGTCCGCGCGACCCGAAGGCTTTCTTCGCCAGATTCTCGAGCGCAAGCGCGAAGAGGTACTGGCTTTGCGCAAGCGGTACAGCCTGCGCACTCTCGAAGACGCGGCCTTGGGGCGCGGCGCGGCGCGGGGATTCCGCAAGCGCATCGACGAGGCGAGCCCCGCCGCGCCGGCCTTGATCGCCGAGTTCAAGCGCGCGTCGCCGTCGAAGGGCGCTCTCGCGAGCGGCGCCGAGCCCGCCGAGCGGGCGCGCAGCTACGCCGCGGGTGGCGCCCAGGCCATGAGCGTGCTCACCGACGAGGACTTCTTTCGCGGTTCGCTGGACGATCTCGAGCGCGCCCGCGACGCCACCGAGATTCCGGTGCTGCGCAAGGACTTCATCGTCGATCCCTACCAGGTCTTCGAGACCCGCGCTGCAGGTGCGGACGCGATGCTGCTGATCGTCGCGGCGCTCGACCGGACGCTACTCGGTGAGCTGCTCGCCGCAGCCCGCGAGGTCGGCCTCGACACGCTGGTGGAGGTGCATCACGCCCGTGAGCTCGACCTGGCACTCGAGCGCGGCAGCGACCTGGTGGGGATCAACAACCGCGATCTCACCACCTTCGAGACCAAGCTCGACGTCACCCTCACCCTGGCACCCGAGGTGCCGCGGCACGTGCCGGTGGTCTCCGAGTCGGGCATCTTCACTCGCGAGGACGTGCTGCGCGTGGGCGAGAGCGGTGTGCGCGGTGTGCTGGTGGGCGAGTCGCTGATGCGAAGCGACGATCCCGTTTCACGGATTCGCTCCTTGCTCGGGCGCGGGGGGCTCGAGTGATTCGCGTGAAGATCTGCGGGCTCACCAACGCACGCGACGTCGAGGCGGTCGTGGACGCGGGTGCGGATGCCGTGGGCTTCAACTTCTGCCGGACGAGCAAGCGTTGGATCGCGCCGGGCGAGGCAGCGACGCTGGCGCGGCGGCTGCCCGCGTTCGTCACGCGCGTCGGCGTGTTCGTCGATTCGCCCCGCGACGAGATCGAATCGATCGCTGGCGAAGTCGGCCTCGACGCGCTCCAGCTCCACGGGGACGAGCCCCCCGAATTGGCGCGCAGCCTGAGCCGCCGGATCATTCGCGCCGTGCGCGTCCGCGACGAGCGTGATTTCGACGACGTCGAGGCCTACGGTGCCGCCGCGGTGCTGGTGGACGCCTACGTGGCTGGACAGGTGGGCGGTACCGGTGTGCGCTGCGATTGGGAGCTGGCGCAGCGCGCGGCTCGCCGCTTTCCCCTGATCCTCGCCGGAGGGCTCGACTGCGACAACGTGGCCGCTTCGGTGCGGGAAGTGCGGCCGTACGCCGTGGACGTGGCGAGCGGTGTCGAAGAGGCGCCGGGTCGCAAGGACCCGAGAAAGGTACGCGCTTTCGTGGAACGTGCTCGCCGAGCCTTTGCCGAAATCGAAGCCGACTCATGAAACGAGCGAGCACACACCCAACCGAAGCCGTGCGCGCCGTGCCGGACTCGCACGGACGTTTCGGGCTTTTCGGTGGGCGCTACGTCCCGGAAACGGTCGTTCCCGCGTGCGTCGAGCTCGAGCGCGCGTGGCGCGAGGCGCGCCGCGATCGCGATTTCCGTCGCGAGGTCGACGATCTGCTCCGGAATTACGTGGGACGGCCCACGCCACTGACCTTTGCCGGCCGTGTGAGCGAAGCGCTCGGGATTCGGCTCCATCTCAAACGCGAAGACCTCTGTCATACGGGTGCGCACAAGATCAACAACACCATCGGCCAGGTGTTGTTGGCGCGTCGCATGGGCAAGAAGCGGATCATCGCCGAGACCGGCGCCGGCCAGCACGGGGTGGCCACTGCAACGGTGGCAGCGCTCTTCGGACTCGAGTGCGTGGTCTACATGGGCGAGGAGGACATCGACCGCCAAGCCCTCAACGTGTTCCGGATGCGGCTCATGGGCACGCGGGTGGTGGCCGTGACTTCCGGCACGCGCACCCTCAAGGACGCGACCAGCGAGGCGATCCGCGATTGGGCCACCAACGTGGAATCCACCCATTACGTGATCGGTTCGGCGGTCGGCCCGCATCCGTATCCGTGGATGGTGCGCGAGCTTCAGTCGGTGATCGGGCGCGAGACTCGCCGCCAGATCCGCGCTGCGGCAGGGCGGTTGCCGGACGTGCTGGTGGCGTGCGTGGGCGGCGGATCGAATGCGAGCGGTTTCCTTCATCCATTCCTGGGTGATCGATCGGTACGGATGGTGGGTGTAGAGGCTGCAGGGTTCGGCATTGCCACCGGACGGCACGGCGCGTCGCTGGGGCGCGGCAAGCCCGGCGTGCTGCACGGGAGCATGAGCTACGTGCTCCAGGACGCGGATGGCCAGATCCTTCCCGCGCATTCGATCTCGGCCGGTCTCGACTATCCCGGCTCGGGACCGGAACTTTCGGCATGGAAGGCCGCGGGTCGCCTCGAGGTGGACGCCGTGACCGATGACGAAGCCCTGGAAGGCTTTCAGTATCTGGCGCGCATGGAAGGGATCATTCCCGCCCTCGAGACCGCGCACGCCATCGCCTGGGTGCGGCGTGCGGTGCGCCGGAAGAAGCTCGCGAAGGATGCGCTGGTGGTGCTCAATCTCTCCGGTCGCGGCGACAAGGACGTGATGAAGGTCTCGGAGCGGCTCGCGGAGGCGGCGACGTGAACGCGGCGAGCGCTACGTGGGTGCGATCGCCGTTCGAGGCTTCGGTGTGCCTTCTGCCCCAGGTCGGGCGCCGATGAGCCGCTTGGCTGAGGCCCTCGCCACGGCACGCTCCGCAGGGCGTCGCGTGCTGGTGCCGTTCATCACCGCCGGAGATCCCGATCTCGCGACCACGGAAAAGCTGATCGTGGCGCTCGCGGACGCGGGCGCGGACGCCATCGAGCTGGGCATCCCGTTCTCCGACCCACTGGCCGACGGGCCGGTGATCCAGCTCTCGAACACGCGCGCACTGGCGGCGGGGACCACCCTTCGTGCGATCCTCGACATGGTGGCGCGAGTCCGAGGCCGGGTGAGCGCACCGCTGGTGCTCATGGGTTCGATCAATCCGATTCACGCGTTCGGCATCGAGCGATTCGCCTGCACGGCGCGCGCCGCGGGCATCGACGGCGTCATCATCCCGGATCTTCCCATCGAGGACGGCGGCACGATCTTCGGTCCTCTCCAGGCACACGACCTCGACACGGTGATGCTGGTTGCTCCGACGACTCCGACGGCGCGCCTCTCCGCGATCGGCAGGCGGAGCCGGGGATTCGTCTATTACGTCTCGCTCACCGGCGTTACGGGCGAGCGTACCAAGCTGCGCTCGGACCTGCCGGCGAAGATCCGCGCAGTGAAGCGGGCAGTGGATCTGCCCGTACTGGTGGGCTTCGGCATCAGCACACCGGAGCAGGCCGCGGAAGCCGCTGCAGTCGCCGACGGAGTGATCGTGGGCTCTGCGGTGGTGCGTCGCGTGCCGGGGCCGGGCGGTGCGCGTGGTGCCTGCGAGCGTGTCTCGTCGTTCGTACGCGAGCTGCGGGCGGCGCTCGACCGGGTGTCGCCGGTGGCGCGCGGGAGGTCGCACTGATGGCCTGGTTCAAGAAGGAGGGCGAAAGCCGCGTCTCGATCCCCAAGGGGCTCTGGATCAAGTGCAACGCGTGCAGCCAGATGCTCTACAAGAAAGAGGTCGAACGGAACTTCAGCGTTTGCCCGAAGTGCAACTATCACTTCCGCATCTCGGCGCGCGAGCGGATCGCGATCATGACCGATGCGACGAGCTTCCAGGAGCTCGACGCCGAGCTCGAGCCCCTGGATCCGCTGGGCTTCCGCGATCCGGCCCGCTATCCGGACCGCGTGCGCGACGCCCAGAAGAAGACGGGCTCCCGCGAAGCCATCGTCACGGGCTCGTGCCGCCTCGGCGGCGTATCGTGCATGATCGGCGTCATGGACTTCCACTTCTTCGGCGGCAGCCTGAGCTCCGTGGTGGGCGAGAAGATCGTGCGCCTCGTGGACGTCGCCATTCGCGACCGCTTGCCTGTGGTGATCGTGTCGTCGAGCGGTGGTGCACGCATGCAGGAAGGCACGCTCAGCCTGATGCAGATGGCGAAGACGGTCGCAGCGCTGGCGCGCTTGCGGCGCGAGGGCTTGCCCTACGTGTCGTTGCTGGCCGATCCGACCACCGGCGGCACGGTGGCGAGCTTCGCCACCGTCGGCGACGTGATTCTCGCCGAGCCGCGGGCGCTCATCGGATTCGCGGGACCGCGGGTGATCCAGCAAACGATCAAAGAGACGTTGCCCGACGGTTTCCAGCGCTCCGAGTTCCTCCTCGAGCACGGCTTCATCGATCGCATCGTCGAGCGTCGCCACGTGAAGGAAACCTTGGCGCGCATCCTGAGCTTGCTCTTGGGCCAGCCACAGGCGCCGGGCGGTCGGAGATTCGCTACCGCCCCAACGGACGACGTGAACGTGGGCAATGGCGACGGCCAAGCGTTCTCCGGCACGCCCTGAGGGGGCGCGCACCGGCCGTTCCATCGCCTTGCTCCCGCGCGGCCGGCTTGCGCGCGGTGCCGTGCGATCGTCGGGAAGCGCCGACGACCGCGAGCGACGCGCGCTCGCCTATCTCGACGGCATCGATCCGCGCGACATCCGCCCCGGCCTGGAGCGGGTGCGCGAAGCTCTGGCCCGCCTCGGCCATCCCGAGCGGCGGTTGCGCATCGTGCGGGTCGGGGGCACCAACGGCAAAGGCTCGGTGTCGGCGCTGATGGCGGCGGCGATCGCTCGCAGCGGGCTTCGGGTCGGGCTCTACACGTCACCGCACCTGATCGACGTCGCCGAGCGGATCCGCATCGCCGGCGCACCGATCGCGCGCCGTGCGCTCGCGAGTGGCATCGAACGGGTCCGCCGGGCGATCGAGCGTCCGCCGGAGGTGCAGCTCACGTATTTCGAGCTGCTCACGGTGGTGGCGCTGCTCGAGTTCGTGCGCCGCCGCGTGGACGTAGCGGTCCTCGAGGTGGGACTCGGCGGACGATGGGACGCGACCAACGTCGGCTCGGCGTCGGTGGCGGTGCTCACCAACGTCGAGCTCGACCACACCGAGTTCCTGGGAAGCACGCGGCGCGCGATCGCCGCCGAGAAGGTGGAGATCGCTTCGCCGGGTGGCACGCTCGTGACGGGGGTGACGCGGGGCGCGGCGCGGCGGGTGATCGACGCTCACGCGCGCACCCACGGCATCACCGTGGATGTTCCTTCGATCGAGGCACACGGCAGCGGTGAGGAAGCGCTGCTGCGCTATCGCGGCCGCCGCTTCGTTCTGGACCGCGTGCCGTTCGGTTTGTTGGGCGCCCACCAGGTGGCGAATGCGGCGCTCGCGGTTCGGGCACTCGAGTGCCTCGCCGAGCGCGGAGTCTCGGTGTCGGTGGACGGTGTGCGCACGGCCCTCGCCGGGACCCGTTGGCCGGGGCGCCTCGACGTGGTCGCGGGCAGGCCGAGCTGGATCTTCGACGGCGCGCACAACCCGCACGGCGCTCAGGCTTCGGCGCGTACGCTCTCACGGCTCGTGCGCAACTACGCGGGGAAGCGCGTGGTGGTGGTGGGGGCGCTGCGTACCAAATCGCCAGAGCGACTGATCGCGGCTCTATCGCGAGTCCCGTGGGACGCAATCGTCGTCACCACGGTGCCACGCGCGGACGCGGTCGCGGCTGGATCACTCGCACGGCTGGCACGGCGCGCGGGGCTGCGCGCGGCCGCGGTCGCCTCGTGGCGCGATGCGCTGGCGTTCGCGCGCCGGCGCGCCGGCGGCGACGGCGTCGTGGTGGTGATCGGCTCGCTCTACTTGGTGGGTGCGGCGATGCGGCAGCTACGCGTGCCCGTGACCCTCGAGCGCCTCGCCGATCGCGGATCTGCGACGCGCGGGTGTTGACACACCGAGGTGACGGGCGGATGTTACCGCGCGCTCGACGGTCCCCGATGGCCGCGCACGCGGCGCGAGCGGAGGACCGAGGGCTCGTGCCCGAGCCGAGTGCCACCTCGTTTCGATCCGGAGTCGAGTTCGCGATGTCGAGCCTGAAATTCCGGCGCCGTGTCCTCGCGCCGCTCTTCGTCTGTTGGGGGTGGCTCGTCGGCGCCGGTGTGGTGGCGGCCGCGGCGCAGGACGCGCCGGAGCCTCTAGCGACCTTGCAGTCGGTGCGCATCTCTTCGGGCGACGAGCAGACCGCGATCTTCCTCGACTTCGATCGCCCGGTGCCGTACCTCGATCGACTGCGGCCGGCGACCACGGGATCGTCGTTCGAGGTGCAGGTGTACGCCGCCGTCGTCGCGCCGCGCGCGGTGCCGCGTCTCGACCCCTCGGACGAGCGCGTGCACCGGATCGAGATCACGCCGAGCGGCGGGGAAGGGACGGGCGTCGGCTTCGTGGTGCGGATCGACGCCGCGGCACAGGTGGTGACGCGGGTGAGCTCGCTCACGTCGCCGTTTCGGATCTTGATCCTGGTCGCGGACGCGCCCGGTACGATCGTGCCTGCGCCCGCCGCCACGGTCGCCGTGGCGCCATCGCAGTCGGTGCCGGGCGCTCCCGAGACCGCGACGGCGGCTCCGTCGTCGACAGCAACGCCGGCACCGGCCACCGAGGCCACGGCTCCCGCCGCGTCCGCGGTGGCAGCTCAGCCCAAGGCAAAGAAGAAGAAAAAGCGATCGAAGGTCGCGGCCGAGTCCTACGACGCCGAGGCATTGGGTGGCGACATCGATGACGAGGATCTCGATACCGGCGACGACTCGAGCGTCGCGGCGGCGACCGCAGCCCCCCGCGTCGGTGCAGGTGGCAAGGTCCAGCTCAACGCCGACAACGTGGTGCAGGATCGCCAGTTCGACGAGTTCATCGCCGAGGGCAGCGTGCACGCGGTCTACGGCGACGTGGCGATTCGAGCCGATCGCGTGGTGTATCGCGCGGCGTCGAGCGAGTTACAGGCGGAAGGCAACGTCTGGGTGACCTGGCCCGCGGGCACGCTGCACGGCGCCTCGGTGAACGTGAGCCTCGACACGCTCACGGGCGTGGTGTTCGACGGTACATTCAGCTCGGCCGATGGCGAGGTGCGATTCCAGGGCGCCAAGATCGAGAAGACCGGTGACGACACCTATCACGTCGAGGACGCCAAGCTCACGAGCTGCGCTTGCGATCCGCCGGATTGGTCGTTCACCGGCGGCGACGTCGACATCACCGTGGGCGGCTACGCGAGCGGCTTCGGCACCACGTTCCGGCTCTGGGACGTGCCGGCGGTGTGGGCCCCGTACCTGATCGTGCCCGTGAAGACGGAGCGCGAGACCGGGCTTCTGATTCCGCGCTTCGGCTACTCGGACCGCCGCGGCTTCCAGCTCGAGCAACCCTTCTTCTGGGCGATCGCACGCAACGTCGATGCGACTTTCACGCTCGAAACGTCGACGGAGGAGCGGCTCGGGGGCCAGGTGGATTTCCGCTACATCCGCACGCTCACCAGCGCCGGCGAGATCTCCGGTCGGTACTTCCAGGAGCAAGACCCCCGTGACGCCACCACCGACTCCGAGGGCAACCCCGTGAGCGGCAAGGTGGAGCGCCAGCGTTACGCGGTGGAGGCGTTCCACGACGAGATCTTGGCGCCAGGCGTTCGCGGCAAGGTGCTGGTCGACGTGCTCAGCGACACCGAGGTGAACCGTGACCTGAGCGACGACGAGACGCTGCGCGCACGGCGCTTCTCCCAGTCCAAGGTGACGCTCACCTCGAGCTGGCGGCGATGGAGCCTGCTGGGTGCAGTGCGTTGGTACGAGAACATGGTCACGGATTCGAACAACGAGCTCCAGGAGCTTCCGGAGGTGACGCTGCGCGGAATCCGTCAGCCGGTCCCTGGGACCCCCGTGCTTCTCGATTTCCGCAGCGACGCCACGGATTTCTACCGTCGCGAGGGTGCCGACGGTCTGCGCTGGGACACCAGCCCGCGATTCTTCATCCCCATCGAGATCTCGCACTTCAATCTGGAGCCGTCGATCATCCCGCGGACCACCGTCTACTACGCCGACGTGGCGCTCGCAGAGGAATCCACCGATCCGCTCACGGGCGAGACCTCCACCATCACGCGCCTCGAGCGCACCACCGCCGCGCGGCTCCTGCCGCAGCTCAACGTATCGCTCGACACCACGCTTTCGCGGGTGTTCCGCGGCGACGCGAAGGATCCCAACGAGACTCGGTGGAAGCACGAGATCGATCCCTACGTCACCTACGACTGGATTCCGGAGGTCGACCAGTCGGGCTTGCCGTCGTTCGATCGCGCCGATCGCATCAACCAGAAGTCGCTGGTGACCTACGGTGTCGAGCAAACGCTCTTCTCGCGCACGGGCGGTCAAGGAAACATCCAGCAGTGGCTGGACGTGATCCTGGAGCACTCGTTCGATCTGCTCGGCGACACCTGCGAGAACGGGGTTTGCCCGGTGCACGGCGAGGTCGCATTCTCGCCCTGGCGTGCGCTGTCGATGAGTGCCTACACGGACTGGGATCCGGAATCGCACCGCTTCGCCGACTACACCCTCAAGGTCGGTCTCGCGGATTCGCGGGGTGACCGATTCACCACCCGCTACCGCTTCGTCGCGGACAGGATCGAGGACGTCAGCGTGGGCGGACGCTTGGTGCTGTGGGAGGGCACGGCGCTCTATGGGCTCACCCGCTACGACCAGCTCAACTCGCAGCTCCTCGAGAACCGCGGCGGCCTGCACTTCACCGCGCCCTGCGATTGCTGGGGCTTCGATCTGTGGGTGATCGACCGCACCAATCCCGAGGAAACCAAGGTCGGGATCCAGTTCAACTTCGAAGGGCTGGGCTCGGCGGGCCAAGCGCCGTGGTGGGGGAGTCGCAAGGAGCGGCGTTCGTCGCTCGTCAGCAGCAGCCCGTGAGCGGCTATCCGCCCTGGAAGATCGCCGCGGCGCTCACGAGCACGAACGCGCGCACGATTACGACCGGCCTCGCCGAGTTTGTGACAGTGACGGGGACCAACTGGGGCGAAATGGCCGCCGTCGCCACCATCTCCATGCTGCCCGCTCTGATTTTCCTCGTCTTCA
>CAYVDO010000225.1:0-13199 GCA_964450125.1 uncultured bacterium
TGCCACCGGTGGCGTTGGGGGTGTCGCTCGGCGGGCTCATGGGAACGACGCTCACCGCGGTGGAGCCGTCGATCGGCGGCAGCGTGCTCTTCGTGGGCGGCGGCGTGGTCACGAAGCTCATCCAGGACTCGGAGACCTTCAAGTACTTGATCCCGCTCTTCCAGGCGATCCTCGCCGGCGGCGAGGATCTGCCCGCCGACTCGGTACCGAGCTTCTTCGCGCTGATGCAGACGATCCTCGATCGGGGCGACCCGGTTAACTACGCGCGCCACGTCTTCGCCGAGCCGCTCGCCGGTGAGCTGCCGGGAGCGCTGCCGCGCTCGACGCTCCTCGTCCAGTCGGTCCCCGACAGGATCGTGCCGAACAGCTCCAACGAGGCGCTGGCGCGGGCGTTCGGCTTGCCGCTGCTCACGCCCGAGGTGGCCGCCATCACCGGACTCGACACCGCAGCGACGCCGCTGCGCTCGAACCTCGCAACGGGAGTGACCGTGGGCTTCTTTCAGTACGACGACTATCACGAGGACGTGAACGGCCCTCTGGTGCGCTCCGATCACACCACCATCGGCGGTGCCTACGAGCCGTTCCTGCAGGCGGCGACCTTCGCGCGTTCCTGGCTGGACTCGCGCGCCTCCGGCGAAGGGCCGGTGCTCATCGACCCCTTCGATCCGGCACAGGTGGAGCGCTTCGCTGCCGGGGTGCGCTGAGCACAGGAGGCGCCGCGCGCCGAATTGCGCTTCGGAGAATCGCGTCTAAGTTGATGGAGCGGCCGGTTTCGAGCCGGCGCGCTCGCCACCCGCATCGCGGGAGGGATTTTTTCGTCGGTGAGGAGATTCCGATGTTCGTGTATGCGAGACGCATTTTCTTCTTCGTGCTCACCAACCTGGCGGTGGTGCTGCTCCTGGGCGTGGTGGTGCGGGTCCTGGGAGTGGACCAATGGCTGTGGCGCAGCGGCTACCGCTTCGACTACGTAGGCATGCTGGTCTACGCCGGCATCTTCGGGATGGCGGGCTCGCTCATCTCGTTGGCGCTCTCGAAGGTCATGGCGCGAATGGCGGTGGGTGCCAAGGTGATCGACGCACCGCAGAATCAGACGGAGACTTGGCTGGTCGCTACGGTGGAGCGGCTGGCCAGGGACGCCGGCATCGGCATGCCCGAGGTGGCGATCTTCCCTTCCGATCAGCCGAATGCCTTCGCCACCGGTGCACGGCGCGATCACGCCTTGGTGGCGGTGAGCGTGGGGCTCTTGCGCTCGATGAACGAACGGGAGATCGAGGCGGTGCTCGGCCACGAGATCTCCCACGTCGCCAACGGCGACATGGTCACGTTGGCACTGTTGCAAGGCGTGGTGAACACGTTCGTGATCTTCCTGTCGCGGGTGATCGGCATGCTGGTCGACTCGGCGCTCGCGGGACGGCGCAGTGACGACGACCGCGGCTACTACGGCGGTCCGGGCTATTTCCTGACCGTGATGATCAGCCAGGTTTTTCTGGGGATCCTCGCGTCCTTGATCGTCATGGCGTACAGCCGCCACCGGGAATTTCGTGCCGATGCCGGCTCCGCGTCGCTGCGCGGTAAGGAGGCGATGATCGCGGCGCTGGCGCGGCTCGCGCAGGATCGGCGCCCCACGGCGATGCCCGAGTCTCTGGCCGCGTTCGGCATCCGCGGCGGCGGTCGTGCGATCCTCGGGCGATTGCTGCTCTCGCATCCGCCGATCGAGGATCGGATCGCGGCTCTCGAAGCGCTGCCGCGCTGATCGAACGCCGCGCGGCGGTCGTCGAGGCGGGCGTCCTAGCCAGAGGGCGCCCGCTGCTTTTTTCGTCGAAACATCGCAAAAAAGAACGAGTTCGCTGCAAATTATCTATTTGCCCGAGGTAAGGATGAGCCTTAGGTTGCGCGCCGATCGATACGAACCTCGTCGCATCCAAAGGAGTGCGAACCATGAACCTCAAGGTCTACGCCAAACGAATCGGGTTGTTCGTCGCCACGAATCTCGCGGTATTGCTGCTGCTCGGCCTCATCCTGAATCTGCTGGGTGTCCGCGGCTATCTCGACGCGGCCGGCGGCATCGACTGGCGCGCGCTGCTCGTGTTCGCCACCGTGTTCGGCTTCGGTGGCTCGTTCATCTCCCTCGCGATCTCCAAGAAGCTCGCGAAGTGGAGCACCGGGGCGCGTGTGATCGACGAGCCGCGCACGCGCGAGGAGATGTGGCTGGTGGAGACGGTTCGCCGCCAGGCCAATGCGGTGGGCATCGCCATGCCCGAAGTCGCGATCTTTCCGTCGCCCGACCCGAACGCGTTCGCGACCGGCATGACCCGGAACTCCGCGCTGGTCGCCGTCAGCGAGGGCTTGCTCGCTCACATGAGCCCGCGCGAGGTGGAGGCCGTGCTCGCCCACGAGGTTTCGCACGTCGCCAACGGCGACATGGTGACGCTGGCGCTGGTTCAGGGCGTCGTGAACACCTTCGTGATCATGCTGGCGCGCGCCATCGGCTCGGTGATCGACCGGGCGATCCTGCGCAACGAGGACGAAGGTCCCGGCATGGGCTACATGATGACGGTCTTCGTTCTGGAGATGGTGCTCGGCCTGTTCGCGAGCATGATCGTGGCGAGCGTCAGCAGGCGGCGTGAGTTCCGCGCCGACGCGGGTGCTGCGGCGTTGACCGGCAAGGCGCCGATGATCGATGCACTGCGCCGGCTCGCCGCGGCCCACGAGCCTGCGGCGCTGCCCCAGTCGATGACGGCGTTCGGTATCCACGGCTCCCGCCCGCGCGGCTTCCTGCGCTACTTCATGACCCACCCGCCGATCGAGGCGCGCATCGCCGCCCTCGAGCAGCTTCCCCGCTGACCACGCAACCGCTCGTCGGCAGCGGCCAACTCGCGGCGGGGCTCTTCGGGGCTCCGCCGTTTTCTTTTCGGGGACCGTCATGGGTACGCCGCGCCTCACCTCGGCGCCGGCCACGGGGGGACGGCGGGTTTGCGAGCGTTCGGCGCGACGTGAGAACCTTTTCGTGGCGCGTCGCGTCGTCGGGTGCGACCCACGCGCGACAACCGAACGGGACAGCAGCCCGGCGTGCGCGTCGAGGTTCCTTCCTCGATGTGAGACACGCCGGCCGGGAGCGAGGAGCGGCATGCGTCGACGGACCCACGGATTTCTTCCCTTCACTCCCGTGCTCGCGTGCACGGCGCTGGTATTCGGGTTGCTCGCCGGCCGAGCCCACGCCGCCGGCGTCACGACCCACGCGGATGCGGCCATACGCGCCTCGAAATGGTTCGTGTCCGGCGTGGACGGCACGGCGCGGGACTGGATTCTCGCGAATCCCGGCGCGCTCCAGGCTGGCGCGGCATTCCCCGACTGGGGCTACGCATTCGGTCATCCCGACGCGGCCGAAGACACTCACTGGCCGCCCTTCCACGAAGCGGCAGCCAACTACGTCCACGAGACCTACCCGCTGCCCTGGGACGACGACACCAAGAAGCTCGCCACGTTCTTGCTCGGCATTCGCAGCCACTGGATCGCGGATCTCGACTGGCACGGCCTCGGCGGCGTCCAGGAGGGATTCATCGACGTGGCGTCGGCGCAGGAGTTCAACGGCGATTGGAGCGCAGCCCACTCGAACAGCGACACCGGCGGCGACTTCATGGCCGGCTACGAGCTGGGCCTCGATTGGACGGCGTCCCCCTGGTACGTGCCCATGACCGACATCCTCGCGATCTACGCGCGCGTCGGCTACACGGACATCACCTCGAGCGAGCTCACCAACGACGTCGCGCTCATGCAGCTCGAACAGCGCGGGATCAAGCTCGGCGGTGCGTTACTGGTGGGCCCATACATCCAACGTTCGCCGTTCCTCGGCGACCAGTACCAGGACTACTTCGTCGGTGGCGTAGACGATCTCGGCATCCAGACGGCCTTCAACTGGGATCCGGTGATCTCCTGGATGCGCAACGGCACGAGCGGCCTGCTTGCGGCCACTTCGCAGGACCTGCGCGCTCGGCTCGACGCTGTGCATCGCGCCGAGCAGGACGGCGATGGAGCGGCGTTGGATTCGGCGCTAGCGGCGAGCGGCCTCGCCGCCCGACCGCGGAGCGTCGCCGACCTGGCGCGACTCGGCATCGCGGTGCAGGAGACGGCGCGCGGTGTGTACCTGACGAACGTCACCTCGGAAGCTCGCGCAGGTGCACCCGCGGTGGAGGCGGCAGTTTCGCCCATGGGCGAGGACCGCTCCCTCACCATCACCGCCGCCGACCCGTTCGCCTACCTCGGCACCAGCCTCGCGACGGGCGATCTCGATGGTGACGGCCAGGACGATGTGGTGATCGGCTCGCCCGGCTACAACGTGGTGGGCGGGCCGCAGGTGGGCCGCGTGCGGGTGATCCGCGGCCGCAGCGTTTCCGGGCACGAGTCCCTCGACGTCACCAGCGGCGGCGCCGACCAGGTGCTCGCCGGCGATCTCGCCTTCGGCCGCTTCGGCTGGGCCGTGGCGCTGGTCGATCTCAACGCCGACGGCCGGCTCGATCTCGCCGTCTCCCAGCCCACCACGGACGCCGCGAGCTACGGCTATCGCGGACGCGTGCTGGTCTACTTCGGTCAGCCCGGCGGCGCGCTCTCCACGACTCCCGACGTCACCCTCACCACCGGCAACGCGTACGCGAACCTGGGCTTTCGCCTCCTCGGCGCGGACCTCGACCTGGACGGCCACGCCGATCTGGTCATCTCGACGCCCTACGAGCGCGCCGGTGGCCGCCAGCGCGGCCTGGTGGCTGTGTTTCGCGCCAGCGCGTCCTACACGAGTGGCGTGTCGAAAGACGTGAGCCTCGCCGATTGGCGCGTGACCGGTTCGCAGGACTGGGCGTGGCTCGGCTTCGAGGTCATCGCCGCGGATCTCGGCACTCCTGCGCATCCGCACCTGGTGGTGGGCGCGCCCAAGTGGAAGGCCGGGGGGATCCAGGGCGCAGGGCGTGTCTACGCGTTCGACATGACGGGGCTCGCGAGCGGAACTGCATCGACCAGTCCCGTGTTCACGATCACGGGTACGAGTGAGTTCGACAACACGGGTTCGGCGCTTGCGTTCGGCGATCCGCGCGGAAACGGTGCGCCGCTGCTCGCCATCGGTTCGCCGGTGGATACGCCCAACGCCACGGCCCAGACCGGCTCCGTGACGCTGGTGTCCGTGGACGGGCTGAGTGGAGACGCTTCACTCGACAGCCTCTCTTCGGTGACGCGGATCGACGGCGACTCGACGTTCGCGCGTCTCGGCGCACGGCTCGCGTTCGTCGACGTGAATGGCGACGGTGGCGACGAGCTGTGGGTGAGCGAGCCGATGCGTAAGGACGGCCTCGCCAACTGGGAGGCAGGGGCGGCCTACCTCTTTGCCGGCGGCGCCTCGTTCCCCACCGGCTCGATCGTTGCGGGACCGTCGACGGCGCTGTGGAGTCTCCGGGACACGGCGCTGCGCGGCGTGTTCGGGTCGACGCTCGCGTTTCCCGATTTCGACGGTGACGGTTCGCCGGATTTCGCCATCGCATCGCGGCGCTCGTTCGCCGCGGAGAACGAGGGCGGGATGGTGCGGGTGGTGCTGGCACCCAAGCTCGGCGTGACCAGCGTCCAGCCGACCCAGCTCGGAGTCGCGACGGATCGAAACGTGGTGATCACGGGCTCGCGCTTCCACACGGCGGGTGCTTCCATCCGCCTGGTCCGTGGCGCCACCACGATCACCCCGGCGATCACGTCGGTGACCGCGACCCAGATGCGCGGCTCGGTGAGCGTGCCCGCCGGTGCCGAGCTCGGCAGCTACGACCTGGTGGTGGCGGATGCGTTCGGCACGGTGACCGTGCCGGGTGCCGTTCAGGTCACCACGGCGCCAGGCCCGGTGGTATGCGGCGTGAGCCACTTCAGCGCTTCGGAGGAAGGCGCGGCGGCACACGCGTGGCTCGCCGTGCTGGCGCTGCCGATGGCGATCGTCGCTCTGGTCCGCCGGCGCGCCCGCTCGTCGCATTCGGCATGACGCAACCGGACTCATCTGCTGCGTGCGCCCGGCTAACCGCGCCAGCCGTGAAATCGGTGCATCGAGAATCGAGGCTTCTTGCTGAGCGCGAAGAACGGCAAGCGCCAGAGGCGCGCCGCGAGCGAAGCGAGGCGCCTCGGGGGTGGGGCCCTTTGAGCACCGCGCTTTTCGTGGGGCGGGCGTCTGTTGAGACCCCCGAGGAAGCATCAGCTAGCCCTGAAGTGAGCGCTTTGCGCTCACTTCAGGGCTAGCGCGCCGGTGCCATGCTTCGCCGCGATGACGACGGGCGAGGACGCGGCGCACGAAGCCCACGGCATGGGGTGGCGCGAGTCGGGCGTGGCGCTGGTGGCCGTGGCTGCGGTCACGGCGCTCGCCCATTTCGTGCTCGCCGGTGGCTTCGGGCTCTACGAGGACGACCTCTTCCTGATCGGGTCGCCGCTCGCCCAGCCGAACGGGGCCTACCTGTTCGAGCAGCTCGATCGATTCGTGTCGTGGCCGGAGGGGAGACCACTCCACGGGTACGTGGCCGCGGTGCTCACGATCGTGGGATCGCGCGTCGGGGGTATCGCGGGGTTGTGGTGGCTCGCGTGGGGGATTCTGGTCGCCAACGCGTGGCTCTTCCATCGACTGTTGCGACGGCGGTTGCCGGCGCGCGTCGCCTTGCTCGCGGCACTCTTCCTGACGCTCGCGCCGTCGGACACCGCGCGTCCGATGATGCACGTGGTGTACGTCGTCCAGTCGTCGCTCACGTTCGTGCTCCTCGCATCGCTGCTTTACGGTCGCGGACGGCCGAAGCTCGGGTGCGTCCTGGCCGTGGCGGCGCTGCTCACGTACGAGACGTTCTTCCCGCTCTACGTGTTGGCGCCGGTGTTCGCTCGCGGCGAACGGATGCGCAGCCGCCGCGCTTGGCTCGTACACCTCGCCACCTTGGCGGCGTGCTTGGTTGGCGTGCTCATCGCGCGTGTGCTGACGCGCGAGGCACGAGTGCTGACCACGCTTGCCCCCTCGGCGCTCGGTGGGACGCTCGCGACGCTCGCGGGCCATCTGGCTGTGGGACCCGCGCTGAGCCTCGCGCTCTGCGTGTACCGGCCGCTGCGTGAGCTCGCTCACGCCCACGGGGCGTACGCGACCGGGGTTGCCGCCGTGACGGCGGTGTGCGGCGGCGCTCTCGCGCAGCAGGCGAGAATGATCGACAGCCCCGTCGATTCACGGCGGGGGACGAGCCTCCGCCCTACACCTCGCTGCGGGGTGTTTCGTTCAGCCGACGGTCATCGGCGAGGAGCCGAGAGCGTAGCGACGCGCACGCTGCTCGCGCTCGGCGGCGCATGGCTACTGCTCGGCTACGTGCTCTCGTTCACGCGCCCGATCGGGCTCACCGAGGGCCGCATGTCGACCGTCCACACGGCGGGCACCCTTGGCCTCGCCGTGATCGCGGCGACCGTTCTCGATCGCATGCTGGCTGCTCCGAAGACGCAACGAGCGCGTTTCGGTGCGCTTGCCGGCGTTTCGCTCTACCTCGGGCTGCTCGCCGGTCCACAGCTTCTCGTGCAGCAGGACTACGTCCGCGACTGGTCGCTGGCGGCACGCTTCTGGACCCGTGCGCTCACGCTTCTCTCCGACTTCGGACCGAGCACGCAGGTGATCGTGGAAAGATCCGGCTTGTCCACGGGCCGTTTCGCGCTCTCGCATCATCGAGCCGACGACCGGGTCCTGAAGCACCTGTGCGGTTTCGGCAACGAGTGGGAGGACTTGAATCGCTGGATCGAAGTGGATCGCGGTTGGATCGAGGGGTTGCTGTGGTCGGAGGGACGCGTGGTGCTTCCCGACGCACCGTTCTTCAAGCCGACGCCGGAGATGGGGCCGGATCTAGTGCTCCCGGACGGAGAGGTGATCGTGCTCGAGTCGCGCGACGGCGAATGGTTTCGTCGGGAGCGGCCCCTCGTGGTGGAGGGGATGCCCTTCGAGCTCAAGCGTTTCGATCCCGGGGCGCGCGGGATCTGCGGCAACGGAGTGCTGCGTCCATGGCTGGCGCGGGCCAAGCCGCTCGCCACGCCGTAGCGATTCAACCAGACGCGAGTGCGGGGCCGCGAGCGAGGTGCGCGGGAAGCTCGATCCCGGGTGCCAGCGTTCGCTCGTGCCTGTAGAGCGAGAAGCGCCCGATGGCAAGCACCTCGCGTGCGAACATCTCGGCCAGGATGCGCGTGCCGTGGCGCCGTCGCAGCACCGTCGTGGCCAGCCGCAGCGCCTGCGTCGGTCGCAGATAGAAACGTCGCAAGAATCGATCGGGCAGGGCGCGCAGCCGCACCAGCGGAATCGCGGGCGTGAGCACCACCGGCTCCTTGGTGGTGTAGAGGTCGGGGTCGTCGCTCGCGAGCAGCCCCGCGGCGCGCACCTCGTCGCGAAACGGGGTACCGCCGAAGGGCGTTGCGAACACGATCGTGAGCAAGTCGAGCGGCAGACGCTCGAACCAGCGATACGAGCGTTCCAACGACTCCAGGGTGTCGGTGGGAAAGCCGATGATCCAGCCGGCGTGGCTCAGGATGCCGTGGCCGCGCATCGCGCTGAGTGCGCGCTCCGCGTCGTCGTCGGCGTAGCGCTTCTGGATGCGCTCGCGCAGCTCCGAGTCTCCCGACTCGAGGCCGAGAAATCCGTACACGCAGCCGGCGGCGCTCATGGCGTGCGCCAGCTCGTCGTTCATCTCGTCGGCGCGGCAGAACGCACCCCAGGAAAGCCGTTCCGGAAGCCCGCGGCGCACCAGCTCGTCGCAGATCTCCATCACCCACTTGGGGCGCACCGTGAACTCCTCGTCCCGGAAGAAGAGCGAATCGATGCCGTGGCGATCGAGAAGCAGCTCGATCTCGTCGACCACGTTCCCAGCCGTGCGCTTGGTCCACGCGGCGCCCCAGAGCGCCGGCGTCTGGCAGAACGAACAGGTGTACGGACAGCCGCGCGAAGCCTGCACCGAGAGCGTGCGCATCCGTGAGACCGGCGTGCACAGGAATTGATTGAAGCGGTAGCGATCGATGGGCAGGCCGTCGCGCATCGGCAGCGGCAGCGCATCGAGCTTCTTGAGGCGGCGCCGGGGCGGCGTCATCACCAGCTCGCCTCCAGCGCCGCGAAACGCGAGCCCTTCGATCGCTCGAAGCTCGGCGGGTCTGCCTGCGGCGAACGCGTCGAGGAGCTCGACCATCGCGTCCTCGCCTTCGCCGCGCACCACCACGTCGATCGCCGGGTCGAGCGCGGAGCCAGGCTCTCCCGAGACGTGCCACCCACCGAACACGATGCGCGCGCCGTAGCGCGCCTGGATCGCGCGGGCCAAGACCAGCCCGTTAGCGTAGGTCTCGGTCATGGCACTCAGGCCCACGACCTCGGGGTGAAAGGTGTCCAGCTCGTCGAAGAGCCGGGTCACCAGAGCGCGGTCGCGATCCACGAGATCGCGAAGCATCACCTCGTGCCCCGCAGTCCGGCACGCCGCGCCCACGTAACCGAGCCCGATCGGCTCCAGGAAGCACGACGCGTTGGTGGAGTTGGTGGGCGGCTGGATCAGCGCGACGCGCATCACTCGTCCTCGCGCCGCGAATCGACGCGCCTCCCTTTCGTACTGGACCCCGCCCCCGCCCGCAAGCCGGCTGTGCGGCGCGGCAGGCGATGCCCTGTTACAGTCGCGCCGCCATGCGGATCTTCGGGCGCGCGCTCCTCGTGTCGTTGGTGTGTGTGGCATCGCTCGCCGGTGTTTTCGGCGGCAGGTCGGCGATCGCGGCCGACCCGTGGGCGCGGCCGGATCTGCCCGCCGCGACGGTCGAGAATGCGCGCTGGCAGTCCGGCGTGCCGCTCGGGGGCATGGGCGTCGGGAAGGTCGAGCTTTTCGCCGACGGCGCCTTCGCCCGCGCCACCACCAACCACAACTGGGATCGCGACACGGGTCTTCTGCGCGACGCCTTCTTCGCCGTCGCTGCGCGTGGCAGTGGCGATTGGCAGGGGCGATTGCTCCGGCTCTTTCCCGAGGGTGAATACGACGGTGTCGAGAAACCGCAAGGGACGCGCTTCCTCGGTTTGTTTCCTCGCGCGTGGCTCTCGTTCCAGGACGATCGCTTTCCCCTCGAGGTGCGGCTCGCGGCGTTCTCGCCGTTGGTGGCGGAGAGCGCCGATGATTCGTCGCTGCCGGTGGCGCTCTTCCGCGTCACGCTGCACAACCCGTCGTTCAGCGCTGCGTCGGCGCGACTCGCGTTCTCCTGGCCCAACCTGGTCGGCTTCGGCGGGCAGCGCGGGATCTCGTGGAATCCGGTGTTCGGCAATCAGCAGCAGCCGAGCGCCACGGGATCGCTCGAAGGGCTGCGCTTCGAGAGCACACAGTCCCGCAGCGGCATCGAGCGGAACGTCCAGGGCACGCAGTTCGTCGGCGTCGACGCCGGTGCTGGAGAACGGGTGTGGCGGGTGCCGACCTGGCAGTCGGGAGGCAGCGACGTGCCGTGGTGGTCGGCGTTCGCGTCGGGCGGCGAGCCCAGCGCGCCCGAGCCATTGCCGGGGCTGCGTCGCGCGGGAGTCGTGGGTCTGGATCTGACCGTGCCGCCCCGGGCCGATCGCGAGGTCACGTTCGTCCTCGCCTGGCACATGCCCGAGCACGTACTGCAGCGTCGCGATGGGGACGGCAAGGGCTACGGTCCCACCGAGGACGTCGGCCACTGGTTCGCGAACCGGTTCGGGAGCGTCGAGGACGTGGCGAGCTACGCGTTCGCTCAGCGCGACCGGCTCATCGGCGCGACCGCCGCATGGCAGCAGCCGGTCCTCGACTCGAATCTTCCTGGCTGGCTCGCGGCCTACCTGCTCAACGCGACGTTTCCGGCGGTGGCCAACACCGTGCTCACGCGCGATGGCCGGTTCACGTCGCTGGAAAGCCCTGTCTACATGGACGGTGCGCTGGGAACGATGGACCAGCGCATGGCCGGACACGGCTTCTACGCGGGGCTCTACTCGCAGCTCGATCGGCGCGAGCTCGATCTCTTCGGCGCAGCACAGCTGCCCGACGGGCGCATCCCCCATTTCATCGGCAACGTCCACGAGGCCATCGGCTCACCCGACGTCTCGTACGGCATCACCGATTGGCCGGACCTCGCGTGTAGCTGGATCGGTCAGGTGGTGCGCGCGTGGCGCTGGACCGGCGACGAGGACTTTGCACGCCGCCAATGGCCGCGGGTGAAGGCAGCGCTCGCGTGGCTCGAGGGTGCCGATCGCGACTCCGACGGCATCCCCGAAGGCGGTTCGACCTTCGATTACGAAGCGCTTCCTCCCGGCTCTTTCGTCTACACGGCCACCACGTACCTCGGCACGCTTCGGCTGGCAGCGGATTTCGCGGATGCGATGGGCGATGGCGCCCGCGCCAAGAGCCTGCGGGATCGGTTCACGAAGGCGCGCGATGCGACGCTCTCCCAGCTCTGGACCGGCGACGGGTTCCGGAAGTGGGCCAACGGCCGCACGCGTGAGCGCATCGACACGCGCTTCGCCGCGGCACTCGCGGGAGACTGGCTGGCGCGGCTCGGTGGCTCGATGGCGATCTTCGGCTCGGAGATCGTGGATGCGGCGGTGCGCGACTCGCTCTACCGTCATCTGAAACCGTTCGCGCCGGTGCCGCCCATGGAGGTGGCGCTCGACGGCACGATCCCGGCGACACCCACGTTCCTGTTGCAGGCGCTCCCCTATCTGGGCGCGGAAGCGATCCAAGCGGGCTACGTCCGCGATGGGCTCGAAGTCTTCCACCGCGCCTATCAGGTCCAGTGGCAGAAGAACGGCGATCCGTGGTCGGCGTCGCTGGTCTACGACGCGCCGGTGGGGAACAAGGGGCCGCTCTCCTCGTACCTGAGCGCGCCGGGTGCCTGGTCGGCGCTGCAGGCGCTCACGGGAATCTCCCTCGATCGCCGCCGCGAGCTGCTCTACGTGTCGCCTCGCTGGTCCGACGAGCTACCCGAGATTCACGCGCCGGCGTTCTTGCCCGGTGCGTGGTTGTGGATCGATGCCGTCCCGGCGACACGCTCGCTCTCGGTGCGCGTGCTTCGAAACCCGCCGGGCGCATCGCCGCCGACGGTGCGCGCCGTGGCGCGCGATGGCGGAGCGCAGCCGATCGCCCTCGCCGCGCCCTCGACGCTCACCGAAGGCACGACGCTGGTCCTCGATGCTCAGTGGGATGCGCTTACCATCGGCGCGGGTCGCAACGTCGACGGTGCCGGTCCGAATCCAGGTGGTGCGCCGCCGGCGGATGCCGACGGCGACGGCGTGCCGGATACCTCGGACAACTGCCCCGATGCGGCCAACGGAGATCAGCACGACGACGACGGCGATGGCGTGGGTGATGCGTGCGATGGCGGCGCCGACACCGCGCCCGACTTCGATCGCGACGGCACTCCCAACGGCCGCGACAACTGCCCGTTCCTCTTCAATCCGTTCCAGACCGACGCCGACCACGATGGCCAGGGAGATGCGTGTGACCAGTCCAACGACATCGACTCGGACGGCGACGGGGTGCCCGATGCCCGTGACGTCTGCCCGTCGCTGGCCGACGTCGATCAGCTCGACAGCGACAGCGACGGAGTCGGAGACGCGTGCGCGCCGCCATCGCCCAACGAGGGTCTCGGCGGTGGCGGCTGCGCGGTGCGCCGCGGCCCCGATGCCGTGCCCACGGCCGCCGCGTGCGCGGCGCTGTCGTCGCTCGTGGCGCTACGCCGCCTGTGTCTGCGCAGGCGCGCTGTATGACCGTTCACGACTTGGGTCGACCCGACCGCCAACCCGTAGGGGCGGGCGCAAACCCGCCCGCCGACGCAAGGCGCTTGCGGGCGGCCTCGCGGCCGCCCCTACGAACAACTCGCGCCGAATCGTGAACGACCATCTAGTCCTGAAACGAGAGCACGAGCGCATGGGCCGGATTAGCGGCAGCTGCGAACGGCCCGCGCCAGACGCGCGTCGCGAGCGTAGCGAGGCGGCTCGGGTAGCTTGATAAGCCCCCCGAGGAAGCATCGACCGGCAGCTGAAAGGGCACGCGCCAGCAGCGCGCCGACGAGCGCAGCGAGTCGACTTGGGGGTGGGGCCGCAGGAATACCGCGTTCTTCCTGGGGCGGGGGTCTGGAACAGCCCCGTGGGGAAGCATCGACAGGCAGCTGAAAGGGCACGCGCCAGCAGCGCGCCGACGAGCGCAGCGAGTCGACTT
>CAYVDO010000226.1:0-13158 GCA_964450125.1 uncultured bacterium
CGCTCGCCGGCCGCCGGTAGCTCGAGCTCGAAGACGTCCTCGATCGCGCCTCCCGGCGGCAACACGCGCTCGATGGTCGTGGTCGCCGCGTCCCAGATTCGGTAGTGCTCGATCGGACGCCCCTCGGCGTCGAGCATCCGTCCGCCCAGCGTGTGCGAGCCGGGGAGAAGCTCGTCGTCAGCACCGGTACCGCCGCTCGCGAGCACGATCCGTCCCGCGCGGTCAGTCACCCGCACCTCGAGCCAGGTCTCCTGGATGTCGAGTGAGGACGCGGGAAACGCGTGGGTCATGCGGGTGCTCGCGGTACGAACGGTGAGGCGAGCGCGTCCGCCCTCGATGGGCACCAGCTCGCTCGCGAGCGTCAGGTAGAAGAAGCTGCCCAGGCGATCGGCGCCGAGCCGAAAATCGCGACGGCCGCCCTTGGCGTAGAGATCCTCGAGGGCGCGCACGAACGTCTCGCTTCGGCTCCATCGCGCGTTGAGCTCGCCGAACTGCGTCTGGCCGAGGATCTCGTAGGTGGAGAGGTTCGCGCCGGGGAAGAAGTGATTGCGCCCGCGGCCAGCGAGGCCGAGATCACTGGCACGCTCCATGTGGCAGTCCACACACCTCGGTCCGGGCGCGATCTCACCGAGCGGGCCGTGGTGGCAGGCGAGACAGAACCGATCCTCGCGGATGATCTCGGGCGTGAATGCGCGGCCGTGGGCGCGCGGATTGAGGCTCAAGAGGAAACGCTCCGACGCCGCGATCGGGCCACCTCGCGCCTCGGCCTCGCGAAATGGCGCGAGGAGCACGGGATCGAGCCGCACGACGTAGCGAGAGCGCTGTGCATCCTGTACCGCTGCGTCGCGGACCGAGTGACAGAACACACACGGCAGCGCGTCGCTCGAGTCGGGAACACCGCGCGACACACCATTCGCCAGGAGTGCGGCGGGCACGTGGCAGCCCGCGCAAACCCCTTCGTTCGCAGCACCCTTTTCACTCGCCAGCAAGTCGAGCACGCGCTGCATGTGCGGCGTCTGGTAGGAGATCCCGTGAAGCGAGTGGCGCGAGTCGTCGAGCACGCCGCCGTGGCAGCCATCGCCGTCGCCGCAGCTTCGCGAGATGTCGAGCCACGCGGCGCTGACCCCGCGAGCGTCGGGGGCGCGCTCGGAAGGGTCGCGCTCTTCGAACGGCCGGTTCGAGAGGTGGAAGTCGAGGGGAGGAAGCCGGCGTCGATCCGTCGCGATTCGCGCGACCGCGTCGAACGCGAGCCCGACACCTGCGAAGAGCAGCACGGCAATCGCCAAGCGCCGCCCCACCGATCGCCATCCCGCAGCGCGCCGCGCCGGTGCCACCAGCACGAGCCAGCCCACGACCGTGGCGCCGATGCCGAGCACCGCGTGGAAGTCGAAAATCATGCGCTCGGTGGGCCGACCACGAGAGGGCAGGATCAGCGCACCCAACGTGGCCGTGAGCACCCACACCACCAGGGTGGCCACCTGCTTGAGGACGGTGCGCGGCCGGCTCACGCCGACGAGAAGCGGGATCGCGCGCAACACCAAGAACACCACCAGCCCGAAGAGCGGCACCAGGATCTGCCCGGCGACCCGGTTGCTCACCTCGATGGGCAGATGCTTGAGCGCGAACACGCGCAGCAGTGCCAGGAAAAACACGGCCACGAACGCAAACCCGGTGACGGGGCCGAGCCCGGGCACTTCCTGCCTGAGACGAGCGAACACGTTCCGCACCAGCAACACGGTGACGAACGTCGCGAGAATGGGGTGAACGAGCAGGTTGAGGCGAAACGCCGGCGCCCACGATCGCGACAGCAGGTTGAGAAACCCGGACAACACCACCAGCGCGAACACGAGCACGTGGCGCATCGGATCGGGTTGCGATTCGCCGCCGCTCATCGATGCGCTCCACGTCCTTGCTTCAACCGGATGCGCCCGCCGCCCGCGGCGGATCGAAGCGATGACTGGGCAGCGCCGGACCCGGCTTCTCGGCGATACCAATCCGCGCCATGTGACACGAGGTGCAGCCCGAGGTGCCGCGGCATCGTGGGAGCCGCCGCGGGCCCGCGTGCTCCGGCCGTTCGAGCACGTCCGCGGCGAGCGCGGCCGGCACGCTCGCCGGAAACGCGGTGAAACGGTGGCAAGCGACACAGCGCGCGTCGGCGTCGGCCGTGCTCGCGGAGCCGAAATCCTCGGCATGCTCGCGCCACACGCCCACCATCATCATGAGCGAGAGCGGCGTGCGCAGATACCAGCGCGGCAGCGCGAGCTCGAGGGAGCCATCGCCGGCGACCGTTCCGGTGGCGCGCAGCCGATGGCAGACCAGGCAAGACACGCCTTCGCGCTGCGCTTCGGGCGCGATCAGCCCACCACCGGGCGCAATCTCGCCGGAGAAGAGCGAGATCGGATCGTGGCACGCGCCGCACACGCGCGCCGCGCGGATCCCGTGGATCCGCACCGTCAGCTCGAGCGACGCACGGTAGGCATCGCCCACGGCGTTGCGGTGCCTCGAGCCCAACCACTCCGTGTACACGCTCGGATGGCACGCCCGATGGCCGCAGGCATTCGATCCGCCGAGCGCCTCCGATCGATACGACCCTCCGGTGGCCGTGGCGGCGAGACTCGGCGCGAAATCCGCGCTGGCATCGCGTACCCACGGCGAGCGCTCGCCGTCCTCGAACCAGAGCTCGCGGGTCGAAGAAGCGTCGAGCGCCACCGCCGCACAGCCCACGACGACGGACAGCGCGAGGGCACCCCACCGGATACCGCTCGCGGCGCCCGCGGCGCGCCGCCGCGCCCACGCCACGTGCAGCACCACCAGCGGTACCCCGAGCACCAGCATCGCGGTATGCACCGGAAGCGCTGGCCCGCCCACGGTCAGCAGCGAGACGTAAGCCCCCACCCAGAACGCGAGCTTGAGGCAAAGCCAGCCGAGGCGCGCCACCCACCGCTCCGGCACGCTCAGCGCCGCGACGTCGCACCGCAAATGAGTGAGCAGATACGGCAGCACGAGTACCAAGTAGGGCCGCCCGGCGAGCTGATGGAAGACCCGGAGGTTGAAGCTGGCCTCGGTGTAGTGCGGCAGAACCGCGACGATCACACCGCTCACCGCCATTGCTGTCGTGGTGGCGATCAAGAGCGCGTGGGCGAAGGCTCGCAACCGGGGCCGATCGTTGCGCAGCAGCCACCACGAGCCGCCAAAAACGGCGAGGTGCATCGGTGCATCGAGGATCGAGTACGACCCGAGCGCGTAGAGCGCCACCAGATAGAAGCCATCGAGGGCGGTGAACGCGAACAGCTGACGGAAGAGCGCACCGCGGGCGCGGGGCCACCAGGCGCTCGAACGCGCCTTCACGGCGCCCCCTCCATCCTTCGCCCGCGGCTCACGTCGAGCTCGTAGATACCGCACCGGCACGTGTAGAGAGCGCGCTCACCGGCGAACGAGAACGCACGCACGCCGACGGGCACGTCGCTGACGACGCGGCGCTCGGTGGGTGCGTCGATCGGCAGCACCACCACGCTGGGAAGCACCGGATTGCCCACCAGGACCCGATCGTGAGCCGCGTCCACCACCACGTACCGCGAGCCGAACGGTACGCGATGGCTCTCGCGCTGCTCGAGCGTGCCGACGTCGACGCGGAGCAGCCGCCCGGTCGGGCTCACCATCCACACCTCGTCACGCTTGCGATCGTACGCCACGTCCGAGACCGCAGGCGCCTCGTGGCGGCGGACCACCCGACCATCGGCGTCGAGGATGGCAATCTCCCACCCCGCGGCGACGACGATGCCACTCGTGGCCGCCGCCAGATGGGGGATGCCGCCGGTTGGCATCGGTACCCGCGTGAGCACCCGGCCATTGGGCTCGTGGACGGTCAGCACCGATTCCTCTTGCCCGCGGAGGCCCGCGCCGAAAAATCGCCCGGTCGTGGTCTCCCGTTCGAACCAGGTGGGCGCGTAGTCGACGTCGAACGAGCCCACGTGCTCGAGCGTATCGCTGCGGCGCGTCTCCACGCGCCCGGTCAGGAGATCGACTCCTTCGTCGCCGCGCATCGATCCGGCCACCCACAAGAAGCCGTCCGGGCCGAGCCCCACGGCGATCGGCACGTTCAGCGTGAGCGGAATGCTCTGGAGCGCACCGCTCGTGAGGTTCGCGCGCACCAGCAGCCCGGGTGTGTCCGATCCGCCGAGCTTAAGCTCCGTCCACGTGCAGCTATCGCTGCGGGCGTCGCATTGAACGCTGTAGCGCGCTGCGGAGGGGCGCGACACGATTGCTTTGCCGCGACCACAGAACGCCGGAAACGGTCGGTCGCGGATTCCCGGGTGATAGCTCCACCACATCGAGAGCGTGACGGCGAGGAAGACCTGATTGAGCGCGAGCACCACGAACGCGATCCGCCGTGGGCGCAGCGCCGCACGGATCGCGATCAGCAAGGCTGGCGCCAGCGCCAACCACGCGAGCAAGAGCACGTGGGGGATCGCCATCGAACTGGCGAGCCCGCCGCGGAAGGCGTGAAGCTCCCAGCGCGAGCCGAGCGCTTGGGCCGCGAGCAGCATCCACGCGAGGGTCGCCGCCGCCACGCCGGCCGCCACGCGCAGGCTGCGGCGCTCGATCGCATCGAGGCCACGATCGAGCGCCGTGAGTGCCTGCGCCACGAGTCGGCCCGGCAGCAGCAGCGCGTAGAGCAGCGCGCCCGAGCAAGCACCGTGCGCCACCAGCACGGTGAGCCAGTGGAGCCCCACCCCCGAGATGAGCGAGATCAGCGCCGCGAGCGCCGTCGCCATCGCGATCGAAAAGCCGAGGGCTGCACGCGGCCGGGTGTCGACGAACGCGACCAGCACCCCGCCCACCGCGCGAAGCCGTGCGGCGCGCCGGGAGCGCGACGGTGCGGTGGGGCGAGCGGGCTCGGGATGGGCCGACACGAGCTCGCCCTAACGCCTTCGGTAGCGAGAAACGATCCGAGCGACGACGTCCGGATCGATCCCCGTCGGGTAGTCGTCGTTCTCGATCCCTTCGGCGAAGAGCTCGAGTTGGCCGAGACGGTGCGCCATGCCGTAGTGCAGCGACGATCCGACGTCGACACACGATACAGCCAGGAGCACGCCCAGCGCCGTCGCGAGTGCTCGCCCGCTCGCTCGTCGTGACGGCTCCCATCGGTAGGCGCCGACGTGGAGAGCAAACGCGAGCTGCGTCAGATACTGAAAGCGATAGCTGTAGAGATGCACGTGGATCGCGGCGTTCAGCAACACGATCAACCAGGCTCGCCGCTGCACCACGCGATCCGCATTCCGGGCGGCCACGACGAACGAAACGGCCGTCGCCACCCAGATCGGAACGGAGAGCGGAGAGGCATTGGGTTCGAATCGTTCCGAGTCGCCGAACACCGGCACGACGAACGAGACGACGCTCTTGGCGACCTTCTCCAGCGGAACCAGGATCTGCCGCACGAGCGAGGGCGTCGCGGAGCCCTCGGGAGCGACGATCCCCAACAACACCCGTGCCTCGTTGCCGGTGAGATGCGCCGCAGACGTCCGACCGAACGGCCCGATTCGGAGGCACAGGTATGCAGCGACGACCAAGAGCGGGATCGCCACGGCGCGCAATCTCTCTCGATGGGACTGCCGCGAGCACGCGAGCGCCAACATCCCGAGCCCGCCCACGACCAAGCCGGTTTCCTTGCTGAGCAATGCAACGACGATCAGCACGCACACCACGCCCACACGCACCTCGGTTCGGCGCTCATCGGCACTGCGGAGGTGCCCGAGAAGCAGGATGAGCGTCAGCCCCACGAACAGACTGGGACGATCCGTGACCCAGGACGCGGGCGATGCCGTGAAGCGCGAGACCAAGAACACACCGGCGAGCAAGAAGCACGGCAGGCGATTGGGTTGCCACCGCGAAAGCAGGCGAAACAACAGACACGCGTTCACGAGGTGAAGCCCGAGGCTGAGCATTTGGTTCGGGAGCGCTGCCACCCCGAACAGCCGATACGTGGCGAGAACCACGAGCATCGGCAGCGGGCGGAAGAGGTGCAGACCGAACGGCCACGCGTACGCACCGAAGGTCCACGGGTCAGCGACCTGAGCCGCGCGCGACAGCAAGACGACGTCGTCTGGAGTGCTGGGCGGATACGCGAGCGCGAGGTTGAACACGGCCCCGGCCAGGGCCGTCAGGAGAAGGTAGGGGCCGATCCGCTTCCACACCCGCGCGGCGCTCACACTCGGTCCCCCTGCCGGCGTCACGTTTCTCGCGAAAAAAAAGCGGGCTCGAGCCATCGAACGCGACGTCGCGGCGTGGCCGATCGAACGGTGGCCGAGCATGCGCGACACCGCGGTACCTGTCGACCTGTTCGGAGATCCGACCCTGCGCTGGACGCTCGCTCCCGCCGGACACGTGGAACCGACGCGCGCCCAGGCACGAGCAGGGTGTGAAACCGCACGGGCACTCCTTGCGCGTGGTCCCCCGATTCGGCGAGGCTAGGCCTGAAATAGCTGCATCAAGCAAACCCGCGATATTGCAGATGGCCAGAACGGCACGCGCCAGAGGCGCGTCGGCGAGCGACGCGAGCCGACTCGGGGGTGGGGCCCCGCAAAAACCGCGCTTTTTGCGGGGCGGGGGGCTTGAAAAGCCCCCCGAGACAACGTCAGCCAGCCCTGAAGCGAGCGCTTCGCGCTCACTTCAGGGCTGAGCGCCCCTCGTCGCCTACGATCGCGGAGAAAGCCACGTGGATGCGTCTTCTCCCACCACGCTCGACGTGGCGGCGACGGCGCGCGCCGCGGCCCTGGGTGCGCTCACCGCGGCGATCGCCTACGCCGCGCATCGCATCCAGAGCTCGCAGTTCCCGCTCGACATGCTCACGGTCGAGATGATCGTGCTGCCGGTCTTCGGCCTGGCGCTCGGCTTGGCTCGGGGCGAGCGCTGGTTCGCGCCTGCGCGCGAGCGAGGGCGGGCGCTCACCGTGTCGGTGCTGTTCTTGGGCGCCATGGCGATGAACCGCGGCATCTCGCTTCATTACTTCGTGAGCGAGGCGTACTACCCGTATCCCAAGCCGGCGTACGCGTGGTGGCGGCTGGTGGCGTTCGTGGTCTCGTGGATCGCCGAGGTCGGGCTCTTCGCGTGGCTCGGGCATCGCTGGCGGCGCGAGATCGTGCGGCCCAGAGCGCTCGGCGTGGGCTTGCTCGGCGCGGGCGCGGGAATCACCGTAGCGGCGTACTCGATCTTCGCGTTCGGCGCCCAGCCGGTGCTGGTGGCCGCCGTGGCGCTGGCGACGCTACTCGGTCTGCGCGCCGTGGTCGCGCTGGTGGTGCCGGTAGCCGGCGCCGCGCTGCTGCTGCTCAGCGCTCGCGCGCCCTACTCGTTCCTCACCTGGCGCGCGCTGCCGCAGGACTACACCCTCCTCGAGCAACGCTGGACGCCCTACTACTTCCTCAACTTCATCGCGTTGCAGAACGATCGCTGCCTCGGCGGCATCTACAGCTACCTGATGCTGTGGCAGGTCTGCGACGACCCGTCGCTCCTGCAGCGAGAGTTCCGGTACTTCCACGGCACCCTCGGTCGCGGCAAACGCTCGATGCTCGGCATCGGCCGTGTGGACGGGACCACGGCGCTCACCCTCGCATCCCAAGACCAGCCGCTCGAGCGCGTGACGCTCGTCGAGGTCGATCCAGTGGTCGCCGATCGGCTCAACGGCACCCTCGCCCGCTACAACGGCGATCTCGCGCATCGGCCCGAGCACCGGATCGTTTCCGGCGACTGGCGGAGCTTCCTCGAGCGCGACGACCAGCGCTACGACGTCGTCGCCCTCGACGGTCTGGGGATCGCGCTCTACACGATCCCGCTCACGAACTTCCCCCACGAGGGCTGGCTCTTCACCCGCGAGTCGTTCCACACGATCTTCGACGAGCGCCTCGAGAAAGACGGCGTGCTGGTCGTCAACTGGGGCAGCACGCGGGAGAACGAGGTCTACCCGCTGGTGGCGAACCTGCCCGACGACGTCGCCCGGGCTGCGTTCTGGATCACGTTCTCCGAGTACCCGTTCTCGGGGTTACCGCTCTTCCTGATCGCCGCGTCGCGCGACCACGCGCGAATCGATGCGTTGCGCGGTGCGCTCGACGGGGTGCCTCCGTTCAAGGAGGTGCCGCTCCCCGAGGACCTGAGCCGCTATCGGTTCACGGACGATTCGCCGCTGGTACAGCGCGCCGTCTACAGCGACGGCCTCTTTCTCGGCTATCCGCTCGCGATCGCGGTCCTAGCCGCGGCGATCATCCTGGTTCGGCGCTCGCGCCGCAAGGGCCTCCTCGGCCTCGGTTCATCAGGCGCGATTGCACTCTCCGGAGCGCTCGCGAGCATCGGGCTCGCGTGGCTCGTGTCGCGGCACGCGCGGCTGGCACTGCCTTCGGGTGCAGCGCTGGGTGCGTTGCTGGTCGCCGGGGTTTGGCTCGCCGCCGCGGGAGTCGCGGCGGCAATCGCTTCCCAGCGCTGGGCGCATGTGGCGACCCCCGGCAGCGCACTCGCCGCGATCGTGGCCGTGCTGATGCTGCGAGCCACGCCAGAGCCAACAGGGCTCGCGATCCTGCTCGCAGCGGCAGTGCTGGGCGGCTTCACCGGCCAGCTCACGGTCACGAGCGTGAACCGTGCAGTCGACCGTGCCCGGGGCACGGCCCTCTACCTCATGGCTGCGGCACTCGGGCTCGTTGCGTATCAGCAGCTGCTGCTGCGCGCTGGATTCGCGGCCACGGCGAGCGGTTGGTGCGCCATCACGACGACGCTGGTGGCGCTGCTGGCGCTGCACCGTCGCGCCTCGACAGGCTGAGCCAGCGATCGGCGTCGATCTCCAGGATACCGAGCGCCGAGCCCACCCAGACCTTGGCGCCATCGGGCGAAAGCGTGAGCGAGCCGGGCTTCTTTCCCACGGCGAGCCTTGCCACGACCTTGCCGCTTCCGTAGTCGGTCGCCTCCAGCACACCCGTTCCCCAGCCCAGCCCGTAGACGATCCGGCGCGTGCGATCGAAGGCGATGTTGCGGCAACCGGCGCGCGGGCCTTCGAGCGTGCGGCGCACTTCCCAGGTGGTCACGTCGATCTCGTGGATCACGTCACCGTAGCCCTCGGGTACGAGCACGATGCCGAGCTCGGTGTCGAGCGTCATGTCGGTCGAGCCCATGGGCAGAATCACGCTCCGCACGGCGACCAGCCGCTGGCGATCGATGTCCACGAGCGCGTAGTGGTCGCGTGCATCCACCGGGCCGAGTAGCGCCACCAGCCGATCGCGCCGGGCGTCGTGGAGCAGCTTGAGCCCACCGCCGTGTAGGCGGGTCACGCCAGCCTGATTCAGATCGAGCGAACGCCCGAGCGTCCAGGTGGCGCGCTGCCATTCGGTGATGACCGCGCGCTCGTAGGCGAGCACGTAGAAGCGGTCGTGTGCGGCGTCGACCCAGAACGAGATCGCATCGCCCACCGGCCCCTTCCCGAAGAGATCGGCGCTCGACTGGCGCCGGAATGGCGCCGACGCGAAGAAGTTCACCTCGGCACGCGGTGCATCCACACCCACGAGCAGGCCCGTCACCGGATCGAGATCGGTCGAGCGCATACCGCCCTCGATGGTGAGCAGCTCGGCGGAGCCGCCGCTGGCCGTGAGCGGCAGGCGCAGCACTCCCGACGCCCAGCCCGAGGTGGGACCGTACGAGAGAAAGAGCGCTTGCCCGGCGGGATCGTGGACGAGCTGGCGCGGGAAGAGCCGCTCGTACGCGGCGCGATCTCCACTGGGCGGATAGAGCCGCTGGACGTAGTCGAGCTTGGCGAGGGCCTCGGGTGCGCCGCGGTGGCCGGGATAGACGCCGAGGAAGAAGAGCGTGATGAGCAAGAGCGGTGCGAACCCGGCGAGCGAGCGCGCAAAGCCACGCGGTGCGTCGACCAGCGGCAGCAGCACCAGCCACGCGGCCATGAGCGGCACCGGTCCGAGATTGGGGACGTGCGCCAGGCTCAGGCTGAGCGCGACGAAATAACCCACCGAGACCGCGAGGATCGCGAACGGCGTCTTGCGACGGGTGCGTGGCCACGCCACCAGCGCCACCAGCGCCAGCACGATGCCCGTCACCAGGCCCACGAAGGCCGGATCGATGCGCACCAGGAACTCGAGAAGCTTCGGCAACCGCGTCCAATCGAGCGGTAGCCAGCGAAACGAGCGTTCCTTGGTGGGCTCCATCTCGAAGGCGAGACCCGGGATCACCCACCACGCCATCGTCGCGGCACCGATGGTGAGCACGCTGCTCAGCACGCGACGCGGCCAGCGCTGCGTGCGATGTCCGAACATCCACACCAGCTCGAGCAGCAACAGAAGCGACGCGACCGCGATCATGCGCGCCAGGAACTCGCGCTCTGGGAAACCGCCGTCGAGACCGACCAGCAGCGTCTGGATGCCGACGTAGCCCAGAGTCGTGAACGCGATCGCGTCGAGCACGAGGATGCCGAGAAACCGCCACGGGTGTTGGTTCACGGCGGGCTCCCCAGCGACGGCTCGATCTCGTAAACGCCACAGCCGGACGCAACCCAGAGGCGCCCGGATTCGGGATCCACGATGGCGTTTCGAGCCAGCCGTCCCACGTGCGCTGCAGGCGGCGATCGCCAATCGCCAGCGCCGAACCACGCGATCAAAGCACCGGTGGTGAATGAAAGCGTGTACCAGCGCTGATCCACGGGATTCACGAGCACGAGCTGCGGCATGGCGTGGAACGTCATCGCCGGAGCGTGCGTGCCGTGCCTCAGGTCCACACGCTCCAACTGCCACCGCACCGGCGAGAGCAGGTAGGCGAGCTCGCGCTCGGAATCGACGACGGCGGAGGCCGCGAGCCGAAACGGCAGCTTCCGCTCGCGAAACGCGAGCGAGTCGAGATCGAGGGAGATGAGCGTGCCCTCGAGCGCCGGCACCCAGAGCGTGCGCCCACCGTCGGTGAAGCTGGGGATGCCGACGCGCCGGCCCACGGCGATCTTTCGACCGTCTTGCTCGCTCTCGGCGCTGAAACGCGCGATCGAGTGGAAATCAGCGGCGTCGAGCACCTCGATCACGACGTCGTGGTAGAGCGCATCTCCCTCGGCGGGCCAGAAGAGAACGAAGAGCTTGCCTTCGCGATGCACGACGCCGTGCGCCTCGCCACCGAGGCGCACCAGCCGCCGGAACGCGAACCCCGAACGGATGTCGAGCTCGGCGAGGCAATAGACCCCATTGCCGGAGGTGAGCGCGAAAAGGCGCTGCCCTGCCGAGTCGAGCGCCAGGCGATCCGGGTAGAGCGTGCACGTTTCGTTGGCCGGCAACGCCACGCTCGTCACACTCCCATCGGGCGAGATCGCCGTGAGCTGACCACCGAGCTCCGTGGTCCAGAACGCACTTTGGTGCGAGACGAAGACGCGACCATCGACGGGGTCGCGCGCCACATCGTACGGATTGCTCCAGCGCAAACCCGGCAGCGCGTCGATCTGGCTTCGCGACAGCACCACGCGCGTGCGTGGGCTCGCCCCCTCGCCCGGACAGCGCGAAGCGAGCGGCGGCACGCGAATGCCCATCACCACCGCAAACGCGATCCACGCGAATCCCATGAGCGACGGAAGCACCACGAATCGCCGCGTACGCACCAATCGAAACAGCATGATGCCCGCCATGCACGCCGCAGCGACCGCCACACCGACACGCGTGTAGGCGTAAAACCAGATCCAATAGAAGAGCGTCGGCAGGATCAGCGCGAGCTTCGCGAGCGTCGTGAGCGCGCGGAGCCACCAGCGGCCGCGCACACGGTCGACGAAGCCACGGAGCTTGACGATCCGATCGACCCGCACGGACGAGAGTGCGAGCGCCGCGAACACCGCCAGCGCCAGCAACGCGCGCCGGGGCCCGTAGATCTCGATCGGAAAGCGGATGATCTCCTGCGGGAGCATCCAGAACACCAGCAGGGCGAAACGCCGGAGCGCGATCACGAGCACCCCGGCGCTTTGGGTCGGGCGTCCACGCGCCGAAGTGGCTCGCTGCCTGGCGCGATCCACACCTGACCATCGCGCGCGGCTACCGCCATGAGCGGCGCGTCCGTGGCGCAGCGTGTGAGCACGCGTTTGGGCTGACGATCGACCAGCTCGATCACCCAGAGCCCGCGCTCGTGGGCGGCGACATAGAGCCGGTCACCGTCGACGGCAAGGCCGACGGGATACGTGATGCCGAGTCGCATCCGGCGGCCCAGGCGCTCTGGCTCTTCGGGATTCGAGACGTCGAGGGCGGTGACGGCGCCGAGGTCGGCCACGTAAAGCGTGTTGCCTTGGGCCGCGAATGCGAGGGGCTCATCGACCGTGTCGGGGATCTGCCCCAAATCGTGCCAGCTCGGCTCGCCCTCAGCGTCGAAGCGCACGAAACCGATGCCGTGGTGGAGCGCGGCCACCCATACCGCATCGCCGGCACGAATCGCGCGCCACGCGTAACCCGGTCGATTGAAGAGATGGGTGCGTTCGAGACGGCCTCCTTCGCTTCGTCGCAGCACCGAAACCGGGCCCTCGCCGCCCACGGTGAGGAGCCGTTCGCCGAGCATCTCGGTACGGCGCACGTGCTGCTCGATCTCGAACGTCTGCACGAGCGCCGGCGCCGCGGGATCGGACACGTCCCACTCGGTCAGACCACCGGTCACCTCGGAAACGAAGGCGCGGCCATCGCGCACCAGCACGTGCTGCGCGGTGCCGCGAATGGGGATATTGGAGAGCTTGGTGGGTGCGCCATCGGCAGCGAGCGAGTAAAGATCGACGCCGGCGCTACCCTTCGCGACGGCCGCGTGACCTGGAAAGAGCTCGATGAAGTGTGAGAAACCTGGCGGCGCGAACTCGCCTTCGAGACGAGGGTGGGTGACGTCGGTCACGTCGTAGACCGCGAACCCGCGCGCTCCGCGGGTCACGACCATCCGCCCCTCGTCGCACGACACGTGCACCGGTGTGCCCGCGACGTCGACGTGAGTCATGAGCTCGGGCGAATCGGGATCGAGGAGATCGACGACGAAGACACCACTCGCGTAGTCGGCGACGCACAGACGATCGAGCGCCGGATCCACGCTCACTCCGCGGATGTGAACGCCGGCGGGAAGCGGCACGAGGTTCGGCGCTACGGGCACACCGTCGGTGCGCGCGACACCGAGACCGAAGTT
>CAYVDO010000227.1:0-7891 GCA_964450125.1 uncultured bacterium
TGCCCCTCGTCCCAAGAAGGAGAGGGCCTCATTTCCGAGGTCCGAGACGGGACGAGGGGGCGAGCGATGCTACGAGGATTCACGGCGGCAGGCTGGTGGTTGGGCGCGTGCGTGCTGGCGGCGAGCGTTGGCTGCTGCGGAGGTAGCGGGATCCCCGCGGAGCTCTCCGCGATCGACGGCGGCTATCAGGTCAGCGGAGTCTGGGGCCTCGACGCGACGCTGATCGAGAGCGCTCCGGGATCCTGGAGCTTCCTGGGATCGGTGACCTACCCCACGACCGGCTTCGAGACCGAGGGACCGACGCTGACCGTCGAGGGTCCGAAGGCGCGACTGACGATCGACGTGACGCCACCGAGCGAAGGCACGATCGTGTTGCCGGTGCTCACCGAGGTGCCGCTGTCCTTCACACCGATGGAGTTGGACGGCACTCCCGACTGGGACATTCGCCTGGTCACGGCCTGTCCCGTGAGCTGAGCAAGAGCGCCTGCACGACCCCGAGGGGGTCTCGGTCTCGCAGGCGGGGACCGGCCACCTCGGGACCGCTCACCGCGGTGTCTCGGAGAACCTCGAAGCGAAGGAGCAGCCGACATGGCGATCGACCCAAGCGAGTTGAGCGCGCGCACCGCCTACCATCGCCATACGGTCCAGCTGGCCGAGCGTGTTCACAGCCTTTACCACGATCTCAACGTCGTGAAGATCGCCCGCGCGCTGTGCCCCTCGGAGAGCGTGTCGTGAGCCATTCAGCGGCAGGCGAGGTCCGGCTCGCCACGCACAACGTCGCGGGCAACTCGTTCATCACGGTGAGCGCCGAGGCGCGCGGCGACTTGCGCCGCCGGTTCAACTCCGAGCTGGCGTCCTGGATCGCGCGCCATCAGCCGCACGTGGTGCTTCTCCAGGAGATCGTCCAATACCAGGAGAGCGAGGATCATCCCATGGTCCACCTCGTCGAGCCCCCCGACGGGTACTACTACCGGCCGTCGATCATTCTCGACTCGGGAACCAGCGCGACTGGACATCATCCCAAGAAGTGGGCACCCATCCGGCAGGCAGGTGGATGGGATGAACGGGCGAGGTTCGGCCAGGGCAACGGCCTCCTATTTCGTCGCGACCTGCTCCACGCGCCCCTTTGGGACGTAAGCCGCTCCGCCGCACGCGTCGGGCCAGATCTCGATTGCGAGGAGGTGGCGCTCGACTCGGGTCTCTTCACTGGCGACCGCGACACCGAACCCAGGCGAGCGACTGTCGCGCGTTTCATCGTGGACGGGTTCAACGTCATATTTTGCAATACCCACCTGTCGACCTTGAAACGCGAGCGCGAATGCTTCCCCGAACGCGACGCGGCGGGCTCCGCGTTGCGCAGTGCACAGGTGCAACTGATCCTCAACGGGATCGTGTCCCGATGGAACGAGTTTCGCGCATCACAGCCCTCATACGAACATGGTGACCGCGCGATTTTCATTCTGGGTGGCGATCTCAATGCCACGCCGCTCTCGCCCGAGCTGGCATCGATCCGTCGCTTCTTCGTGGACCTCAATCCGGATAAGGGAAACGGCACGAAGCGCTCGCGCTCGGGCTCGGGCATGCACGACGGACTCGTCGTGGACTACCTGCTCGCGGGCGTCTGCCATCACTCGCTGGATCCAGAGCGGGTGGAGATGCACGCGCGAGCGAGCTCGCCGCCACCTCTCGAGGAAGTCGAGCTCAGCGATCACCGTCCATTGGTGGCGAGCGTTCCGTTGCCGCCGTGGCCGGCACCAAGAACCGCAGCAACGTGAGTGATCAGCAAAGCGACGATCGCAACCACACGCAAGAACCGTGTTGCTCACCAGAGCGAAGGAACGACAATGACGAAAACGACTCCGCCCATCCGAGAAAACGAGATCGAGCTTTTCGATGCCATGACCCTGATGGTGGACGGGTTCGATACCCAGGCAAGAACCGAGGTCTTGCGCGTGTTGATGTGCGTGCTCGCGTGCCTCGATGCGAAGAACGGGCGCATCGATCAATCGAAGTTGACACGCTTGATTTCTACGTTGAGTGGCGGAGATTTTCAGTTCGAAATGGGCACCAAATGACGTCACGGTCGAATGGGGGCCTGGAATGGTGACGAGCTGCAGCGACGATGAGCTGTGGCGCGTCGCTGCGGCGGTCCGCGCACGGCTCGCAGATGGCGGCTAGGGCAGGTTCTCTCGTCGGGTCGGATCCGAGCCGAGCCCCGGCCGCGGTCTACGCGAGCGTCGTGCGACGGGCCGAGGCGAGCGGGCCCATTTCGAGCGAACGGGGGTTCCAGAATTCGAGTTGTTTCATTGCTGGCGGCGGGCACCGCGTTGGCCCGCGATTCGCTTTGGAGTCGCGCATCGAAAGCCGAGCGCAGCAACGCGCCTGGGAGCGGAGGACGAGGTGGCAAGGGAACCGATACCGACGTGGTGCTTCGTGCTCGTGGTGGTTCGACACGAAGGGCGCTTTCTCCTCGTGCAGGAATGCGATCGCCGTTGGTACCTTCCCGCGGGACGGGTCGAGCCGGGCGAGTCGTTCGCCGAGGCTGCGTGCCGCGAGACGCTCGAAGAGGGCGGAATCGAGGTACAGCTCACTGGCGTACTCCGCGTCGAGCACTCGCCAGGGCTCGAAGGGGCGCGGCTGCGCGTGGTGTTTCTCGCCGAGCCGGCGGGCAACACGCTCCCCAAGAGCGTGACCGACGAGGAGTCGCTCGGTGCGATGTGGGGGACGCTCGACGACCTGAAGGCTTTGGCGCTGCGGGGCGAAGAGGTCGCTGCGATCATCCGCTACGTGGCATCCGGCGGCCCGGTGCTTCCGCTGAGCGTGATTCAGCCCGAAGGATCGGCCTTTCATGTGGAGGTGCTCGCGCGCGTCGCGGAATCGGGCTGATCCGATGTTCGCGACGGCGTGGGGAGTCGTGATCTTCGCACGGTACGAGACGCTCCCGGACGTCGCCGGTGTATCGTTGCTTCCCTGCAGATCGTCGGGGCAGGGCTTTCTCGCCGGCCGTCTGCTCGACGAGAACAGCACCTGTGATCGATTGCACTTCGCGACCCACCGCGGGATCTTCCGAGCCTGCTCCGATTGCGCCCGGGTTCTCGCCTGCCTGGTGGGCGGATCGCAGCGCCGCGAGCGCGTCCCCATCCGTTCGTCGTTCGTCGAAGTACCCGAGCGGGCCGACGCGTCAGACGACACTCAGCCCCTTGTTAAGCTGATCCGGAACACCCTTGAAATCCCACTCTATGCGTCGGCGCCGAGTGTCGTGCGTGAGAGCTGGGGGTTGCAGCAAACCGCGTTCAGCTTCGAACGCGACCAGGTTCTCCGCCGCCTCGAAGACCTGCTTCGTTTGAATGCTGGGTGGCTCTTCGACATCGATCCGTGGCTGCGCTGGTGGGCGGTTCGCAGACGGTCGGTGCGTGGTTGGCCGTGGCTCGGCCCGGACATTGAAGTCGAGCACGCCGCGATCGTCCGCTCCAAGGCCGAGCAGCTTCTCGCACGGCTAGCGGCGCTCGCGCCGGCCGAGTATCGCGACCAGTTGGCGGCGGGGACCCTTTGAAACCGACGCCCTGGGTTGGGAAGGAGCCACCGCGCGTCGCCGCGATCGCGGTCGATCACGGCAAGGAATGCTGTGTCGACCTGGTTCGACGCGTGCGGACGTTCGGCTTGCCCGTGCTCGCCGTCTGGAACGTGGCGCCCCATCCGGACCTCGCTGGGATCGCTGCGGAGGTCGAGGTCCCGCGGCTCTTGGGCGAGGAATACGAAGAGCATCCCGTCGAGAGATGGCGTTGCATGTTCATCGAGAAAGAGAATCCGTTTCGGTCGCTCGCGGAGCTAGTTCGCGAGCTCGCATCGACGCAGGTCTTCGTCTTCGTCGGCGAAGCTGTTCGCAATGTGGCTCGCTCTCAGAGCGCTCACTTCGTCTATTGGCAACTCAAGAGTCTCTTCGACCTCCACGGGATCGACCACGTCGAGTTGCTCCAGGAGCCGAACGATTTCCAGCTCGGCGCGGACGACGAACGTCTGCACATCTCTCTGCGTTGCGGATCCGCGGCTGCGTGCGAGCTTGATCCGCGCTTCTATCGCTCGTTCTCGCTGCATTCCACCCTGAGCTTTCTTCGCGTCGTCGCACGGGATGCGCGTCCCGAAATCTGGCTGGAAGGCGTGTGGCTCGAGGCGGGGGAACACTTGCCATCCAGACGCCCTGAAGACGCCCATTGGAAAGCCGAGCTCCTCGCCTGCTTGAGCGGCGACTCTGCGCTACCACCGGCGCCAACGACGTTCTCCGACGCGTACCGCTACACCGAGCTGCTCTGGATCCCCAGCTTGGGGGAATGGGTCGCCTTTCACATGCACAATGCGCCCTACGGAATGAAGGACCAGCGCGAGCGGCTTTACGGTGCTTCTCCGGTGGAATTCGAGCTCACCGGACCGTTTGCGTGTGCGGATGAACCGCCGCCAAAGCGGTCCGAACCCATCACGAGGAGGCGCTACGTGCTTGCTGGGGATTGGAAGGCGGGCTCGATTCCTCACGGACGCTTTTACCAGCTCTTCTGGTACCACTCCTCGAAATGAGCGGTCATCGCTGGTTGCCGATCGTCGGCGAGATCGGAGCTGGCGTAGGTGCCGTGGCAATGTTGCTGGGCCTCGTGGCGACTGGCGCGGCTCATCTTTGTTGCGCGAGCAAGGCGCAAGGGCTCGATCGCTGTGGCGTCAGCGATTCCGCGTGCGAGCTCACCCGCACGATCTTGCACACCGCCAACTGGAGCGTGGGGATCGGACTGATGCTGGCGCCGGTCATCCTGGTGGGGCTGGAAGGTGTCAAGCTGCTTTCCCCAACCTCCGGGCTCAGGCATCTCGTACTTGCGACGCTGGGGTGTCGTGTGGTGCTTAATTCACCGGTAGCCAGGCTCTGTTTCGTGATCGAAGCCAATGGTCACGAGCTGGTGTGGCTGGACCCCAAGCTGGGCCATCGCATCCAGCTACCTCTCGAGCGCCTGCATCGGGCACCTGCCACGCGAACGCTGAGGCGCGACGTTCCCACGAGCGACTATCTCTTCACCATTCTCCTCTGGATCCCGTGGAAAGCGAGCTGGCTCGGGTTCGACCTGTACGAGCAGGATGCGAGCGGGGTCTTGGCGACACCCCAGGGTGATTATCTGATTCGCGAGCCGACGCCGGTTCCCGATGAGCCTCCTCCCCGATCGAGATGGCGGCTGGCGGCTCGCATGTGGATCCTCGACCGACCCTCCGCGAGGCGGTAGAGGCGAGAAGGTGCGGAGCATGCTCCTCCCCCGCGAGCTGCGCACCGATCGCGCGGAAGATCGGCGAGCGCACCGCCGTGTAAACGACGATGCGCTCCACCGCCGCTCACACGCGTCGAGAGACAGCCTCGGTGCCAGACGCGGGATCTGGCTCACGGCAGCGAAAATTACCCATCGTTTCCTGGCTCAACATCGCCACGACGACGTCGCCGCAAGCGCGACACGCCCTGGCGTACACGAGACTGCGCATCGCTTCGGTCTCATAGCGAGGCGGCTCCTCGTTCACGAACGCGACGAAGCGCAGCGTGCGGTCCAGCGGCTCGCGCGCGAAGCGCTGCGCCAGCTCCACCAGTGCCGCGACGCCCGAGCCGTTGTCGTTCGCGGCGGGGCAGTACTCGGCCGAGTCGTAGTGGGCTCCCACGACCACGATCTCGCTCGCCTGCGATCGGCCCGGCACCTCGACGAGAAGGTTCTCGCAGCGCGTGCCATCTGCATCGAAGCCCTGGCGCTCGACACCGAGACCGGTCGCGGCGAGCTCGGCCGCCACGTAGTCGCGAGCACGCGCGAGCGCCTCGGGGCGGCGCGTGTTCCGCTCGCCGATCTTTCCTGCCAGCTCGTCGACGTGAACGAAGAGCGACTGGGCCAGCTCGCGTTCCATCGCGGTCACCTCCGGTGGCGTGCCCTCGAACGAGTGTCCAGGCACGCGCACCATGCATCTCGTGGCGAGGGCGAGCGCCCCCACGAGCATCGCGAGAAACCACCACCGAGTCCCGGCCACCCAACGCATCGATCGCGCTCACGCCGCTCGACGAGCGAGCGGAGGAGCGACGATACACCGTCCGCGGACGCCGCGGACCACCTCGCTGCATGATCCCGCGACTCGAGCGACGCGCGACGCTCAGGCGCCGCTGACCTGCGGCACCGAGGAGTGCGGACGTCGCGGGCGGAGGTTCGCCTACGCGAGCAGACCTCGGTTCACTCACCCCCAGGTTCCGACGGTGGAGATCCGTGAGGGCGACCGCAGAAGGCTCGTGGTCGTGCCCGGAACCACGCGCGCGCCTGCGCGAGCGCCTCGGGGTGGCAGGTGTTCCCCTCGTCGATCACGCCGGCGAGCTTCTCGACGAGCGCGTCACCAGAATCATCGGATCGGGCGTATGATCGCACCGCGCCGATAGGGGCGCGTCAGCGAGGCCAACATGACGGCGTTCAACGTAGTGCGATTTCGCGTGAAACCCGGGCAAGAACGGCACTTCGTCGAAGCTCATCGCAAGATGAAACCTGCCTTCACGGGATTCCTGGGCGGGCACTTGATCCAAACCGGCGAGCGCACGTTCTGCCTGGTGGGAGAGTGGCGGAGCTTGAAGAACCTGGTCGCGGCGCGCCCGGCCATGATCGCGTTGCTCGACGGGGTCCGCGACCAGCTCGAAGACCTGGGCGGCGGCCTCGGTGTGACCGATCCGGTCTCGGGCGAGGTGGTAGCGAAGCTGGCGTCCAAGAAGCCCGCGCCGAAACGCGCGGCGACGGAGCGCCCGAAGGCGAAAGCCAAGCACACCCCCATCAAGCGCAAGCGCTGAGCGAGGGTCAGCCGGCGCGCGTGCGGCGCCACCACAGGTCGAAGACTTCGCGCGACGTGTAGGTCGGCGTGAAGCCGAAATCGCGCTTGAGGCGACGATTGGCGAGCACCGGGCGGTAGCGAAGGAATCGCACCTGCTCCGGTCCGAATTGCGAGAGTCCGAGCTTCTGCAACACCGCCAGCGCGGCGCCCAGCAACTCTGCCGGGATCGGCAGATACGGCTTGCCGAGTCGTCGTGCAATCTGGCGCGTGGTCATGGCGCCGTCGCCCGCGAGGTTGAAGATCCCGGTCTTACGATCGAGCACACCCGCTACGATGCACGCCACGACGTCGCGGTCCCAGATGAACACGAACGGGGAGTCCGATCCCGCCACGCCGAGGATCACCGGCTTCTCGAAGAGATCCGTGATCGGGCTCGATGTTGCCTCCCCCAAGATCGTGCCGGGGCGTAAGATCAACTGACGGAGCTCCGGATGGCTCGCGCGGTGCTCGGCGAGCATCTCCTCCACCAGCCGCTTGTGACGCGAGTACGGGAACTCGTCGTTGCCACGGACGGGATCGTCCTCGTCGAGCCACGCCGCGTTGTCGGCGTGGTAGCCGTACGCCGCGCCGCTCGACGTCACGACGAGCTGTTTCACCCCGCATTCGACGCATGCGGCGAGCACGTTGCGCGTGCCGAGCACATCGACCCGGTAGGCCAGATCCTCGGGCGCGCCCTTGGGCGCGCGCACGATCGAGGCCAGGTGCACGACGGTGTCGATGCCGTGGGCGCGCATCAGCTCGGCGAGCTTGGGATCACCGATGTCGCCGTCCAGATAGACGACGCCCGCGCGCCGCTCCGCCGACGGCACCGAGCGCACGTCGAGCGCCACCAGCGCGGCGAGATCCTTCCGCCGCCCGGCGAGCGTCTCGACGGTGAGCCGGCCGATGTAGCCGGCGGCGCCCGTCACCAGCACCGCGGGCTTGGCGGGATCGGCACTCGCCTTTCCGGTGCGCGCTGAAGCGCGACTGCGCTTCGCGGTCGACTTCAGTGACTTGCTCCTGCGGGCGGCGGCCATCA
>CAYVDO010000227.1:7901-13101 GCA_964450125.1 uncultured bacterium
GGCTCCTGGTGCATCGCCTTGAACTCCTGCAAGCCTGGCGCGAAGAGGTGCTGCATGGGGTCCACGTCGACGTGCACCACCGACGGCCGCCCCTCCCCGACGCAGCGCAAGAGCGCCGCGCGCAGCTCGTCCGGCGAGCTCACGCGTTCGCCGTGGGCGCCCATGCTCTCGGCCAGCTTGTCGAACGCGATCTCGTGAAAGTCCGCGTTGATGACGCCGTCGCCTTCCACGCCGATCTGCTCGCGGATCGCCGGCAGGCCCATGGTTTGGGTGAGCTTCACCATGCCCCACTGGCGATCGCAGAGCACGATGTACGTGACCGGTAGCCGGTGGCGCACGGCAGTCTCCAGCTCTTGCGCGTGGAAGCCCATGGCACCGTCACCGATCACGCAATAGACCTGAGCATCAGGCCGCGCGACCTTGGCGCCGAGCGCTTGGCTGATGCCCGCGCCGAGCATCCCGAACTTGAACGTGGAGAGCACGCCACCGGGGCGCTTCACCTCGTGGAAGAACGTGGTCCAGACGGCGGTGTTCCCGCCGTCCACCACCACGATGGCGTCCTCGTCGAAGACCTGATCGCAGACGTGTGGCACCTGCGCAGGGTGAATCGGCGAGTCACGGTTCTCGAGCGCCAGATCGAGCTCGGCGCGCGCCGTGGCCTTGGCCGTCGCGAGCTCGGCGACACGCACCTCGCGAGCGCGCATGCGCTCCGCCGGCACGCGCTCGGCGCGCAAGGATTCGGCGAGATCGGCGAGGAACGACTTGGCGTCGGCGAGGATGCTCAGCTCGGCCGGCTTGTTGAGCCCGAGCAGCTCCTCGTCGGCGTCGATCTGCACGAGCCGCTGGGCGGCACCCCGGCCCCAATACGGCGCCTTGCCCCACCAATCGGTCTCGCCGAGCCGCGAGCCGATCACCACCACGACGTCGGCGGCAGCGCGACAATCGTTCACCACCGACATCAACGGTACCGGCAATGCGAGCTTGTGCGCGTCCGGCATCACCGCGCGTGCTCCCCAACTCGTGCTCACCGGCGCGTGGGCGAGCTCGGCCACCTCGAGCAACTCGTCGTAAGCCCGTGCGTGCACGATTCCGCTGCCTGCATGGATGAGCGGCCGCTCCGCCTCGCGCAGCATTGCCGCTACGCGCTCGACGTCGGCGGGCGTGGCACGGAGCGGCTCGGTGCGGCGGTACTGGTGCGGCGTGCGCACCCAGTCGTCGCCAGCAGGGAAGGCATTGTTGAGGAGGTTCTCGGGAAGATCGACGTGCACCACGCCGGGGCGGCCGCGGTGTGCGATGCGAAACGCGCGGCGCAGGAACTCCGGGATGCGGTCGAAGGTCGGTACTGCGCCACTCCACTTCGCCATCGGCCGCGTCACGCCAGCCTGATCGAAATACTGATACGTGCCGCCTCGATCCGGGTACGCAATACCCTGGCGGCGGCAGCTCGTGAGCAGGAGCACCCGGTTGCCCTCGCCGTTCTCGACGGCGACACCCGGCAACGCATTTGCCACACCGGGTCCGTTGCTCGCGATGCACACGCCGACCTTGCCGGTGATACGTGCGTAAGCGCCGGCCATGTGCACGGCGCAAGTCTCGTGGCGCGGCGAGTAAAAGCGGATGCCGTACTTTTCGAAGCTCGCGAAGAGCCCGAGGTAGGTGCCGTCGACGATGCCGAAGACCGTGTCGACGCCCTCCGCGGCGAGCATCGCCGCCACCAGCTCACCGCCCAGTCGCATGGTCATGAGGTTGCCTTTCTCGCGTTGCGAATTCGGTGACGCGTGAGCCCCTTCTCGATCTCGACGCCGATGAACGTCAGGCTCGCGAGCCCCACGCACCAGGCGAGGTCGACCGGGCCGAGCGCGACCGTGTGGAAGACGGACTGCAATCCTGGAACGAATACCACAATCAGCTGCGCCGCGACGGTCATGAGCACGGCACAGAGCACCCAGGGATTGGAGAAGAGTCCCTGGCGGAAGAGCGAATCGCGCTCGGAGCGGATCGCCAGCACGTGTGCCATCTGCGAGAACGCGAGGGTGGTGAAGAGCATCGTCTGCCACTGCTCGTCACCGCCGCTCCAGCGCAGGAAGCCCACCCCGAGACACGTGGCGGTCATGAGCAGCCCCACCCACACGGCGTGAAAGCCGAGCCCGCGGGCGAAGAGGCTTTCGCGCGAGTCGTAGGGTGGACGGCGCATGGTGTGGCGTTCGGCTGGCTCGAGCCCGAGCGCCAGCGCCGGCGGCCCGTCGGTGACGAGATTGATCCACAGGATCTGCAGCGGCAGCAGGGGCAACGGCATGCCCAGGAAGGGCGCCACCAGCATCACCAGGATCTCCGCCGAGTTGGTGGAGACGAGATAGCGAATGAAACGCCGGACGTTGTCGTAGATGACGCGGCCTTCCTCGACCGCCGCCACGATGGTCGCGAAGTTGTCGTCGAGAAGCACCATGTCGGCTGCTTCCTTGGAGACGTCGGTGCCCGTGATGCCCATCGCGACACCGATGTCGGCCTTCTTGAGCGCGGGCGCGTCGTTCACCCCGTCTCCCGTCATCGCCACGTTGTGGCCACGACGCTGGAAGGCTTCGACGATGCGCAGCTTGTGCTCGGGCGATACCCGCGCGAACACGGACACGTTCTCGACCCATTCGCCGAGCTCCGCGTCCGTGGCGCGCTCGAGCTCGGCACCAGTGACGACGCGATCGCCGGCCAGCCCGAGCTGACGCGCGATCTCGAGCGCCGTGAGCGGATGATCTCCGGTGATCATCACCGGATGAATTCCCGCGGCGATGCAGGTGGCCACGGCCGCCTTGGCCTCGGAGCGAGGCGGATCGACCATCGCCACCAGTCCGGCGAAGACCAGTCCTCGCTCCAGTGGATGATCCGGATCGTCGACGCAGGCACTGGCGAGCGGGCGGAAGGCGACACCGAGCACCCGCATGCCCCAGCTCGCCAGCGCCGCGTTCGCCGCGAGAACGCGCGTGCGTTCTCGTCCGTCCATCGCCGCGACACCGTCCTCACCCCACACCTCGGCTGCGACATCGACGAGACCGTCGACGGCGCCCTTGGTGAATGCGACGAACGGCGCCGAGCCGAGCGCGCTGGCCACGCCCGCCAATACGGCGTCGCCAGCCGCTCGGTCCCGTAACGGCGCGGTCGCGTGTACGGTCGTCATGCGCTTGCGGGTCGACTCGAAGGGCAGCTCGGCCACCCTTGGCAGCAGCGCCTCCAACCTGGGCTTGTCGAGCCCGTAACGGCCCGCCACCGCGATCAAGGCTGTCTCGGTGGGATCGCCCACCGCGGTGCCGGCATCGCCGCTCACCTCCGGCACAGCGTCGTTGCAGAGCGCGGCGCCCACCAGCAGCATCGGCAGCGCGGCATGCTCGGACGGCGCGAGCCGCCCGCCGCTCCCGCCTTCCACCGGGGGCAGGTCGACGCGCTGGCCCGCGACCTCGAGCGCCGTGACCGTCATCCGGTTCTCGGTCAGTGTGCCGGTCTTGTCCGTACAGATCACCGCGACCGAGCCGAGCGTCTCCACCGCGGGCAGCTTCCGAATCAGCGCACGACGCTTCAGCATCCGCTGGGCACCCAATGCCAAAGCGACGGTCACCACCGCCGGCAGACCCTCCGGCACCGCGGCCACCGCGAGGCTGACGGCGGTGAGGATCATGTCGCGGGCGCGCTCGCCGCGCGCCAGGCCGAGCACGAACACCACTGCCACGATCGCGATGGCGGCGCTCGCGAGCACCTTGCCCAGACGGTCGAGCCGCTTCTGAAGCGGTGTCGGCTCGTGGCCCGCCGACTGGATCAGTGTCGCGATCTTGCCGAGCTCGGTCTGCATTCCGGTCGCGGTCACCAACAACATCCCGCGACCGTAGGTGGCGCTGGTCCCCATGAACGCGAGGTTGCGGCGATCGCCGAGCGCCTCGGCGCCCGCTCCCAGCGCCTCGCTCACCTTGTCGACGGGCTCCGACTCGCCGGTGAGCGCCGCCTCTTGGGTGCGCAAGCTCGCGCTCTCGATCACGCGCCCATCGGCGGGCACCACGTTGCCGGCTTCGAGCAGCACCACGTCGCCGGGCACGATCTCTCGCGCGGAGATCTCGAGCACACGGCCGGCGCGCCGCACCCGCACCACCGGCACGCTCATTCGTTTCAGCGCAGCAATCGCCTTCTCCGCGCGGTACTCCTGACTGAAGCCGAGCGCCGCGTTGAGCACCACGATGGCGAGGATCGCGATCGCGTCGTGGTAGTCGGCGAGCACCACCGACACCGCCGCCGCCACGAGGAGAATCACCATCATGGTAGCGGCGAACTGCTCCCACAGGATCCGCCACGGCCCCTTGCCGCCGCGCTCGACGAGCTCGTTCGGACCGACCCGATCGAGGCGCGCGAGCGCTTCGGTCGGGGTCAGGCCGGCCGCTGGATCGACCTCCAGCCGAGCCGCTACCTCCGCGACGTCGAGCGTGTGCGGAGGTCGGTCGAGAGTCATCCGCTCAAACGGCGCGCCGGATCGCGAACGGGGACTGCAGTTGGCGCGGGCTCGCCACGCATGAACAAGACCCCGAGCGGCGGCAGCGTGAGCGAGAGCGAATGCAAGCGCCCGTGGATCGGCAACGAATCGGCAACCACGCCGCCCAGATTACCCGCGTCGCTGCCCCCGTAGTGGCGTGCGTCCGAGTTGAGGCATTCGCGCCAGCGCCCCGGAAACGGCACTCCGATGCGGTAGCCGATGCGCAGCACCGGCGTGAAATTGAGCACCACCAGCATCTGCGCTCCGTCGCCCTTGGGCTTGCGGAGGAAGCTCACGACACCGTTGTCCGCGTCGTGGCAATCGACCCACTCGAAGCCCTCGGGCAGGCAATCGGCCTCGTGCAGCGAGGGCTCGTCGCGATAGAGGCGATTGAGATCCCCGATCCAACGACGCACGCCCTCGTGCTCGACGTGCTGTAGCAGCCCCCATTCCAAGCTGCCTTCCTCGCTCCACTCGTTCCACGGCGCCAGCTCGCCGCCCATGAAGAGCAGCTTCTTGCCCGGCAGGCCCCACATCCAGCCGTAGAGCAGCCGCAGGTTGGCGAACTTCTGCCAGCGGTCGCCGGACATCTTGCCGAGCAGCGACGACTTTCCGTGCACCACCTCGTCGTGGGAGAGCGGCAGCACGAAGTTCTCGGACCAAGCGTAGAGCGTGCGGAAGGTGAGCTGGTTGTGG
>CAYVDO010000228.1:0-13060 GCA_964450125.1 uncultured bacterium
ACGAGCCCGGTGGGCTTGTGGACGATCCGTACGGCGCTGTCGGTGCGGTTCACGTTCTGGCCGCCGGGACCCGACGAGCGACTGGTCGTGATCTCGAGATCCTCGTCGCGCAGATCCACTTCCACCTCGTCGGGCTCGGGGAGCACGGCCACGGTGATCGTCGAGGTGTGGATGCGTCCTTGCGACTCGGTTGTGGGCACGCGCTGCACGCGATGCACACCGCTCTCGCGTCGAAATCGACCGAAGGCGCCGCGCCCTTCGATGCGTACGATCCCTTCCTTGATGCCGCCGGAGTCGCTGCGCCGGAGCTCCATCGATTCGACCTTGAGCCCATGCGACTCCGCCCACCGCACGTACATGCGCAGTACGTCGGCGGCAAAGAGCGAGGCCTCCTCGCCGCCGGTGCCTGCTCGAATCTCGAGGAACGCGGTGCGCTCGTCGAAGGGGTCCTTGGGAGCGAAGATCTGGCGTGCTTCGCGCTCGAGGGTCGCAAGCTCGCGCTCGGCTGCCGCAGCTTCGCCCGCGGCGAGTTGACGAAGCTCGGGATCTTCGTCCTCGGCGTCGGCGAGTGCCCGATGGGAGGCGAGCTCCTTCATGAGCTGGGCGAGTCGCTCGTGAATCCGAGCTGCCTCGCGCAGCTCGGCGGCGTCCTGTCCGAGCTGCTTGAACTTCGCCCGATCGGCGAGCGCCGCGGGGCTCGCCATTTCCTCGGCGATCGCCAGGTAGCGATCGCGCGCCTTCTCGAGCCGGGCGGTCAGACCTGGGTCGAGCTGCAATGCGGAAACCAAGAGGCTAGCCGCAGATGCGCGGCCGTCAGGGACTTGGGAGTCGTGCGGATCAGGCGCGCTTCGCGTACTTCCTCATGAAACGATCGACGCGCCCTGCGGCGTCCACGAGCTTTTCTTTGCCGGTGTAGAACGGATGGCAAGCCGAACAGATCTCGATGTGCAGCTTGGGGTTCGTGGACTTCGTCGTGAACTCGTTGCCACACGAGCAGTGGACGCTCACTTCGTGGTACTGGGGATGAATGTCGCTCTTCATCGAAACCTCCGCGGGAAACCCAGCAAAGGTAGCAGCGCGCGCGCCCAAGTCAAACCTAGCCGCGACGACACGGGATCGGTGCACCCGCAATTCGGCGACCCCGTACGCTGGTTGACTTGCGATCGCCGCGGTGCTCCAATCGGGCGCCCTCGAATTCGCTCGATTTCGTTCGGAAAGCTCAATGATCTCGGTGGTCATACCGGTATTCAACGAGAAGGACACGATCTCCACGCTCCTCGACAAGGTGCGGGCCACGCCGCTCGAGAAGGAGATCATCGTCGTCGACGACGCTTCCACCGACGGCACCCGTGACGTGCTTGCCAAGGAGGAGGAGCGCGGGGTGCGGGTCGTCTACCACGAGGTCAACCGCGGAAAGGGTGCGGCACTCCGCACCGGTTTCCGGCACGTGACCGGCGACATCGTGATCGTCCAGGACGCGGACCTCGAGTACAACCCTGCCGAGTACCCCCGCCTGCTAGAGCCTATCCTCGACGGCCGCGCAGACGTCGTCTACGGATCCCGCTTCCTGGGCGGCCCGCACCGCGTGCTCTACTTCTGGCACTACGTCGGGAATCGCTTGCTCACCTTGCTCTCGAACATGACCACCAACCTCAACCTGACGGACATGGAGACCTGCTACAAAGTCTTCAAGACCGAGGTTCTCGAACGCATCGAGCTCAAGTCCGATCGATTCGGGTTCGAGGTCGAGTTCACGGCCAAGGTGGCGAAGCTCCGGTGCCGCATCTACGAGACTCCGATCTCGTACAGCGGGCGTAGCTATTTGGAGGGCAAGAAGATCGGCTGGCGCGACGGCATCGCCGCGCTGATCCACATCATCCGGTTTCGCTTCTGGGATTGAGCGCGACCGCGCGGGCCTGGAACCGGACACCGCGAGACACCTCGATGCCGGATCGCCTCGGCGAAATCCTCATCCGACAAGGGCTGATCACGCCGGACCAGCTCGCGCAGGCCGTCGAGATCCAGCGCCGCAAGGGCGGGCTGGTGGGCGAAGTGCTGGTCGGGCTCGGTCACGTCGACGAGGCCACGGTGCTGCGCGGATTGGCGGAGCAGTACGGCGTGTCGTACGTGACGCGCAAGCAGGTCGCCGAAAACCTGGTTCCCAAGAGCTTCCTGGCGGTGGTGCCGCTCGAGGAGGCCGAGCGTCACCTGGTCTTTCCGGTCTGGTACAACAAATCGAGCGGCGAGCTGGTGTTGATCGTTTCCGATCCCACGGATCGAAAGACCGTCGACGCCGTTCGCAGTCGCACGCAGGTGCCGGTGATCACGACGATCCTGGCGCTGCCCAGCACCATTCGCGCCGCCATCGACAAGCACTATCGCGGCGTCAGCGACGCCTTCGATCGCGCCCTCGACGACAGCGTGATCCGGCTGCCACCGCCTCCACCGCTGCGGCCGGCCGAGAGCAAGACCGCGGTTCCGCCCGTGGGTGGCGAATGGCAGGAGGACGTGCGCCGGCTCGCGGCCTTGCGCCATGGCTCGCTCACCGGCTCGCACCCGGGCACGGAGGCGCACGAACCGGAGAGCCCACACGGCGACATCGTCGCCCTCTACGAGCCGGATGCGGCCCGCGCCCGCACGGTACGCGCGTTCCTTCAGAGCGAAGGCTACCGCGCACGGCCCGTCATCGATCGCGAGCAGCTCGCCGAGCTGGTGGCCCGAGAGCCCCCCCAGGTGTTCCTCATCCGAGAGGAAATCGCAAAGCGGGAAGCAGGACTGACCGACTGGGTCCAGCGGCTCGTACCGCACGTGAAGATCCGGAGCGTGGGCGCCTTCGGCGAAGCCTTGGTGGAAGAGCCAGGACGTGTGCGGCAGCTCATCGACAGCCTGATCGAAGTCCTCGAGAAGTTCTTGAAGGGCGTCACACTCGATGCCGGCCGCACCCAGAGCGGTCCGAGCCTGCCTCGCATCGCGCGTCAGGTGGGCCAGCGGTTGGGCCTGGGCGCCGCAGCGCTGGACGAGCTCACCGTCGCCGCCTACATGCATCAGCTCGCTCGTGACGAGCTCGCCATCCCGAGCGTCGTCGATGTCGCCCCGGACACGGACAAGACGCTACTTCTCGAGCAGGTGCGAATTCCGATCCACTGGCTGGTGCATCTCGACATCCCGGTGCCCGCGGATCGCGTGTTGGCGCACCTCTACGAGCGCGTCGACGGCGAGGGCTTCCCCGAGGGGCGCAGCGGCGACGAGATTCCTCTCGGCGCCCGCATCCTCACGGCCGTGATCGCGTTCCAGCGTCTCGCGGGCGATCGAATCCCCGACGACAAGAGCGAGATCGCGACGGCGTTTCGCCGGCTGGTCGACGGCCGCGGCAAGCTCTACGATGCCCGCGTTCTCAACACCTTTCTCGAGGTGCTGGAAAAGGGCCTGCTCTTGGGCGAGATCGACGTGGATCTCGACAAGGTGCTCCTCGTCGATCCCGATGCCGAGTTCGCCGAGTCGTTGGCGTCGCACTTGCTCTCGCGCGAGGTGCGCGTGTTGCGTGCGCCGAGCTTCGCGAAGGCGCGTGAGCTGATCCGCGATTACGAGCCCGAGCTGGTGGTCTCCGAGGTGCACTTGCCCGACGGCGACCCGCTCGCGTTCCTTTCCGGCACGGGTGCCGCTGGTGCCGCCGGCCCCACGGTGATGTTCGTGACCGCCGAACAGAGCCAGGCCACCATGGGACAGGCGCTCGAGCGCGGCGCCGAGGACTACGTGCTCAAGATCGTGGGCGAGAAGGTGTTGCTCGCGAAGATCGAGCGTGTGTTGGAGCGTGTCGCGGCTGCGCGTTCCAGCCGAGCCCGCGCCGGTCAGAGTGGTGTCTCCGGTCGGCTGAGCGAGATGAGCCTCGCCGACATCATTCAGATCCTGGCCACCGGGGGTAAGACCGCACGGATTGCGCTGGTGCGAGGCGGCGACGAGGGAAGCATCTGGCTCCGCGATGGCACCATCGTCCACGCAGAGGCCGCAGACGAGCAGGGTGAAGAGGCGTTCTACCGCGTCATCGGTTGGAACGAAGGCGAGTTCCAGATCGCGACCGGAGCGATCGCGCCGCTCGAGACCATCGATGCCGGCTACGAGAGCCTGGTGCTCGAGGGCCTGCGGCGCCTCGACGAAGCGCGGGCGGAGTCCTACGACGAAGCGGGCTGAGCGCGCGAGACCTCGGATCACTCGTGCGCTGAACACGAGTCGGGCCGCGTGTAGCACACGCGGCCCGCGTCACGACGGGCTGACGATGTAGGCGCTCAGCCGCCTGAGGTGGCCTTGGCTTCGCGCTGACGCCGGTAGACCTCGATCAGGATGTCGGCGGTCTCGGGACGCATGATGCGCGCGTCGGGACGGTTGCCCGCGTCGAGCTCGGCGCGGATCTGGGTGCCCGAGATGCTGAACGGCTTCTCGTTGGGATGGTTCTCCGTCAGGTCCACGCGTCCCATCGATTCGTAATACGCGGCGAAGCCGACCTTCACCGGCTTCACCTGAAGATCGCCAGGCAAATCCTCGAAGATTTGCTGGGCGTCGAAGTCGCCCCAGATCGGCGTCTTGTCGTGATAGGGCGCGTCGGCGTGCTTGCGACCGATCACCAGGTGCGTGAAGCCGTGGTTCTGGCGATAGATCGAGTGCATGATCGCTTCGCTCGGACCGCCGTAGAACATGCGGATGTCGAGGCCGACGAGCGAGAACACGTCATTCAAGTCGTAGCCCACCGACTCCCACAGCGCGCGGTCCGAGTCGCCCTGGCCCAGGGCGCGGTTGTTCTTGAGAGCGGCATAGGTGCGCATGCGGGTCGCGGCGTCGAGGTCGTCGCCCTTGAGCTCGCCGACCAACGGATTGAGCACCACCCCTGCGAAGAGCCCCTGTCGAGTGAGCGTCTCGACGCCGTAGACCAATGCGTACTCGTGGGCGCGGTGGAGCGGGTTACGAGTCTGGAACGCCAGCGCCGCCTGCCATTTGCGATCGCGAATCATGGCGCGGGTGAGCGTCGGTGAGAGCACGTACGCGCCGAACTCTGGATGCGGCGGCTGCGGCAGGGTGTAGAGCTCGCCGCCGGCGAGCTTGGTGCGCTCGTCTTTGAGAACGATGTCTGCTCCCGGGTGGTCCGTGCGGCTCGTCAGGTAGACCTTCTCGATGTACTTGGTCTTGTCCCACTCGAAGACCGAGCCGACCGTCAGCACGCCCACCACCTGGCCGCGGGCGTTCACGAGTGCCGCGTTCTTGCCGGCCTCGAGCTTCTTCGCCTCGTCGTTGGTGATCGGCAGCGAGATGGGAATGGTCCACGCGTAACGCTTGCCGTCACGGACGATCGACTTGTGGTCGAGAACGTGGTGCCACTCGGACTCGTTCATCGGGCCGACGAGCGGCGAGAGCGTGCCGTCGCCGAGGCGATACACGGCGCTCAGGTCCGCGTCCGTCACGGCGATCTTGGGAAGATCCTTCGCTTCCTTGAGCAGCGACTTCTGCTGGGAGAGCGGCAGGACGCGATCGACGGGCTCGCTGAGCCCCCCGTGGGCGGAAATCAGAGACATGCGGAAACCTCCGAAGGGATCGGGTGGGAAGCGTGAAATCCCCAAGCCTTAGCACGCGATGACGCGGAGCGCCAATCGGCCCCGGCGGTGCGCGCGTGGGCCTCGGGCGGGTCGGGCACGGCCATCGTCGGACCGAGCGGCGCTCGGCAGTCGTGCACGGGCTGCCGGGGATCACCTCAATCGTGCGAATGCGTCGCGTCGCGGTGTTCCGGCTCCAACACGTCGGCGATCGCCGTGCGAAGGTCCACCAGATCGAAGGGCTTGTCGAAGATCGCGACCGCGCCGTGCTGCTGCGCCAAGCGGTGGGTCTCTTCGTCGCCGAACGCCGTGATGACGATGACGGGCACGCTCTCGCCCGTCCCGCGCAGCGCCGCCAACACCGTGAGCCCGGTGAGGCCGGGCATGCGGACGTCGGTGACGATCAGGTCGGGCGGCCGCCGCACCGAGCCGAACGTGCCGAAGAGAACGGACGATCCGATGTGCGCCAGAAGCTCGACGCCGTCGGGCGCCTCGTCCACGGTGTAGCCATCCTCGCGCAACGCCTCGACCAGCAGGCGGCGCATCTCGCGATCGTCCTCCGCCACGAGGATGCGCGGTCGTTTCCGATCGCCGTTGTCGGGGGCCGAGGCATCGATCGAGGTCGGGCCGTGTCGCGATCCGCGCATGCGCGCTCCCTGCGAGGGCCGCCGTTCTCGCGGCCCTTCGATTCCGGGCAAAGCAGATCGCGTACCAATCACGGGCACCGGCGGAGAGCGCGCGCGAATTACGAGGAAACTCGCGGTGCTCGCCCGACGAGCGGCATCCGTTGTGCGACGTCGTGGCGTCGTTGGGGCGCCGGCGCGCAGCGCCACCGAGGCCGATGGGGGCGAAACGCCACAGTGCGGGTCAGTCGTCGACCGCAGCTTCACCGGTGTCCGTGCTCACCGGCGCGCCGTAACGCTCGAGCCTGCGATAGAGCGTCTTGCGGTCGAGGCCCAGGATGCGTGCGGCGAGGCGCTTGTTGCCGCCCGTGGATTCCAGCACTCGGAGGATGTACTGCCGCTCGATTTGTTCGAGCGGTACCAGCTCCGAGGGGTCGTCGCCGCCCACGAACACCGGCTCGGCTGAAAATTCGCGAATTCGCCGCGGCAGGTCCTCGACGGCGAGCTCCGGTCCGCGCGCCAGCGCCACGCCACGCTCGATGCAATTTCGGAGTTCGCGCACGTTGCCCGGCCACGGGTAGGCGAGAAGCCGAGCCGCCACCAAAGGCGAAGGCGAGCGGACGTTCTTCGCGGCACGGGTTGCGAACTGCTCGAGGTAGTGCTGCGCCAGGAGCAGCACGTCGTTGCCCCGCGCCCTGAGCGGCGGTACGTCCACCTGGATCACGTTGATGCGGAAGAACAGGTCTTCGCGAAAGCGGCCCTCCGCCACGGCGGTCTCGAGGTCGGCGTTTGTGGCACACACCAGCGCCACGTCGAACGGCACTTCCCCGGTTCCGCCCAGCGGCCGCACCACTCGCTCTTCGAGGGCACGCAAGAGCTTGGGTTGGAGGGGCAGCGGCAGATCGCCGATCTCGTCCAGGAACAGCGTGCCGCCGTCGGCGCGCACGAAGAGCCCCGTGCGCTCGGATCGCGCATCGGTGAAGGCCCCGCGCGCGTGACCGAAGAGCTCGCTCTCGAGAAGCGTCTCGGGCACCGCCGCGCAATTGACCGCGACGAACGGGCCCTCGGACCGGCGGCCACGGCGGTGCAGCGCCTTCGCCACCAGCTCCTTGCCGACACCGCTTTCGCCGGCGATCAGCACCGAGGCGTCCGAGCCGGCGATGCGCGCCAGCAGCTCGAAGAGCTCGCGCATGGGCGCGCTCTCTCCCAGAATCTCCTCGAATCGAGCCGACTCCGCGAGCGCCTCGCGCAGCAAGCGCACCTCGCGCCCGAGGTGCCTACGCTGCACGGCACGGCGCACGGAGATCAACAGCACCTCGAGCTCGATGGGCTTGGTGATGAAGTCGTAGGCCCCGGCGCGGATCGCTGCCACCGCGTTGTCGACGCTGCCGAACGCGGTCACCAGGATCACGGGCAGCTCGGGGCGGGCGCTGAGCACTTGCTTGGTGAGCTCGATGCCGTCGAGTCCCGGCATGTTGAGGTCGGCGATCACCGCTTCCACGTCGTGCTCGGTGGAGTAGCGCAGCCCTTCCGCGCCTGAAGTCCGATACTCGACGGCGAAACCTGCCGCGCCGAGCTGATCCGCCAGCAGTCGGCACATCGCGAGGTCGTCTTCGACCACCAGGATTCGGTCGCTCATCGCGGCTCGGCCTCCGGTAAGTAGATGGATACGAGGGTGCCGCAGCCGAGCTCGCTGGCGACGTCGATCCAACCGCCGTGCTCGTTCACGATGCCGTACGACACCGAGAGCCCGAGCCCGGTTCCCTCACCCACGTCCTTGGTGGTGAAGAACGGTTCGAACACGTGGGGCAGCGCCTCGGCGGCGATCCCCTGGCCGCGATCCTCGACGTCGATGCGGATCCAGCGCGTGCCCACCTTGCCACTGGCCTCGGGCGGGTTGGCATCGGAGCGCCCGACCCGGATCGTGAGCGGCCCGCCGCGCGGCGTCGCCTGGATACCGTTCACGATCACGTTGGTGAGCACTTGCTCGATCTGCGACGCGTCGACGTTCGTGATCAGCTCGTTGCCGTCCGCAGGGGGTTCGACGCTGATCTCGACTCCTGCGCGCCGCGCCATGGGCGCCAGCATCGTCGCCACGCGCTGCGCCAGGGGCGCTGCCGGCGTCGGTGCCCGATGCGCCTCGCGGCGGCGTGCGAAGTCGAGGAGCTGGCGGATGATCCGCGCCATGCGCTTCACTTGCTCGTCGATGATCCGCGCGTGCTCGCCGACCTCCACCGCGCCGGCGTCGCCGGCACGCGTCTCGATCATGCGTGCACGGCCCGAGACGACGTTGAGGGGCGTGCCGAGCTCGTGCGCCACGCCCGCGGCGAGCTTCCCCACGGTGCTCAGCCGGTCGGCGTGACGGAGTTGGTCGAGCGCCGCGATCCGACGCTCGGATTCGGCGGCGAGTGCGTCGCGCGCCGCCGCGAGCCGTTCGCACATGAGGTTGAGCTCACGGGCGAGCTCCGCCAGCTCGTCGGTCGTGTGCAGGTCGAGCGGGCCCGCGAGATCTCCGAATCCCACGCGTCGCGCCTTCTCGACCAAGAGCGCGATGGGGCGGCCGACCAGGAAGCCACCCAGCGCCGCAGCCAGCGACGCGGTGACCAGCGCCACCACCACCGTGGTGCCGACGGCGTTCTTGATGCTCGCCCGCACGAACGCACGTTCGTCGGCGAGCGATTCCGCGAGCTCGATCACGCCGCCCACGCGCCCGGCGTACGAGACCGGAACGAACGTGTGCAGGAAGTCGCCGTCGCCGGGATGGGGAACGCGGATCGAGGTGCTCTCGCCGCGAGCGACGCGCCCGCGTGCTGCCGCCGGCAACTCGGGTAACGGCGCGTCACGCGCGCCGTCGATCCGTGGCAGCCACCGCACCGAGACCTGCGCGTGCGTCGCGGTGGTCTCGTGGATCAGGCGCTCGAGCTCGGGCTGCCCGCCGCTCTGCCACGCGCGTTCGATGGCATTGGTGAGGATCTGCGCGATCTGGCGATGGTCGCGCCGCATGTCCACGTCGAACGTGAGCTTGCGCCCGCGCACGCCGACCCAGGCGGCGGTGGCGAGCACCAGCACCAGCGCCGCGAACAGCACGGCGGTGAATCGAAAGAGCAGCTTCACGGTGGCCGTCCGAGCGGCGCGTGGTCAGAGACCGGTGGTCTTGGCCTCCGCCCACAACGCTTCCATCTCGGCGAGCGTCGACTCGCTGAGTGAGCGCCCTTGCTCGCGTAGCCGTGCCTCGACGTAGCCGAAGCGGCCCCGAAACTTGCGGTTCGCGGAGCGCAACGCTTCCTCGGGGTGTGCGCCTACCATTCGTCCCAGGTTGGCCATCACGAACAGCACGTCCCCGAGCTCGTCTTGGATGCGCGCCGCATCGCCGCCCTCGACCACCTCGAGCAGCTCCAGAAGCTCCTCGTCGAGCTTGGCGACTACCGCGCGCACGTGCGGCCAGGCGAAGCCGAGCGAGGCGGCTTTCTCACCCATGCGGCTCGCTGCGGTGAGGGCGGGCAGCGATACCGGCAGCCCGTCGAGCAGCGAGCGCCCCGATTCACGGCGCTCCCTCTCCTTGAGCGCTTCCCAGCGATCGGCGACCTCGCCGGCGGTTTCGATCGGACGCGCTTCGCCGAACACGTGGGGGTGCCGGCGCACCATCTTGGCGGTGATCGAACGTGCCACGTCCCCGAGATCGCCGAGCCCGCGTTCGTCGAGCAGCCGTGCCTGGAACACGATTTGGAAGAGCAGGTCGCCCAGCTCGTCGCGCAGCTCGATCGGATCGCCGGAGTCGATCGCCTCGGCGGCCTCGTGAGCTTCTTCGATCAGGTACGGCTTGAGAGTGCTGGCGTCCTGGGCACGATCCCACGGGCAGCCATCCTCGGCGCGGAGCTGCGCCATGAGCTCGACCAACGCCACGATCGCGTCGGCGATCGCGCGTTCCTTGGCACTGCCGCTCGTCAGCGAGTCTTCCACTTGATGTTGCAGCCGAGGCTCGGCTTCTGGTCGGCCGGCACCGCACGCCCGGCGAGCAGCGCGTCCAGCGCGGCGCCGAGATCGGCGCCGCTCGGCGCGACGGCGTTACCCGGGCGGCTACCGTCGAGCTGGCCGCGGTAGACGAGCTTCTGGTCCCGATCGAACAGGAAGAAGTCCGGCGTGCATGCGGCCTGGTAGGCCCGTGCCACTTCCTGGCTCTCGTCCACCAGGTATGGGAAGGTGTAACCGGCAGCCACCGCTTCTTCTCGCATCTTGTCGGGACTGTCGTCGGGATAGGCCACGAAGTCGTTCGAGTTGATGGCCACCACGGCCATACCCTTGGCCTGGTAGGTGCGAGCGAGCGACGCCAAAACCGTTCGCACGTGCTTCACGTACGGACAGTGGTTGCAGATGAACATGACGAGAAGCCCGGAGGCGCCGACGAAGTCGGTGTTGGAGACCACCCGGTCCGTCACGGCGTCCAGCAGCGAGAACGGCGGCGCCGTGGTGCCGAGCGCCAGCATGGTGGAAGGTGTGGCGGCCATGAACGATTCCTCGTCGAAGCGAGCGCGGCGGGAGCGATCTCGTTTGCGCCACGCGATGACGCGCGGCAGTATGAACGCCGGGGTAGGGGCTGTCCAGGCGCACCCCCGCGGGGCTGCGCGAGGCGTCGCACGGCGGCGAATGCGTGTCGCGTACGCGTTCGCCGCCTGCGTATCGGTCGCGATCTCGGCGATGTCGACCCGGGCGGCGGAGGGGTCGTTGCAGGTGCACGTCAAGGTGCGAGGTCCCGACGGCACGCCCGCCGGCGCGACCCAAGCCGTGGCGTGGCTCGAGGATCTGACGTCGACCGGCTCCAGCACCAGCGTGGCGCCGGCGATCGCGTCGCGGCAGAAGACCTTCGTGCCCCGGGTGGTGGCGGTGCCGGCTGGCGGGGCGGTGCGGTTCCCCAACGACGATCCGATCTTCCACAACGTGTTCTCGAGCTCGGAGTTGGGTGGATTCGATCTCGGTCTCTACCGCAACGGCGATTTCAAGAGCCAGACCTTCACCAAGCCCGGTGTGGTGCCGATCTACTGCAACATTCACCCGCGCATGCTCGCGTACGTGGTGGTGGTTTCGAGCCGCGTCTTCGGGGTGGCAGCGGACGATGGCGTGGTCGAGCTGAGCCCGGTGCCCCCGGGCACGCACACGCTCGCGGTCTGGCACGAGCGCGGCGGTCGTTGGACGGGCCGTGTCGAGGTCGGTGCTCGGGCGCCGACGATGATGGAGGTCGAGCTCGATGCCTCTGGCTGGCGCGAGGTCGGCCACCTCAACAAGTACGGCAAGCCGTATCCGCCGCCCGATGACGACGACACGCGGTACTGACGCCACCCCGCGCGCGGGCCCCGAGGCGCACGGCGGCGACGCGGAAACGGCGCGCCTCCCGCAACAGCGCGCGCGGTCGGGAGAGGTGACGCGCCGATCTACCGGCTCGATGCCGCCCGCGGGGGAGCTGGTGGCTCGGGGCCCGGGCATTCGGACACAGATCTTCGTGGCGTCCGCCACGTTGGTGCTCTTCACGCTGTCGACTTGGATTGCCGTTGCGACCTGGCGCGCCAACGCGATCGCCGAGCGCTCCCTTCGCGCCGCACTCGCCAAGGTGCCGGCGCTCGTCGGTGTGTATCGCACCAGTGCCGAGGATCAGCTCACGCAGTGGCTGCGCGCCGTCTCCGAAGAGCCCGGTACGCGGGCGCTCTTCGTGGCCACCGACGCGGAGACGCGTACCGAGTGGGCGCGAGATCTCGCGGCGCTTCACCAAGCCCGCACGGTCTTCTTGTTCGACCGATCGGGCGCGTTGCTGGCGCGCAGCGATCGGCCCGCAGGCGCCGGTGAAGGCTCCTCGTTCGCCGGCGTGCGTTGGGTCGCCGAGCCGCTCGCCGCGCGTCACCCGGTGGCGGCAGCGATCCGCGAGAAGGACGTGCTCGCGATCGTGGCGGCGGTGCCGGTGCTCTCGGGGCAGGGTGACTCCGCCGTGTTGAACGGCGTCCTCGCCGCCGCCTCGGGATTGGATGCGGCGCGCGCGAGCGAGGTGCAGGCGCTCACCGGCGGCGAGGTCGCATTCGTCGCCGACGTGGCGAAGCGCGGCGAGCCGCCGCGTCCGGTGCTCTCGGCCCACACCACCGGCTTTCGACCGGCGGAGTTCGTGAGCGTGCTCACTTCACTGCCGGAGCACGGTGCCGAGCTTCTGGCACGCGGCGACGCCACGCGTCCCGTCGATCTCGAGGTGGCGGGAGAGTCGCGGCTCGTGACCTCGGTGCCGATCGAGAGTGCGTCCGGAGAGGTACTCGGTGCTTGCGTGGTCTCACGCTCCCGCGCAGAGGAAACCGCAGCGTTTCGCGAGATCCGCAACAGCCTGCTGGCGCTCGGCGGCCTGGCGCTGTTGCTGGCGCTGCCGCTCTCGTTCGTCGTCGGTCGGGGCCTCGCCAAGCCGATCGAGCAGCTCGCAGCGGGTGCGAGCGCCATCCGCGACGGGCGCCTCGACGTCGAGCTCCCGGCCGACCGCACCGGCGAAGTGGGAGCGCTGGCCATCGCGTTTCGCGGCATGGTCGCCGAGCTGCGCGAGAAGGCGGCGCTCGAAGCGCTGCTGGCGGAGCTGCGTCACCGCGCCGATCCCCACGCAGCCTCGGGAGAACGAGCCGGAGTGGGCGTCCTCGATGCGCGGATGCCGGTGGTGGGACGACGCTTCGCCGAGCGCTACGAGATCGTCGCCTGCCTCGGTTCGGGCGGGATGGGCTCCGTGTTTCGCGCCCGCGACCGCGAGCTCGACGACGACGTGGCGCTCAAAGTGCTGCTGCCGGAGGCTTTCCCGGCGGCCATCTGGCATCGGAGACCTTGCGGCAGGAGATCCGGCTCGCA
>CAYVDO010000229.1:0-13030 GCA_964450125.1 uncultured bacterium
GTGATTGCTCATCGAGGTGGCGCCGACCTCGCTCCCGAGAGCACGCTCGTGGGCTTCGAGAGCGGTCTCGCCGCCGGCGCGCACATTCTCGAGACGGATGTTCAGTCGACCCGTGACGGTGCGCTGGTGCTCCTGCACGACGACACCGTCGACCGCACCACGAACGGTCGGGGGCGAGTCCACGACCTCACCCTCGCGGAGGTGAAGGCGCTGGACGCTGGTTATCGCTTCAGCGCAGACGGCGGATCCACGTTTCCGAATCGGGGCGCGGGCGTCACCATCCCCACGCTCGAGGAAGCCCTGGATCGGTTCGCCGGCGAACGATTCTTGATCGAGGTCAAGCAGTCGAGCCCGCCGATCGAAGCGGACGTGATCGACGCCATCGATCGCGCCGGCATGCGCGAGCAGGTCTGCCTCGCGAGCTTCGTGGACGCGGTCGTCCGGCGCATTCGCGAGATCGCACCGAACCTGTGCACCAGCGCTGGCCTCGTCGAGGTCGTGGCGCTGGTCGCGACACCACTGGCGGAGCTGGAAGGACGCGACATCGCGGCGCGTGCCGTTCAGTTCCCCTTCGACGTGCTCGGCGTTCCCCTGGTGACGCGCGAGCTCGTCGACAAGCACCACGCCCTGGATCTCGAGATTCACGTGTGGACCGTGGACGATGCCGACGACATGCGCGTGCTGCTCGAGCTCGGCGTCGACGGCATCATCACCGATCGTCCCGACCGACTTGCGGCCGTCGTTCGCGAGCGTCGCTCACGCGCTCCGTGAGCCCCGCTCCGACGGCGGTCATTTCGCCGGTGCAGGCGGGAGCAGCACCTTGTCGATCACGTGGACGATGCCGTTGCCGGCCCGCACCGAGCCCACGATGGCTGCGTCGTTGATCAGCGTCTTGCCGTCCTTGACGTGGAACGTGACCTTGGCGCCGTTGGCCATGCCCATGGTTTGTCCGTCTTTCAACCAGCCCTTCTCGTAGGTGGAGACGGTCACGTGGTACTTGAGGATGTTCTGGAGATCGCCCTTTTTCTCGGGCTTCAAGAGCTCGTCGAGCGTGCCGGCGGGCAATGCGGCGAACGCGGCGTTGGTGGGTGCGAACACCGTGAAGGGGCCCGGGTTTTGGAGCGAGACGACGTAGTCGGCGGCTTTGAGCGCCGCCACCAACGTCGAGTGGTCGGCTGAGCCGACGGCGACGTCGACCACGGTCTTCGGCGTTTCCTGAGCGCGGGCCGGCGCTCCCCCGAACAGCAAGCTGAGCCCCACGACCGCCGTCATCACGATTCGCTTCATGATCTCCCTCCCCGGTGCGGGGCTGGCGCCCGCCGGTGTCTGGTTGCTGCAGCGAAGGGCGTCCGCGGGCGCGCGGGTCACGCCGGGCGCATTCCTTTGACCGCGCGACGACGCCCGTCCCACAGGTACCAGACGGTGAGCAGCGTGATGCCCGCCGCGTAGGCGAGGATCAGGTAGCCGCCCACGCCCGGGTAGCTGTGGGTGGTGAAGTTGGCGATCTGCTTGGTGCCGAAGATCGCCGGTGTGAACGGCTCCACCTTCATTGGAGCGGTCGGGTCCAGATCGTGGCCGTAGACGTAGAGCTTGTAGACGAAGCGCGCGAACGCGAACGTGCACACGTAGAGGTTGAAGACCGTGAGGTCGATGAGCGAGCGCACGGTGCCGATCGCCGCCACCCGCAGCGCCATCAGCGCCAGCACGCCGAAGCCGAACGGCAGCCAGTCGAGATCGGAGAGCTCGGTCCGGTCCAGGTGCTTCATCCCGATGTAGTGATTGAGGGTGTTGATCTCCTGGAGGTGCTGGCCCTCGTTCCCGGCCGCGAGCTTGTAGGAGAAGATGTCGAGCACCAGACCCTTCGGGTACTGCGGCGCGAACATCGAGATCCGCCACATCGGTGTCACGTAGCTCAGCGCCAGCGGCAGGATCAGTGCCGCGAGCACGAATCGCACCGGAATGCGCAGCGGCTGGTCGAGGTACGCGTAGAACTTGTCGAGCATCAGCGCGGCCATGACGAGGATCTCCTTCGGGAAGCGAGAGCGCGGGACGCTGGTTGGCAGGGTGTTGATCTTCGCCCTCGCCAGCGGCGAGTCGGCGCGTTGCCGCGCCGACCCGGGGGTGGGGCCCCGAAAAAGTCACGCCTTTTTTCGGGGCGGGGGTCTGGAACAGACCCCCGAGGAAACGTCGACGGGGTCTTGAGAATCATTTCTCGACACCCCGTCACACGACGTCGCCGCGGGTGAAGCGGACGTAAGCGAGCAGCCACGACGCGAAGCCGGTGAGGAGCGGCCATGCGATGCCGAGCGCAAGCAGTACGCCCGCGCCCACGCGTGTGGCCATGAAGAACCCCACGGGGCCGAGCACGGAGAGCTCCGGATCGCCCGCCGACAGCAGCGCCATGCGGGCTGCTTGCACGGGGTTGAGCAGCGCCAGTGCGAACACGCCTTGCGGCTGCAGGCGCCATTGGAGCATCACGCCAATGAGCGCGAAGTCGAGGAGCGCCACCGACAGGATCCACACCAGCAGCGCGATCGTCGCGGAGCGCGCCTGACTGGTGACGAAGGTCGAGACGAAGAGCCCCACGCCCAGGAAGCTGGCGAGCAGCGCCGCGCTCACGGCGACGGACTCGAGCAGGATGGTCCACGCGATCTCGCCACCCAGTACCGTCTGCCCGAGCACGGCGAGCGCCACGAAGAGCAGCACCAGCGGCACCGCGAGGACCACGTAGCGCGACGCGGTGACGCCCAAGAAGTAGGCGCCGCGGCGCACCGGATGGCTGAAGAGCAGCTCGAGGGCGCCCTCGTCGCGCGCGCGATTCACGACCTGCGACGACGCGGTGAGCGCGAGCAGCGGCAGCACCAGCAGCAACGCGTGGGTGAGCCCCATCAGCACCCGTCCCATGCCCGTGAAGCCGAGCAGCGTCGACTCGCGCAGCCCGACGAACACGAACACCACCGCGAGCGCCGCGTAGAGCACCACACAGAAGAGCGCCCAGCGCGAGCGCACGGTCTCGGCGAGGTCCAGCCGAAAGATCGCGCTCCAATCCCGGTTTCCGGCGTTCATCGCAACCTCCGTCGCAGCTCAGCGCGACGCCCGTTCCTTCGCCAGCGCGCGCTCGCGCGCCTGCTCGTAGGCGAGCGCTCCGGTCTCGTTCGCGTCCACGGCGGCGAGGCCGAAGTCCATCGGTGTCTGCGCCACGGGTACGAACGCGACCTCGGACCGCCGGAGCCAGCGGTCCTCGCGCGCGTGGTGGAACCACACTTCGTGGACCTCGGGCTGCGTCTGCTCGACGTACGCGAAGAAACAGCCGGGATCGTCGAAGTCGAGCACGTCGCCGGCGACGGTCTGGAGCTGCACTGCGAAGGCCGCCTCGCTCAGGTGCATGTGGCAATGCGCGCACGCTTCCTTGCCCCACGCGATCGGCACCGGGCCGTCGGCGAGCCGTTGTCCGAGCCGCACTTGCCAAGCGACGACGCCCACCGCTGCGGCGAGCGCCGTCAGCACCAGCGGCAGCACGAATCGAGTGAGGGTGCGGTCAGCCATGCCCCGCGACCTCCGGGCGGCGCCGCGAGCGGGTGCTCGCCGGAGACAGCGTCTCCACGTCGCGCACGAGCACGTTCTGCACCGAGCCGTTCATTCGCGACGTGAGCTCGCGGACCAGTGCCAGCTTCTCGGCCTGGGGCAGTACCCGTCGCCACCAGCCGTTGACGCCGGCCTCGAAGCCGCTCGCGCCGAGGTCGAGGTGCGTCGCCTCGGCGGCGATCCGCACGTCCACCACGGCCATCGCCGAGACGCGCAGGTAGTCCTCGGTCGCGCCCGAGAACTCGAGGACGCCGTCACTCAGCGCCAGCACGTGATCGGTGAGCTGGCGCAGCTCGTCGAGCCGGTGCGAGCACAGCAGCACCGTCGCGGTGGCGGGGATGCGTGACACCAACCGGAAGAAGTCCTGGCGCGCTTCGGCATCGAGGCTCGCTGTGGGCTCGTCGAGGACGTAGAGCGACGCGTCGGTGGCCAGCGCCAGCGCGAGCAAGAGCTTCTGGCGCATGCCCCCCGAGAGATCGCGCAGCAGGCGTGTGGCGATCTCGTCGAGATCGAGATCCAGCTCGCACGCTGCACTGGAGATACGCGCGGCGTCGAGCCCGCGCACCTGTGCGACGGCGCGCACCAGCTCGCGCACCGGCACGGCCAGCCGTGGCGCCACCTGCGGGACGTAGGCGAGGCGGTCGGCGAGCCGGGTGCGGTCGCGAAACGGCGAGAGCCCGTCGATGCGCACCTCGCCCGCGCATTCGAGCATGCCGAGCAACACCCTGAGCAGTGTCGACTTGCCGGAGCCGTTGTGGCCGATGAGCGCGACCCGCGTGCCCGCCGGCACGGTGGCCGTGATGCCCTTGAGTGCGGCGACGCGCCCGAAGGAGCGCCGTACGTCCACGAGCTCAATCTTCATCGAAGTTGCCTGCGAGCGCCGCGTCCGAGACCTCCGGACGCATGCGCGGCCGGGGGTCGACGAGGAGCGTGGTGGGCTGGAAGAGCGGCAGCACGTGGCTGACGGTGTCGACGGCGAAGAGCGCGAGCCCGCCGCGGAAGTACGCGAGCCCGGGATGGTTGCCGATCAAGCTGGCCGTCATGCTGCGCAGCTCATACGGCACGTCGCCGTAGCCGTCACCGTCGAAGTCGTAGCCGGCGTAGTCGTCGAAGTCGTTGCCGAGCCACTCGGCGTCGCGGGCGTTGGTGCCGCCGCGGCATTCGACCTGCACGAGGTTGTCGCGAAAGCTGTTACCGGCGAAGTGATTGCGGCTGGCGCGGCCGTGGAACACCACCGCCGACCCGCCCAGCCGCACGACGTTACGCTCGAAGTGGGTGTTTGGCGCTATCCGTTTCCCGGGTTTTTTTTGTGGGGGGGGGGGGCCGGGCCCCCCCCCCCCCCCCCCCCCCCCCCCCCACGACGTTACGCTCGAAGTGGTTGTGGTCCGCGTCGTTGAGCGGTGAAGTGTCGATGTAGATGCCGACGGTGTCGCGCAAGAGCGCGTTGCCGACGACTCGGATGTTTCCCGACTCCTTGAGGCCGATGCCCATGCCGGCGGCGCCGCCGCTGCCGGCGAGCACGTTTCCGTCGAGCGTCAGCCCGCGGCTGTACATCACGAACACACCGACCACGTCGTCGACGTAACGATTGCGCACGACGCGATTGTCGTGGCTGTACATGAAGTGCGTGCCGTAGCGGCCGCGCACCACCAGGTTGTGCTCCACGAGGTTGTTGCGCGAATACCACACCACCATGTCGCGGGAGTCGACGAGCCGGTTGTGGTCGACGATCGAGTCGTAGGTCTCCCACAGCCGGATGCCGTCGCCGCGCAGCCCGAAGGCGAGCCTCGGGTCGCCGACGACGTCGTTGCCGCGCACCGTGACGCGGCGCGCCTTCTCGACCAGGATGCCGAACGTGGCGTGCTCGACGACGAGGCCTTCGATGGTGACGTCCTCACCGCTCACGCGCACCGCTGCGTCGACGGTGTCGAAGCGTCCACCGCTACCGTCAACGGTGAATCCGAGGAGCCTGACACCCGGGCCCTGCACGTGGATCGTCGAGCCGACCTTGGTGGAGACGATTACGGACTCGGGCGTACCCCAGACCGTGAGCCCGCGGCCCACGTGCAGGTCACCCGGGTATCGTCCCGGCGGCAGGCAGAGCGCCGCACCGTCGGGCAGCGCGTCGAGGACCGGCTGCAGCACGACACCCGGTGTGGCGTCGCTGCAGTCCGAGGGTCGGGCAGGCTCGGCGCGCCGCCAATGCGTCGCGGAAGCGTTCGGGCTGGCGCCGCGGTGGACCGGCTCGTAGACGACGTCGTGGGGATCGGCGGCGTGCGCCGAGGACGTGGCCACGAGCATCGCGAGGGCGCTTGCGAGCGCCAGCCGTGCCCAGAGCGAAGCGGCGGTTGCGTGCGTCGCGTTCATCGTCGTGGGCGGGTGGGGTGTCGAGGCGAGTGCGCGAGGCGCCCCGCGGTGGGGGCGGGTGGCGAGTGCGAGCAGCGCTCGCACTCGCCGAGGGAAGCGAGAGGGGGAATCCGTCAGCGCGCGGTGCCCTTCGCCGGTTTCGGGGCTTCGGCGGTCTTCGGCTCCACCAGGAAGTAGCCGGCCATCTCGAGGTGCAGCGCCGAGCAGAACTCGGTGCAGTACATCGGGAACACGCCGGGTGTGTCGGCGACGAAGGTGACGTTCGCGTGCTCACCGGGCTCCAGGCTGAGCTGGATGTTGTGCGAGTCGAGGGCGAAGCCGTGGGTCGCGTCCAGGGCCTGCTCCAGGTTGGTGATGTGCAGGTGGACCTTCTCGCCCTCTTTCACGTGCACGATGTCGGGCGTGAAGTGGCTACGAATGGCGGTCATGTAGACGTGCACGCCGTCGGCCTTGCGCTCGATGCGCTCCTTGCCGCCTTCCACCGCGAACGGATCCTTCTGGTCGATCAGCGGGTTGGTCCCAACGGGCTTGTAGACCTCTTCCGGCTTGATCTTGTCGGCCTTGATCATCTGGGCATAGTGCGGCTCACCCAGCGGTAATGGCATGTCGTAGAGGAGCTGCATGCTGGGCTGCGAGATGTCGACGAGCTGGAAGTTCTGAGGCAGCAGCGGTCCCACCGGCGCGAAGCGGTCGATCGCCCACTTGTCCATCATCACCATGTACTTGCCGTCCGGGCTGACGGTATCCCCCTCGGCCGCGGTGAGGTGGCCGACGTTGTAGTGGGCGGGGATCTTCTCGATCAGCTTCAGATCCTTCAGGCTCCACTTCGCGACCACCGATTCGATGAACACCGAGGTGTAGGCGTTGCCCTGCCCGTCGTAGACGGTGTGCAGGGGGCCAAGCCCGATCTCCACCTGGCCGCGGATGGCCTCCTGGAAGGACAGGATCGGCACGCCGTAGGGGTCCTTGCCTTCGTACTTCTTGTCGGCGATCAACTTCTTGATCTTGTCGATGCTGTAGACGGTTCCGTGGGTGTCGAGCTTGCCGCCGACCACGATGTCCTTGCCGTCCGGGGTGACGTCGACGCCGTGCGGACTCTTGGGCTCGGGGATGAAGTGCAGGATGTCGTTCTCGATCGCCACAGGCAGTCGGATGACCTTGAAGCCCTTCACGGTCTCGGTCTTGCCGGCCTTGGCGAGCTGCTCGGCCTTCTTCCAGTCGATGACGTGCAGGTAATCCATGTCGTTCTGCGAGTAGCTCGACTCCATCGGCGGACGGCCTTCGAGGTTGCCGCCGTAGGCGCGCTCGGTGTTGATCGAGTTGCAGAACACGAACCCGTCGCTGGCGAGCTTGCCGGCGTCGGCGAGATCCTGAGTGTAGGGCGGCAGCTCGACCGCGAACGACTGCTCGGGCACGATGCGGCCCTTCGCCTTGTCGAACTTCCAGAAGATCATCGCGCCGCGGTAGGCCTCGTCGAACTTGTCGAGGGGCACGTACTCGCCGCCGAGCGGCGTCGGATATTGCGAGGTCTCGATCACGTACTCGGTGTCCGGCGTGACGAACGTCGCGCCGTGGTCGGACTCGATCAGGTTGGACACGACGATCTGCTTCGTCACGAAATCCTTCAGGTCGACGACGGCTACCCGCGCATTCGCCTTGTCGTTGATGAAGACGTAACGTCCGTCGTAGTCGCCCTTGGTTTCGCTCAGGGCTGGGTGATGAGTGTCTGCCCAGGCCAAGTCGTGACCGTGACGTTTGCCGGAGTCGAGCACCGCATCGCTCTGGTCGCCGTAACCGAATCCTTGCCAGGGCTCCGGTGTGAACACCGCGACGTACTTGAGGATGCGCATGCTCGGCACACCAATCACGATCAAGTTCCCGCCGTGCCCACCCGACGCGAAGATGTAGTACTCGTCGTGCCGGCCGGTGGGCATGTAGGTCTTGAGCGCAGCCGTGACGTCGGCCTCGCTCAGGTTGCGGTCCTTCATGAGCTTCTGAAGACCGGGACCACCCAAGTCTGCCGCTCGGGCCACTCCCGCCGATCCCAGGTCGCAGCCGGCCTGAGACAGCGCCATCGCCGTCAGCGCGACGGCTGCCATCATTCTTCCCGCGTGTCCGCTACGCCGCTTCATGCTCGCTCCCTCCTTCGAGATTCGGGTGTGTCGGGACTCGGCGAACCCGTGCTCGCTTCGTTCGCTCACTTCTTGAAGCCGCGGATCAGCTGACGGAGCGCGGTGACCACGTCCGGCTTGGCCATCAGATCCGGGTTCGAAGGCATGGCCGGGCTCTTGCCGACTGCGGCGCCGCCGAACTTGATGATCTTGTCGATGTGGTCGTCGGTGACCGACTTCTGCCATTCGGCATCGGTGAAATTGCGGGGCTTGGGGGTGAGTCCCGCCGAGCCAGGACCGTCGCCTGCGCCCTTGGGGCCGTGGCACGGGGTGCAGCGCAGCTCGAAGATGCTCTGCGCCTCTTTCTTCGCCGCCTCCGCGTCGGCGCGGCTCGTGGTGGCCGCACACAGCGTCACGGCCGCCGCTGCTGCGAGTGCCAGTACGCTTCGATCGATTCGATTCATGGCTGGTTCCTTTCCCTGCGTCCGCTTCTCGGGGCTCGCGCGAGCCCGGATCGATGAATGGGTCAGTCCCCGCCGCGCAACGCGCGCGGGAAGAGGATCTCGTTCTCGAGGTGCATGTGCTCGCGGGCGTGGCTGTCCAGGCGCAGCAGGCCGGCTTTCACCTCGCCCACCAGCCCGGCGTGTTCGTCGCCTTCGTCGTTCGCGTCGAGCGCGTCGGTGAGCGAGCGCAGGCGATCGAGCAGCGCCAGCGTCTCGCGATGCTCCATCACCATCACCCGGATCGGCGTGTGGGCGAGGTCGCCGCGGCCGGCGCGAATCCATGGGAAGAGCACCGCTTCTTCCTTTTCCATGTGGGCTTCGAGATCGCTCTTGAGCACCGCGAAGGCGGCGCCGACGTCCGCGAGCCGTGCGCCGAGCCCGCGGGGTGCGCTGCGCAGCAGAGCTTCGAGGCGTCGCATCTCGGCTAGCTCGATTCGGTGAAAGTGCGAGAGCAGGTGGTCCACGAGCGCGGCGAGCGTCATCTGCTCGGGAGGGATCGTGGTCTCGATGGCAGCCACGCCACCCCCTAGAGCAAGGCGCACTCCGGGGTGCGACAAAGCGTCGCAGTTGAGTTTTTTGCACTTGCGTGGTCAAATCGACTCGACTCGGAGCGAGTCGTTATGACTACGGTTGGAGTCCAAAGCACACGCCGCCACGTGGAGGCGGTCGCGCCGTTCTTGGCGGCGGTCTCGGCGCTGGTGGGCGAGCTCGACGAGGCCGAGCGTTATCGCCGGCTCTTGCTCTACATCCACGACGTCGTCCCGTACGACGCCGCCGCGTTCCTGCGGTTCACGCCTGACGGAGTGTTGGTGCCCGTCGCTGCCGTGGGGCTGGTGCCCGAGACTCTCGGGCGGCGCTTTCGCCCCCAGGACTATCCGCGGCTCGCGCAGATCCTGGCGTCGCCGTCGCCGATCAAGTTCCCCACCGTCTCCGCGCTGCCGGACCCGTTCGACGGTCTGATGCTCGCCGACCACTCGGGCGACGCCCGCGTCCACGCGTGCATGGGGTGCGCGTTGCGCGTGCAGGGCGAGACGCTCGGATTGCTCGCCGCCGACGCGCTCGACCCGCACGCATTCGACGGCATCGACGCCGGCGCGCTCGAGAGCTTCGCCGCGGTGTTGTCGCTGGCGTTCCGCGCCGCGAGCCTGCTGGCGGCACTCGAAGCCAGCGCCAACCGCGAACGCAGCGTCGCGCGCCAGCTCACCTCGGAGGCGCACGAGCGCGTGGGCACGGAGTTCCTGGGCGCCAGCACCGCCGCCGAACGGGTGCGCGAGGACATCGCGTTGCTCGCCCGCTCGGACTTGCCGGTGCTCATCAGCGGCGAGACCGGCGTGGGGAAGGAAGTGGCGGCGCGGGCGCTCCATCGCCAGTCGGCGCGCCGCGATCAGCCGCTCATTTATCTCAACTGCGCGGCGCTGCCCGAGTCGATCGCGGAGAGCGAGCTCTTCGGCCACGCCCGCGGCGCCTTCACCGGCGCCACCGACGCGCGTCCCGGGAAGTTCGAGGTCGCCAATCGCGGCACGCTCTTCCTCGACGAGATCGGTGAGCTGCCGCCCTCGCTCCAGCCCAAGCTGCTGCGGGTGCTGCAGACCGGCGAGATCCAGCGCGTGGGCTCGGACGCCGCGAGCTACGTGGACGTGCGCGTCGTCGCCGCCACCAATCGGAACCTCGCCGCCGAGGTGGACGCCGGACGCTTCCGTGCCGATCTCTTCCATCGCCTCAACGTCTATCCACTCGCCATCCCGCCGCTGCGGGAGCGCCCTGCCGACATCGGTCTTCTGTGCGGCTATTTCCTCGACCACGTCCGCGTCCGGCTGGGGCTCGGACCGGTGCGCGTCACGGCACAGGCGCGCGAGGCCTTGCGAGCCTACGACTGGCCCGGGAACGTCCGCGAGCTGGAGCACGTGCTCTTGCGTGCGGCGCTGCGCGCTGCTGGCGGCAGGCGCGGCACCAGCGTGGTGATCGAGATCGAGCATCTGGCGCTCGGCACGTCGCAAGTGCCCGCCGGCATCCTCGCGGAGAGCACGGCACCGGCACTTGGCGTCGTCACGAGCCTGCGCGCCGCCACCGATGACTACCAGCGCGGGCTCATCCGGGGTGCGCTGGCAGCGAACGGCGGCAACTGGGCCGCGGCGGCGCGTGCCCTCGCTCTCGACCGCGGCAATCTGCGGCGCTTGGCTGCCCGTCTCGGCCTCGGCGCCGAGTGAGCACCCCACAGGTGCGTGCTGGGCGTGATATCAGCGCGAGGGTCGCGGTGCGTCGAGCGCGCGCAGTCCCGCGGCGATCGTTCGAATCGAATCCAGGGACACGGGAAACGGGGATGCGATCGATATCCGCGCCGCGATGCCGGCGTAGCGATCGGCGAGCAAGCGAGGGATCGCTGCGGGCTTGCCGCACACGGTGACGGCCTCGAGGAGCGCGTCGTCGATGCGTGAGCCCAGCTCGCCCCAGCGCCCCTCGCGGGTGAGTGTCTGCAACTCGGGCTGAAGCTCGCCGCGACCTTCCGCTTCCAGCACCGATCGGTACGCAGGCGTGGACGCGTAGAAGCCGATCTGCTGGCGCGTGAGCTCGCGCGCTTGCTCCAGCTCTTCGTCCGTGTTGCCGGTGGCGATCAGCACCTGCGCGTCGATCTCGAAGTCGCTCCGCGTCCGCCCGCTGGCCACGAGGCCGCGTTCGATGGACGGCAACGTGACACTCGCGAGCGAGCGGCGCGTGTGGAACGGATGCACCAGCATCCCGTCGCCCACTTCCGCCGCCACTTCGGTCATCCGTGGGCCGACACCTGCGACCAGCACCTTGGGCAGGCCGAATGCGTTCGGCCCCGGGTTGAAGAGCGGAGGCATGAGCGTGTGGTGGTAGAACTCGCCTGCGAAGGCGAGGCGCGAACCGTCCTGCCAGCTTTGCCAGATGGCGCGCAGCGCGCGCACGAACTCGTGCATCCGCGCCGCCGGGCGCGACCACGGCGCGCCGAAGCGGCGCTCGATGTGCGCCTTCACCTGCGAGCCGAGACCGAGGACGAAACGGCCCTTCGAGTAGGCGTGCAGGTCATACGCGAGCTGCGCCACGATCATCGGGTTCCGCGCCAGCGCGATCGCCACCTGGGTCGAGAGCGTCGCGCGCTGGCTGTGCTCGGCGGCGAGCGCCAGCCGCAAGAACGGCTCGCGCGGACCTTCGAAGACGAAGAGCCCATCGACACCCGTGTCCTCCACCGCGCGCACCACCTCCGCGACGTCGGCCAGATCGAGCGCCAAGATGGGCGCGTCGAGCTTCATGGCCGCCCCGCTCACCCGCCGCTCGTGCGGCGGCGGGGGCGGGCGAAGTCGAGCTCGAGGCGCTGGCCGCCGAAGGAAATCGTGGCGGTGTCGGTACCGAACGGCTGCACCACGTAGCGGTTGTTCCAGCGATCGTGGGGGCCGATGTCCGCGGCGGTGCCGCCGACCGTCATGGGGCCGGTCCACCCGACCTCGACGGTACCGAGGCTCGGTGATTCGTAGCGGACGATGTCGTCGATCGTGATGCGGGCGCTCGAGATCGCCGCCACGAATTCCGCGAAGGTGCCGTTGGCCGTGGCCTCGCCGAGCTCGACGATCCACACGTTCTCCTTCGCGTCGGCGATGAGCTCGAAGTCGTTCTCGGTCGACCACGCCGTGGGATGCTCGGAGTAGAGCGCGACGTACCCGTCGCCCTTTCGGCCCATCACCCACTGCCCAACCTCGGCGACCTCGTCGAACGACGCCCGCCGAAAGTATGCGTGCGAGTAGTCCGTGAAGAAGACTTGATCGAGGATCGGGATCTTCGGCCGCCGGTACTGGATCACACCCACGTTCCGGTGCAGCGTGGCGCGCGGCATGAAACCACCGGTCCACGAGCCGCCGGCGTAGTCGCCGCTCGATCCGCCCGGATACGTGGTGAATACGTAGGCCTGGGCATCGAGCGTCGCCTGCCAGATGTGGATCTGGCCGGTCCAGTTGCCGGGCTTCCAGTCCTGGGCGCCCGAGAGCTGATAGTGCGGGGTGCGATAGGTGTAGATGTTGGCGCTCTCGAGCATGATCCCGCGGCTCATCGGTTCGAGCGCCTGCGAGACCTCTTGCAGCAACGGGCTTCCCACGAACGGCTTCAGGAACCCGAGACCGTCCCAGGGTGGGCCGCCGTTCCAGAGATCGTAGGTGTCGATGAGCTGGAAACTGCCTTCGATCACCGGCGGCGCCACGTAGCCGGTGAGCCCCCACCAGAACATCACGTCGCGCAAGTCCTCGTAGCCGATGCCGTAGCTCGGACCTTCCTCGAGGGTGATGCTGTCGCGCTGGCGGTGCTCGAACGATGCCGCGGCGTCGGCGGCTATCGCCTACAAGATGGCCGGCGGCGCGTAGCGCTCGCTGGTGGCGAGCTCGGTTCCTGAAAAATCGCCGTCGTCGAGCTCCTCGATCGAGCCGGGGGCCGCGATGCCGAGCAGCAGGTATGCGG
>CAYVDO010000230.1:0-12916 GCA_964450125.1 uncultured bacterium
GAGGGCCGCGCTTCGTCGCGGCCGCAGCGCGACGTTCGTGAATGATGCAGGCTAGGCCCCTACGCTCGCCGCGTGATTCGGGTGGGGCCGCGCGTGGCTTCGCGCGCCGCGATGCACTGGGCGCGGGATGCCTTCGATCTCGCCACGCCGGTGGCGCTCGTTGCTCGTACGCTCGGCATCGGCGGGCTGGTGTTCGCCTGCTGCTCGAAGCCGTTGCTCGTGGCCATGATCGCTGCTGCGCTCGCCGCAACGGCGCTCTCCGTTGGTTTCATCGCGCCATGTCCCGCGTCCAACCGAGCCCGCTGATGCGCTTGGCGCTGCGGATCGCGCTCGTGTGGCTGAGCGCGAAGGCGTTCTGCGCGCTGCTCACCCAGACCGGCGTCGTCGTGCCAGGCCCCACGTCTCGCCACGCGCGGCTCGTGCTCGCGTGGTTGGCGACGCGTGATCACGCTGCGGACGAGGCGCTGGCGCGCACGGCGTACACGGCGCTCGCGACTGCCGCGCTCGTGCCACTCCTGTTTCTTCACGCGGGGGACCTCGCAGACCCGAACATCGGCGCAGGCGCGCCCGTGAAGTGCGAGGACGTCGCCAGTCAGCCGCTCGTGACGCGCAGGTTCGACCTCGGACGGCCCTTCGGTGAAGCCAAGTTCTACGAGGTCATCACGACACCCGCCCGCGGATTGGCAGCGGTGACGCTGGCGAGAACGCCCTGAATGGCGTTGGGTCGCGCATTGGGCGGGTCACTCCACCGTGGCTTCCGAATTTTCCGCGGGCAGCGTTTCGTGCAGGAAGCGCTTGGCGCGCGCTCGCTCGAGCGCGCTCGCGGCGAAATGGCCGTCGAAGAAGCTCTGCACCGCGAGGATCTCGAGCTGATGCTGGCGGGAAGGTCGGATCGCCGGCGGCAGCGGCGTGACCGAGCAGGGGAAGGGAGTCTCGCGCTGGACGATGCCAGCGGCCTCGCCACCGAGGAGCGCCGCGAAATCCACTTCCGTCGACAGCTCGAGGGTGAGAGCCGCGCAACCGAGGCGGTCGGGATTGCTCATGCCCTCCATGAATTCGCTGGCGGGTTGAGTGAATCCCGTGTGCGTCGCGCCACGCAGCGTCACGAGCGTGAGCTTGTTGCCCGCCGTCTCCTCGACCACCCGCGCATTGGTCGCGTAGTCCACGATGGCGTCGATGTCACCAGCCAGCATCAGAAGCGGCGCGGCCGCGTTCGCGTAGAACGCTGCGGTGAACATCGACCCGGGGCCAGCGATGCTCACCGCCGCCGCGATCCGAGGATCGCGCAAGTACGGGTGGTAGGTCGTGAGCGTGCTCGTCATTCCGCCCAGCGACACACCCGCGACGCCGACGCGCGTGCCGTCCACGGCGCCGTGGAATGGGCTCGTGGGATCGGTGTCGAAGCGCAGCCAGGTGTCGATGAGGAAGCTCTCGTCGCCGGGCTGATTCACGACGTCGTTCAGGTCCGGGCCGCCCGGCGCGAGGATGTTGGTCGCCGGAAAATCGGGTGCGACGACGACGTAGCCCGAGCTCGCCAGGTGCTCGCACAGAAACGTCCCTTCGGTTCCCCACGACATGAAACCGTGACCGTAGACGATCAGCGGATGCCGTCCTGCAGCAGCCCGGGGTGCTGCGCTGCTATCGCTTGCAGCCGTCGCGGTGGCTGGATCGAGCGGGTACCAGACGTTGGTGTGGAGCGTGCGGCTCGGTGCGCCGGGATACGAGCCGTGGACCTTCGTGGAGCGTGACGCGTCGACGAGCTCGAGGCGCTGGTATCCGACGGCGTAACGGCCGGGCGCAAGGACCTCCTCGCTCGTCAGCGGCGGGCCGCCGTTGCCGTCGCTGCCGCAGCCGGCGAGCACCGCCGCGCACACGAACGCAGCCACCGAGCGCAGGCACGTGAAGCGCTGCGATCGGCCGAGGTCACTGCCACGAACGCGCCATCGCTCCGGTAGCGACGCGCCAGTCGAGCGTTTGCCGTGTGCCATGCGGCGTACGCTAGCCGAGCTTGCCGTGTCCGCGAAAGCCAGCCGAATGCCGTGACCGGTGCCGAGCGAGTCGTCGCCGCGCGCGTTCCAGGCACGATCGCCGGACGCCCGCGTTGGGTTCGCTTGCGAGGCGCGCGGTGCAGCCACTACCATCCGAGCCGGGGCGATTTCGGTGACGCGGAAGACCGCTTGCGCCGACTCGCGCAAGGGCATCTGAATGGTCATTCACGATTCGGCGCGAGTCGTTCGTAGGGGCGGCCGCGAGGCCGCCCGCACGCGCCTTGCGTCGGTGGACGGGCTTGCACCCGCCCCGACGGGCCGGCGTTCGGATCGATCCAGATCGAGAACGGTCCGCTAGGAGCAACGAGGGGTGCAACGCGCGAATCACGACGGCGCTGGTGCCGAAGCGGCGCCCTGCGGCCTCGCCGCCCGGGCACGCTCCCGGCCGAGTGACGCGTCGATCCGGCGGTTCACGCTCGTCTTTCTGCATCCGAGCGATTTCGTCAATCCGTTCCACGCGCTGCTCAGCACGCTTCAGAAGCGACCGAAGATCGGGCTCGAATACGTCCGCGCCGCGGCTGCCGCCGAGGGGTTCGCGAGCGAGATCCTCGACGAGCACGACCGGCCCGTCGAGGTCACGGCGCTTCAGCGTCACGTCGCCGGGGTGGGCACGCCCTTCGTCGGCTTCTACGCCACGAGCTTCAACCGCGAGCGTGTCAGCGCACACGTGCAGGCGCTGCGCTCGCTGGTGCCGGACGCGCGCATCGTCGTCGGCGGCCCCGGCGCCTTTCACGCCGATCGATTCCTGGGCGCGGGCGCCGATGCGGTGTTCGTGGGCGAGGCCGACGAATCGCTGCGCGAGTACCTCCGGTTTCTGCGCAGCGGCTCGCCTGCGGTGGAATCGATCGCCGGGCTGGTGCTGCCCGCGGCATCGGGCGAGGCGGTTTCGACGGGATCACGGCCGTACGAGGCGAACCTCGATCGCTTGCCGTGGCCGGAGCGCGTCGACCCGCGCGAGTCCGCGTGCGTCGACTGGTTTGCGTTTCCGTTTCGGCGTCCCTTCATCACGGCGCTCGCGTCACGTGGGTGCCCGTTTCACTGCTCGTTTTGCAGCTCGCCGTCGATTCTCGGCCACAAGGTGCGGCTTCGCTCGCCGCTCGACGTGGTGGCGGAGCTGCTCGATGCCGAGTATCGCTTCGGCGTTCGCGACGTGCTCTTCGTGGACGACGTGTTCGGCTGGCGCGACGATTGGATGCGCGCCTTCACCGACGCGATGCGCACGGCGCCGGTGCGCTTCCGTTACATGGTGATCCTGCACCCGCTCAGCTTCTTCCAGCATCGCGAGGAGATGCTGACGCGGCTGGCCGAGTCCGGGTGCACGATGATCAGCTACGGCGCCCAGTCCGCAGACCCGCACGTGCTCGAACGCGTGCGGCGCAGTTCCAACGAGCCGGAAGCGCTTGCCGCCCATCTCGGGCTCACCCATCGTCTCGGCATCGCCTCGGTCGTCACCTACATCTTCGGGTTGCCCGGCGACACGCCCTCTACCATGGAAGCGTCCGTCGAGTTCGCACTCGCCCACCGCCCCACCCTCCTCGACATCCATCCGCTCGGGCTGCTGCCGGGCGCGGCGCTCGGCACCCACGACGAGCTCGCGATCGGATCGCCTGGCGGCGAGCATTCGGCCGAGTTGCTTCAGCGCCTCTGCAATCGCGCGTTGCTGCGTTTCTATCGCTCTCCGGTGACGCTGGCCCGCCTCGCACGATTGGTGGCGCGCACCAATCCGCGCTGGTTCGCCGAGTTTCCGTGGTACGTGGCGCGCGAGCTGCGCGCGATCCGCCGCCATGCCCGCGCTCATCGGCTCGCCGACGGTCCGATTCTTTCCGAGTACGCCTCGTCCGTGCGCGCGATGAGCGGCTCTGCGCTCGCTCGCTGACGGGCTCGCGAGTCGTCTTGCTTCGATCACGCCGAACCGCGGCGCTGGTTGCAGTGGCCGCAGGTAGCTCTTGGTTGCTGCTTCGAATGTGGGGCGTGCCGTTCGCGGCGACGGCGCGCCTCCTCGCGGCCACGCTCCTCTTCGGAGTCATCCCGGGCTGGCTTCTCACCGAGCCGCTCGCGAGCCGGCTCGCGCGCTCCGAGCGGTGGGTGGTGGGGACGGTGACCGGACTGGTCGGTACGGGCCTCTTTCACTACCTCTGGAACGTCCACGTCGCCGCGATCACGGGTGCTCCCGGGACGGCTGTGGCGCTGATCGGTTGGTGCGCGCTGACGTCGTGTGGCGTGCTGGGCTGCATGGCGTGGGCGCGTCGCTCACTGGCTGTGAGCGAGCGAGATGCGCCTCTCGCCGCCGACGCGCGCGACGACCTCGGTTGGACGCTGGCGCTCTTCCTTCTGCCGGTGGCGGCGTTGTTGCCGTTCGCGACTCCGAACGGTCGAGTCGGCGAGAGCGTCGTGTCGTTCGATCTCGACGAGTTCACGCATCTCAATCTGGTGGCGTCGATGCTGCGCGCGGGACGGCCGACGGCCAACAGCCTCGCGGGCTTCCCGATGCCGCCGTACCAGTTTCTGGTGCCATCGCTCTCGGCGGCCTACGTGAGGCTGACGGGCGTGGACCCGATCCACCTTCACTGTCGTTGGCTGCCGATTCTGACCGTCGGTTTGGCGACGAGCGCGGGATTCGCGCTCGCGCGCCGGTTGCTCGAAACGCGACGGGCCGCGGTGATCGCTGCACTGACGCTCTGCTTCGCGGGCGACGCCTTCACCACCTGGGGCTTCGTGACCGAGATCCATTCGGCGGTCGCGTATGCCTCGCTGGCGGTCGCCGCGACGCTCCTCGCCATCGTTTGGCAGCCTGGCGACGCGAGCGCGAGCGTGCCGGCGCGGCGGCGAGGGGCCGCCGACGCGACTGCGCTCGTACTGGCGGGATTCCTGATCGCCTCGCTCTTCCAGAGCCGGGCGCCGCTTTTCTTCACGTGCGGTGGTGCGCTGGGGCTCGTGGCCATCGAGCGCACGCTGCTGCGACGTGACCCGCGCGCTTGGCTTGCGGTCGCGACGGCCGTGGCGTGGGGTGTGGCCTTGGGTGGCGGCGCGGGCGGCTCGATTCGCGATTCACCGCTCGGGCTCGGGCCGGGAGTGAACGGCGCCGCGCTGCTGGCGCACCTTCCCGCTCCGCTCGATGTGTTGGGCCAATCGCGGTGGCTGGGCTTGGCCGCGGGGATGGTGGCGGTGATCGTCGGGGTCGCGAACCTGCGCCTGGTCGGGTTGCCGACGCTGGTGCGTGCCGTACGGCGCGGCGGTCGTCCGGGGCCCGTGGCGCTCCTTCTCGCCGCGGCCGTGGCGCTCGGTCTGGGCGCGGCGAACGTGGTCTACGAACGAGGAAACGCCGGGGGCATCGCGCCGCTCTGGTTCGTGCAGCATCCGTTGCTCCTGGCCTCGCAGCTCGCCGCCGGGATGGCGATCGACGCGTGGATCGCACGAGCGCCACACCCGGTAGGCGGGCGCTGGAGGACGCTGCTGGCGGCGCTGTCGTGTGTCACGCTCACCGCGCTGGTCACCGTGTCGTTGGGCGTCGGCGAGGATCCGCAGCGTTTCGAGCGCGTCGAGCGCGACTGCGGTGATTGGCTTCGGGCGCACACCGGAGCCGAGGACGCCGTGCTCCACCACCCGCGGCGCACGGGGTTGCCGATGTTCGCGTTGCGTGCATCGGTGCTGAGCCTCGAGCCCATCCTCGAAGGCTCGAAGCTCAACGGGCTGGCGCCGGAGAGCTACATGAACGCGCTGCGCCGTGAGGTCGCGGAGCGCCGCGCCGCGCTGGATCGTTTCTTCACCACCAGCGATCCCGCCGTGGCCGTGGATGTGGCCCGCCGCTACCGAGCTCGCTACCTCTATCTCGGCCCGGGTGAAACTCTCGGATTCTCCGCCGAGTCCGCATTCGGATTCCCCGCCACACGCTGTGGCGTCGGTGGCACGATCCAGCGGCTGCCCGATTGACCCGCACCGAGGCGATTCACGGGGGGGGCGGGGATGCGACGAGGGACGCCCCTCTCCGCTGCGACGGGGCCGCTGCGAAGAGGGGCGTGGCTGGAATCCGGATTCGGATTACTTCCGAGCGAGATCGAACCGATCGAGGTTGGTCACCTTGGCCCACGCCTTCACGAAATCGTGGACGAAGCGCTGCTGGCCATCGGATTGGGCATAGACCTCGGCAACGGCACGGAGCTCGGCGTTCGAGCCGAACACGAGATCGACGGGCGTAGCCGTCCACTTCGCCGCACCGCTCTTGCGGTCATGGCCCTCGTAGAGCCCCTCGGTCTTGGCTTTCGACCACGTCGTGCCCATGTCGAGTAGGTTCACGAAGAAGTCGTTGGTGAGCGTGCCGGGCTTGTTCGTGAAGACGCCGTGGGCGACGCCGTCGGTGTTGGCGTCGAGGGCGCGCAGACCGCCCACGAGCACCGTCATCTCGGGCACGGTGAGCGTCAGCAGGTTCGCTCTGTCGACCAGCATCTCTGCCGGTGAAGTGGCCTGTCCCGCCGCGTAGTAGTTGCGGAAGCCGTCGGCCTTGGGCTCGAGGAAGGCAAAGCTCGCGACGTCGGTCTGATCCTGTGTGGCGTCGGTGCGCCCGGGCTGGAAGGGCACCTGCACGTCGATGCCCGCGTCCTTCGCGGCCTTCTCGACTGCGGCATTGCCGGCCAGGACGATGACGTCGGCGAGCGACACCTTCTTGCCGCTGCTCAGCGTCTTGTTGAAGTCCTTCTGGATGCTCTCGAGCTTGGCGAGCACCTTCGCGAGCTCGCTCGGCGAGTTGGCCGCCCAGTCCTTCTGCGGCGCGAGGCGAACGCGCGCGCCGTTGGCGCCGCCGCGCATGTCGGTGCCGCGGAACGACGCCGCCGCCGACCACGTCGTGCGGACGAGCTGCGGCACGGTGAGGCCCGAGGAGAGGATCTTCTGCTCGAGCGCCGCGGCGTCCTTGGCGTCGATGAGCGGGTGATCGACGGCCGGTAGCGGGTCTTGCCAGACGAACGTCTCCTTGGGAGCGTCGGGGCCAAGGTAGCGGGCCCGCGGGCCGAGATCGCGATGGGTGAGCTTGAACCACGCTTTGGCGAACGCGAGCCGAAACTCCTCGGGATTCTCACGGAAGCGCGTGACGATCTTGCGGTATTCGGGGTCCTCCTTCAGCGCGAGGTCGGTGGTCAGCATGATCGGTGCGTGGCGCTTGCTCGGGTCGTGCGCATCCGGCACCAGACCCTGGCCCTGTCCCTTGGCCGGGATCCACTGGGTGGCGCCCGCGGGGCTCTTGGTTTGGACCCACTCGAAGGTCATCAGGTTGTCGAGGTAGTTCGACGTGAACGCGATCGGGTTGACGGTCCACGCGCCCTCGAGGCCGCTGGTGACGGTGTCGCCGCCCTTGCCGCTGCCGCAGGTGTTCTTCCAGCCGAGGCCCTGCTCCTCCACACCGGCAGCCGCCGGCTCCGGCCCCACGCACTTGTCTGGGGCGTGGGCACCGTGGGTCTTGCCGAAGGTGTGACCGCCCGCGATCAACGCCACGGTCTCCTCGTCGTTCATGGCCATGCGGCCGAAGGTGTCACGGACGTCCTTGGCGGCGGCGAGCGGGTCCGGCTTGCCGTTGGGGCCCTCGGGGTTCACGTAGATGAGGCCCATCTGCACCGCGGCGAGCGGGTTCGCGAGCTTGCGGCCGCTCGAGTAGCGCTCGTCGGCGAGGAATTTCTTCTCGGGACCCCAATAGACGAGGTCGGGCTCCCACTCGTCGGGGCGGCCCCCGGCGAAGCCGATGGTCTTGAAGCCCATGTTCTCGAGGGCGACGTTGCCGGCCAGCACCATGAGGTCGCCCCACGACAGCTTCTGCCCGTACTTCTGCTTGATCGGCCAGACCAGGCGGCGCGCCTTGTCGAGGTTGGCGTTGTCCGGCCAGCTGTTGAGCGGATCGAAGCGCTGCTGGCCGCCGTCGGCGCCGCCCCGTCCGTCGCCGCCCCGGTAGGTGCCGGCGCTGTGCCACGCCATGCGGATGAAGAACGGCCCGTAGTTGCCGTAATCCGCAGGCCACCATTCCTGCGAGGTGGTGAGCACCTGGTTGATGTCCTTCTTCACGGCCTCGAGATCGAGGGTGGCGAAGGCGGCGGCGTAGTCGAAGTCGCCGCCCAGCGGATTGGATTCCACGGCGTGTTGCCGAAGCGGCGCGAGGTCGAGCTGGTTGGGCCACCAGAACTGGTTGGATCGGGGCATGCCGTCGGCCCACGCCACGCCCGACGGGGGCGCGAGCGACGCCGCGGCTGCGAGGATCGCGAGGGAACGGATGATCTTGCGCCTCATGGGAAGAGCTCCTTTCTACGGTGGACAGGTTCGAAAGCGAGGAACGGCAGCGATTGCAGGATTCCTTTCTCGTCGGTCTGCGGCGGGCTCGCCACTCCATCGACTGGCACGTTAGTTCCCTTTTCGTGATTCAGCCAATGCATCGTGTGTATCGATGTGATAGTTAGTGACTATCAGTTCCGATCTGCCATGCACGACGCGAGCGGTGCTCGCAGGCTCGGGTGGTTTGGAAGAGCCCCTGCGCAGCCAGGCATTCGATCGATCGGACGTCGGGTCTCGACACGCTCCGCTGCTCGTTCCCGGTGCCAGCGGCACCGAGACCCGCGTCGACTCGGGGTAGGCCGCTGGAAGAACCCGCGACGACGCATCGGCGGGCACCGAACCGCTTGCCCCGGCGACATTCTCGGCAGCCTGGTAGCATCGCCGCACCCGCGACGATCCGGATGTGCTTCTCGTGAATCCCCGCGCTCTCGTCACGGTGCTCGTCCTCGCCCATTCCCGACGCCCGCCTCTCGACGCCATCGATCTCCCGAGGAGGACGAATTGAGCTCGAGGGTTCTGGCGCTGCGGTGGCGACGACCTGCGCTGCTGGCAGTGGTGCTCGGGAGCTTGGCCGTAGCGCTCGCCGCGGATCGGGCCGGGACGCTCGACGGCTCGCTGGTCGGCCGCGGCGGCGCACCGTACGCCCTGGCTGTCGAGCCGGGCGGGCGTCGCGTCGCGGTGGCGCTCTTCGATGCGTCGGCGATCGGGATCGCCGACGCGGAGCACGGCGCCATGCTCGGGCACGCGCGCATTCCGCGCCTCGAGCGCGAGTACGAGATGCGCCCCATTCAGGTGCTGTGGTCGCGTGCGCGGGGGCGGCCGCTGGTCATCTGCCATCGATCCGGGCGCATTCTCGAGGTTGACCCCGACGGCGCGCCCACGGTCAGCGAGACGCTGGTGCCGAGCCTCGACGACGATCGCACCGACGCGGAGCGCACCGCCGATCGCATGAGCGCGCTCGCCATCGACGAAAGCGAAGACGGCGTGCTGCGCGTGGTGCTGGGAGCCGTGCGCACCCAGATCTTGTCGTTCCGCGTGCTCACGTATCGCTGGCAGGGCGGCTGGCAGCGGCAGGGGCAGTCGCGGAGCGTGGCGCTGACGCCGCCGGGCTATCACCGCGGCGCCTGGCCGGTGGCGTGGCTCGCCAGCGAGGGTGTGTTCTTCGTCGGCGAGCCGGGGACGGGTCGGATTCGGGTGTTCGATCGCGATTTGGCGCTGGTACGCGAGGTCACCATCGGCTCTCACCCCGCGGCGCTCGCGCTCGATCCTGCGCGTGGCCTCCTCTACGTCGCGGACAAGCGCTCGGGGCTGGTCGAGAAGCTCGACGCGCTCACGCTCGAAAGCCTGGGACGGATCGAGATCGGTGCCAGTGCGGTATCGCTCGCACTGGAGGCCGACGGTCGGCACGCCTGGGTCGCAGACAGCTTCGGTGACGCGCTGGTTCGTCTCGCGCTCCCTAAGCTCGAGGTCCAGTCGCGACTCGCCTGGCCGCGACGGCCGTTCGCGCTGGCACTCGGTCCCGGTCCAGACGAGCTCTTGGTCGCGCGCCTCGGTAGCGGTCGCGTCGATCGCTGTGATGGGCGTTCGGGCGAGTCGCTTCGGCGCACCGCCCAGGTCGAGGTGGCGCCGTGATCCCGCCACGCATCCCGCCAGTATTGCGCGCGCTGGCGCAGAGCGTCGGGATGCCGCCACCGAGGCTCCTCACACGGCTCCTGCAAGGCTGGCTTCGGATCGGATGGTGCGCAGGCTTCGGGCTGGGTGCTCTGTTCGCGGCCTATGCGATCGACATCCAGTACCGCATCGCGATCCTGTCGCCGCCGCTTTCCGTCACTCCTGGCAGCTTCGCGGAAATCGTCACCCACATTGCCCGCATGACGGTGTTTGCGGCGGCGCTGCTGGCGTTCCTTCTCGGCCTTTCGCCCTACCGTGACGCCGAGGCGTCCGAACGCGCGAGCGTTCTCGCACGGCTCCTACGCCGGCGGGCTCGGCCGGCCTCGCTCTACGTGCTCGTCCTCGTGGCCCTCGGTGCGGTCCGCGACGCCCTCGATTTCGAGCTTCACGAGAAGACCTTCGGCGAAGGGATCTATCGGGGAGCGCTCGAGCCGCGAGATCTGCTTTCCGGCGCGGTCGTCGGTGCTGCTGCGGTGCTCGCCTTCCTGGCGTGCCAAGCGCTCGGCGAGCGCACCCCGGTGGCGAACGGTTCGAGCGACACGCCGTCTCGGGGCGACGGCGACGGGGTCGCTGCCGGCTCCTCGACGTTGGGGGCGGCCATCGCGTGTGCGCTGCTGGTGCTCGTCGTGTGGCGCGTCGTGAGCTGGCCGTGGACCTACTTCGGGCAGGATCTGCATTTCGAGCACGTTCGGGTGCACTCTCGGACCTGGCAGATGCTCATCGCGGTGGCGCTGCTGGCGAGCGACGATCCCATGCGCGCTCCGGGCTCGTTCGGCGCCTGGGTGCAGCGCAACGCGCAGCCTCTCGGCCTGCTGGTGGGGCTCGAGTTCTTGCGCGTGATCGCCCACCAGGATTGGTACGTCGAGCTCGACTGGATGGCGGGGATCCTGGAGCACGCGCCCCGGCCGGCGCTCTTCTTTCGCGGGCATCAGCACGACGTCGTGGACCTCGTCGTGACGGCGCCGTTGCTCGTGGCGGCGTTGGTGCTTCTCGGCAGATGGGCGCGCGGTGCGGCGCGCCGGTGAGGCGGGCTCGATGCGGCGTTTCCTGGACTTCCTCCTTCGCGCCGCCGCGTGGATCGCCATGGCGTTCACGGGGTTGAGCGGTCTCTCGCTGGCGGGGCATTGGCTGGGTCACGAGTTTCTGATGCTGCGAGCGATCGGATGGCCGGGACCGGGCGGCGCGGTGGAAGCGCCGTGGGCGCGCGTGCTCCCGGCGCTCGAGCTCGGAGGTTACGGCGCGGCGATGATCGCCGTGGCGTTCAGCGCGAACCGCGAGCTCTGGCGGTGGCTCAGGCATCGCGAGACGACGCGTCCCGGCGAGCTCGAGCGATTGGCCTGGGTGGTGGCGGTGGGGCTCGTGACGCTCGTGGCGGCGGTGCTCGCCCACGTCCTTCTGCACGCACCGTGGCCGCGTGCAAGTTGAACACCTCGTCGGGTGGACTGAGGGGTCCTGCCCTGCACGTTTTCTGTCGGGATTCGACGATGCTACGGTGATTCGCCGAGACCCTGCGCCGATTCCGAATCACGTTCATCACCGAATGCCACGCGGACTCCCCTCGCTCGACATCGTGATCCCGCTCTTCGACGAAGAGCCGGTGCTCCCGGTCCTGTTCGAGCGGCTGCGCGCCACGTTCGACGAGGAGGCAACCGCTCGCGCGGGCCTCAACCGCGTGCGCTACTTGTTCGTGGACGACGGCAGCGCCGACGGATCCGCCAGCCTGGTACGCGATGCAATCGAGTCGGGCCTGCCGGGGGTGCTGATCCGCCTCAGCCGCAACTTCGGTCACCAGGCCGCGATCAGCGCAGGGCTCGATCACGCCGACGCCGACTTGGTGGCGATCATCGACGCCGATCTGCAGGATCCGCCGGAGGTGATCCTCGCGATGGTCGCGCGTTGGCGAGACGGTTACGAGGTGGTGTACGGGCAGCGCCGCAAGCGCAAGGAGCCGTGGCCGCTCGTGGCGCTCTACTGGCTCTCGTCGCGCATGCTCGCGCTCTCCGCCGATGGTCCGCTGCCGCTCGACGCCGGCGACTTCTCGCTCCTCGACCGGCGCGTGGTCGAGGCGTTGCGCGCGCTGCCCGAGCGACTGCGGTTTCCCCGCGGGATGCGCGCGTGGGTGGGCTTTCGCCAGATCGGCGTTCCCTACGAGCGCGAAGCGCGTCGCGCCGGCGTCACCAAGTACCCGCTGGGGAAGCTCTTCCGACTGGCGATCGACGGCCTCGCCGCCACCAGCACGCGCCCGTTGCGGGTGGCGCTGCCATTTGCGGCGTTCTTCCTGATGCTCGCGGTCATCCTCGGCATCGCCTCCGCAGCGCGCTTCGCGAGCGCGGGTGGTGCAGCCTCCAGTCCGGCGCCTTGGTTCCTCGCCGGATTCGCGCTGATGAGCACACTCGGCGCGGCCCAGCTCTTCGCCATTCACGCGCTGGGCGCCTACGTGCGACGGACCTACCTCGAGGCCAAACGCCGACCGGCGTACGTGGTGATGGAGGTCGTGCAACCCGGTCCGCGCCCGTCGAGCGAGACCAAGCGCGCGTTCGAGCCCAAGCTGCGCCCAGCGCGACAGGCTCAGGCGCAATGACTCGGCTGCACCGGTCCGCATTCGTGGCTGGCCGCGTGCGGAAGCGCTGAGCCGGACGTGTCTTTCGCCGGGGAAGGCGGTTCCCATTCGAGCGCCGTCGAGCCTTCGGATAGCGCGGCGCTGGGTCAACCCCTCATCCCGGCGTGGCACGCGCTCGCCGATCCCGCGCACTTCTGGTTTCGATGGCGCCTTCGTGCGGCTTTGGCACAGCTCGACGACCTGGGGTTCAGCCGCGAGAACGCGCTTGCGGCGCTCGAGGTCGGGTGCGGCAGCGGCGCCCTCACGCGCCAGCTTCACGAGGCGACGG
>CAYVDO010000231.1:0-12897 GCA_964450125.1 uncultured bacterium
CCAGCGCGGCTTTGCCGCGCTGGGCGGGGGGCTTGAAAAGCCCCCCGGAAAACTCGCTCAGAACGTGAGCTCGCCGGGCCGCCAGCGCAGGCTCACGAGCGCCTGCCACGTCCGCGGTGTCTCGGACGAGACGAAGGGACCAATCCAGCCCTGGATCTGACTCTCGGGCTTCGACCAATACGTGTAGCCCGCTTCCAGGCCGAAGCTGAGCAATCCCCAACCCCGCACGTCGGCGTTCGAGGGCCGGCCTTCTTCGAGGTCCGCAGCAACCGGCGCCACCAAGCCCAGCGGATAGTGGTGGTAAAGCTTCATGCCGGCCTCGAAGTTCTGGTCACTTCCTTCCGAAAGATCCTGGCGGTAGCCCGTGAAGGCCGCCAGCTCCCACCGCAAGCTCTGCGATCGCACCAGCCCACGGATCCCGATCACCACCCGCGGCGACACGTCGGTCTTGGGTTCTTCGTCCTCCGGCGAGGTGCCGGGCCACACGCTTTCCAGACTGAAGCCCACGTACGGCAGCAAGCGCTTGATCAGGTAGTCGCGGGTGTTCGCGTTGCCGAATGCGTTCGCGACCGCATCGAACTCGAAGGCGCGAATCGCGCTGCGCCCGGTGGCTCCGTCGTATTGGAACTCGCCCACCTTTCCGCCCAAGCCCCAGATGCCCTCGGGACGGCAGGCGCGGAACCACGACGCCACCGGCGCATGTAGCTCGTCGGTCTCTTGGTCGCGGCAAAAGTAGACACTGTCCGACTCGGCCACCACGAAGCGCGCCACCACGTCACGGCGCCCGCGATCGTCGTTGACGTCGAAGATGAGCGCCCGGATGTCGCCGCCGGGGATGTCGGCATCGAAGACGCGTACTTCTCCGCCGCCGGCGAGGCGGCCTTCGTCGTTCACCGAGGCACCCACGATGACCTTGAGATCGAGCAAGTGGAAGCCTGCCACGCGCCCTTCCATCTGGATGCGGCAGATGGGATCGGAGGAGCCGCACTCGCTGGCGGTCGCGCGCGCCGCCGGCGGCGGCGCCTCGGTCGGGCTCGTGGCCGCGGGCGCAGTCGTCGCCGCCGCAGCAGCGAGTGCACGTCGCGGCGCATCCGGGCTCTCGAAGTCAGGACCGAGCTCGGTCAGCATCTGGTCGCGCACCGTGGCGACGATCCAACCGAAGTCGAGCGACGTGATCCGATCCACACCGAGCGCGGGGAACGGCGCGCCCTGAAGGAGCGTCACGTCGGGATCGAATTCCAGCCGGTAGTACGTGGCGAGCGCCTCGCCGCTCGGCGTGCGCTCGGGGGCCTCGATCGTTTGCGCGGGAAGGTCGCGGCCGCCGCAGAGCGCGGCGTCGCCGCCGGGGACGCGCCAGGGCGTCACCACCGGCCCGATCGCGAGCGAGCGGCGCGTGACCATGTCGGTGTCGGGAACGAAACGCCGGCTGTCCCACCACAACCCGTCGATCAGTTGGAACGCGCGCCGCGTGACCGCGCCGGGAACGGGATCGAGCGCTTGCGTGGCGGCGACCAGCTCGTGGTTCATCGCGTCGTCGAAGGGCTGAGGCGAGCGGTAGGCGCGCACGCCCAGCTCGGTGCCGATCACGTTCGAGTAGAAGTCCTCGGGCGAGAACGCCGAGAGCCGCTCCGGGAAGACCGGCACCAGCGAGAACCCGTACCAGCTCGCGATCTCGTGCCAGATCGAGAGGTCGAGGGCCACGCGTTGTGCCACGAGCCGCACCACTTCCGCGCGGTCACCCACCACGGCGCGCGCCGGTAGCTTGAGCCGCCGGGCACCCGCCTCGGGTGGCAGGTCGAGTGTCTTGCCCGAGCCCAAGAGCGTGTCGAGCTCGGAAATCAGATAGGCGGTCCAGTCGGCGTTGTCCCGAACGTGGGCGAGATCGATGAAGCCGCCGCGGCAGGTGTAGAGGTGGGCGTTGCGCTCGTCGAGCCTAAGCGCGCCCGCGTAATTGTGCTTGCCGAAGGGACGGGACGCGGACACGTTCCCGATTCGAATCGGGAACTCGATGCTGCCGATCCGCGGCGCCAAGTTGTAGCCGAGCGCGCAACAAGCGCGCATCGTGGGCGGCTCGTGAGGAGGCGACGGCGGTAACGCGAGCGCGGGCGATGCGATCGCTAGACTGGTCGCGACGCAGGCCCAAAGAGCCGCGCTCGGCGCTCGGCGCATTCGAGATCGATTGAACATGAGCGGTCCCGCGGCGCCACCCTCACCGCGGCCGTCATCTTGCCCGTCGCCCTACCAGCCGTCGAGTCGCAGGGTGGCGCGGCGCGAACGGACCGAGACGAAACGGAGCCCCATGGCGCGCACCCAGAGCAGCAAGCCCGAGCGAATCGTCTCCTGGAACGTCAACGGCATCCGCTCGGTCGCGAAGAAAGGATTTCGCGATTGGCTCGATGCGAGCGGTGCCCACATCGTGGGGCTGCAAGAGGTGCGCGCCGGCGAGGAACAGGTGCCCGCCGAGATTCGCGTCCCGGACGGCTGGCACTCGCATTGGGTGGCGGCCGAACGCGCCGGCTACAGCGGGGTGGGAATCTTGGCACGCCGGCCGCACGACGAGCTGCGCACGTGTCTCGGCTCGCGGCCGCTCGATTGCGAAGGACGGCTTCAGATCGCGCGCTTCGGCGCGCTCACGATCGTGAACGGCTATTTCCCGAATGGCACGGGACCGAATCGGGACTTGAGCCGCATCCCCTTCAAGCTCCGCTTCTACAAGAAGCTCTTCGACGTGCTGGAGCAAGAGAAGAATCGCGGTGCCCGCATCCTGGTGATGGGCGACTTCAACACGGCCCACGAAGAGATCGACCTCGCGCGCCCCAAGGAAAACCGCGAGACCAGCGGCTTCACCGACGTCGAACGCAAGGAGCTGGCGCGCTGGCTCGCGAAGGGTTGGATCGACACCTTCCGCCATTTCGAGAAGGGCGGCGGCCACTACACCTGGTGGAGTCAGCGCTTCGGTGTACGCGAAAAGAACATCGGCTGGCGGATCGACTACATCCTCGCTTCCCCCGCGGCCATGGAGCACATCCGCTGCGCCGCCATCCACCCCGAAGTGAAGGGCTCCGACCACTGCCCCATCAGCGTCGACGTCGATCCCGGCATCTTCTGACCCCCGCCGCCGAGGCGATTGCTCGCAACTCGCGGGCGATGCCACATTGCCCGCGCCATGACCGCACCGAAATCCACGGCCAAACCCAAGAAGATCTTCAAGGTTCGCTTCCAGAACGAGGGCAAGATCTTCGAGATCTACGCCCGCGAGGTGACACAAGGTCATCTCTTCGGCTTCGTCGAGGTCGCCGATCTGGTGTGGGGCACCAAGTCGGAAGTCATCATCGATCCCACCGAGCAAGAGCTTCGGAACGAGTTTGCGGGCGTCACGCGCATCCACGTGCCGATGCATGCGTTGCTTCGGATCGACGAAGTGGAGAAAGGCGGCGCGGGCAAGATCATCCCCATGCCCACTGCAGCCGCAGGCAAGACCGCATCGGCGCCGAGCCCGATCTACACCCCTGCCCCCAAGGGCCCGCATTCCACGAACTGAACGTACGGCGTTGCACCACTCGGCATTCGTGGCGGGAGCGGCCGGCGAGGTGGCCTGTGCTCGGCTGCGTCGTCGGTCCGGCTTGCGGGATTGCCTGCGCGTCTTCGACGCCTGCGCCGTGGCGACCCTCGCGCTCGTGGCGGCGGCGTGCTCGGGGGATGGCGGATCGAGACCTGACGCGGTCGCGGTGACGTCGGCGCCGCCGCTCGCCGCGATCGAGCCGGCGAGCGGCAGCGACGATCTCCCCACGAGCGCCGTGTTCCGGCTGCGCTTCGACGGCGCGATCGACGCGGGCTCGGCCAGTGCACGCATTCACGTTCGAGTGGGCCGCCGCGAGCTGCCGCTGCGCGTGCATGCGGGCGGCGACGAGCGCTCGCTGCTCGTCGATCCCGCCGAGCTGCTGGCGCCCGACTCCGCCGTGACACTGAGCGTGGATCCAGGCGTGGCGACGCGCGACGGCGTCGCGCTCGCGGTCCCGCTCACGTTCCGCTATCGCACGGCTGCCAGCGGCGCTGGTCCGCAGGTGATCTTCGATCCGCTCGCGGGAGAGATCCACCCGTGGCCGAGCGACGTCTTCACGAGCGTCGATGCTTCACGCCCCAGCGGCAGGCGCATCGACGTCTGGAACGCCACCGTTCCATCGTTCATCGGCCTCGAACGCGCCGACGAGACCGACGGTTTCGATCCGTCGAGCCGGCTGATGGTGGCGCTGAGTGGCGCCATCGATCTCGCCTCGCTACCGGCCAACACGGGCCAGGCCGATCCCGCCGACTCGGTGATCCTCACGGTTGCAGACCCCGCAGCACCCGGCTTCGGCGTGCCGATCCCCTTCCTCGCCCGCTACGAGCCGATTGGCCTCACGCTCGATCCGCCCACGTACACGCTCATGATCCGCGCGCTGGCGCCGCTGGCCACGGGCACGCGTCACGCGCTCGTGCTCACGCGTCGCGTTCGCGACACGGCGCGCGGAGAGCTCGCGCCATCGCCGCTCCTGGCGGCAGCGCTCGCCGGCACGAGGCTCGGCGAGCCGCGCCTGGATGAATATGCGCGCACGCTGCGCGACACCGCCGCAGCACTCGCGGAAGCGTTGCCGCTCGGAGCAGAGGACATCGCAGGCATCACCGTCTTCACGACCGCCACCGACGAAGCGCTCACGTCGCGAATGCTCGCGCTCATCGACGCCGAGGTGCGGACGGCGAGCATCAAGCCGCCGCGCTTCCGTGTCGATTCCGCGGAAACGCGTGGCGACGAAGTGATCGTCCATGGGCGCCTCGCTGCCTACGACTTTCGGTCGAAGGACGGGCAGCTCCTCGCCTCGCGATTCGCGGCGGCGCCTGTCGAAGCACCCGAGGTGGAGCTCGAGGTGGTGTTGTCGTTGCCCAAGAACGCCCACCGAGCGCCGATCACCATCTACGGCCACGGCATCGACGCGTCGAAGGAGCAGGCACTCGACTACTCGGACTCGATGGCCGCCGCCGGAATGGCCACCATCGCCATCGATTTCGTGGAGCACGGCTCGCGTTACACGGGTGAGCTGCTGCCAGCACTTTCGTTCTTCAACATCGACGATCTGCCGCGGATGAACGACAGCGTGCGCCAGACGATCGCGGATCTGGTGCAGCTCGAGCGCTGCATCGCGACCGACCTCGGCGGGCTCGACTTGCTGCCGCTCGGAGCAGCCGACGGAGTGCCGGACGTGGACGGCTCGCGGGTCGCGTACCTGGGTGAATCCTTCGGCGGCATCCTGGGCAGCATCTTCGTGGCACTCGATCCCGGGCTCCGTGCCGCGACGCTGCTCATCGCCGGAGCGACCTGGACGGACGTCATCACCGAAGAGCTCGAGCTCCAGCCCGGCTTCGGCGGCTTCGATTTCTTGTCCGAGCTCGCACGCGCCACACACCTACCGACCGGCCAGGTGTACACCTTCATCGCCGCGGCCCAGAACGTCCTCAGCCCGAGCGAGCCGCTCACCTACGCCCGCCGCGCGCTCACCGATCGCTTTCCCGGCGCGGCCCCTGCCATGCCGCTGCTCCAGATCGAGGTCATCGACGATGACGTGGTGCCGAACCCCACCAGCGAGTCGCTGGCGCGGGCGATCGGGATTCCCCAGATCGAGCCTGCCCACCGCGAGATCGTGGGCCTCGCGCGGAACGCCTATCCGGCCACGGCGAACGGACCGGAGGGCCTTTCCGTGGGCCTGGTCCAGTACCGCACCTTCACCAACGGCGACGTCGCCACGCACACGGGTGTGGCGTTCGCGAAGGACGTGCACCAGCAAGCCGCCGAGTTCCTGAGCACCGCCCTCGCCGGACACGCGCCGACCATCCTCCCCGCTCCCACGGATCGCTGAGGCCGTTCCTCCGGCGCCCGTGGCCGAGGTGCGCCGGCCTGCGGCCCATCGGTAGAATCGATGGATGATCAAGCGCGCGCCGTGTCTCTTCCTCGTCTCGCTGCTTTTCTCGGGCCTGCTGCCCGTGCCCGCCCGCTGGACGGAGCTGTCGATCGCATCGTTCGGGCCGTGGGCCCCCACCGATCCGCTGCCGCCGGTCACGTTGCCGGCGGGGATCCACGTGCGCACCGGCTCGTGGAACCTCTACGGCGGTAATTGGGCCGACGGCACGACGATCGGATCCGCCCTCGGCACGCTCGCCCTCGATCTCGTCGGCCTACAAGAGGACCCGAGCGCCGGGTTCAACGCCGATGTCGCCACCGCGGCCGGTTTCCCGTTCACGTACTACGGCAGCCACGGCGAGGCGTTGCTCTCGAAGACGCCCCTGAGCGCGCCGGAAACCGTGGCGCTCTCGACCGGCCGCACCTTCGTCCACGCCCACACCACGATCGGTGGCGTGGACTTCTCGGTCTACGCGGCGCATTTCGGCTGGAACGTGGACGGCAACCGCGATTGCCGCGAGTTCGTCGACAGCTACCTCGCCAACGACCCCACGCCGTACGTGATCGTGGTCGGTGACTTCAACGACGAGCACGGAAGCGATCAGGTCACGATGCTCGAAGAGGTACTGAAGGACTCGTGGACCAATCTCGGCTGGTTTCCCGGCGAGCGTGTGTCCTGGCCGTCGAAGCGCTTCGACGGCTCGGAAGGTAGCCAGCTCATCGATCTCATCTTCACCAACATCGCGGCGGGCGCGATCGTGGTGACGGGCGACGTCGTGAATCTCACGCCCGTGCCCTCCGATCACAAGCCGGTGTGGGCGGAGCTGCTCTTCGCCAGCGATCCGAACCACCCCTTCACCGAGGATCCGTTCGCCGACCAGCGCCGGCCGGACTTCCGCTTTCCGCCTGCGGGCTCGCGTCCGCCCAATCTGCTCGCGAACCCGGGCTTCGAGTCGAACCTCGCGAGCTGGAGCGCGGAAGGCGGCATGACCGCTGTGGCGTCTCGCGAGAATCAGGCGCCACACACCGGCTCACGCTTCGCCACTGGCCAGGGCGGCTGCTCGGGTACCCACTCGCGTGCCCGCCAGACCGTGAGCCTCGCGTCGCAGGCGAGCACCATCGATCAAGGTCGCGGCCAGCTCCTCGTCTCCGGCCGGATGACCACCGGCTACCAGATCATCACGGACCCCTACGGCTCGAGCAATCAAGTGCGGCCTTACGATGAGGCCGAGATCCGCGTCGAGATGAAGGACGCGGCGGGCAAGCTGCTGGGCGTCGAGACGTCCGCGCGTCGCGACACGCTCGATTGGTGGCCCTACTACGCGCTCGTCGACGTACCTCCCGGCACCCGCAGCGCCACGGTGGTCCTCACGTCGACGCGCGACTACATCAACTACCTCTCCAACGACGCGATGTTCGACGACCTCTATCTCGGCTTCCAGACGCTCGTAGCACCTCACGATCGGCTCGCCGGCAATCTCCTCGTGAACCCCGAAGCGGAGACCGGCAATGTTTCTGGCTGGACCGCGAGCGGCGCCATCGGTGTGCTCGCAGACATGGCGCTCGAGACCGATCCCTACCCGCTCAAGAGCGGCTCGGGCGATTGGCTCTTCATCACCGCGCTCGGCAACTCGGCGCCCGCAGCCATGAGCCAGAACGTGGATCTCTCCACGTACGCCGGCACGATCGATTTGGATCAGCTCTCGGTGATCTGGGGCGGATTGATGCGAAGCTACGAATCGCTCGCCGCCGTGAGCTTGTCGGTCGAGTTCCTCGGCGAGAGCGATGCGTCGCTCGGCGGTGCCAGTCTCGGGCCCACTGCCGCTGCCGAATGGCTCGAGTACGAACGCAAGGACGCGGTGCCACCCGGCACGCGCAAGGTGCGCTTCACCGCATCCTACGCGGGCGGTGCTGCGGACCAGGGGCTCTTCGACCTGTTGCACCTGGTCCCCGCGCAGCGCTGATCTCGCCTGTGCCCCCGTGGACGCAGGCGCGCGCCCGCACGGGCGCTTCGCCGCTCGCGTGATTCGCGGGGTGATGGCAGAGTCGTTCGGCTTTTCGCGCCGACTTCGGCAGCCCGTTCGCGGCACCGCGATTGAACTGGGCCTCGGCGGTAACGACGAGGGGGAGAATCCCTTGCGCACCAAACGAGGCGATTCCTATGCTGCCCACCGGGAGATGCCCTTGGCACTGCCGGTCCCGCACGAAACCCGCCGCTTCACCGTGCGCGAGGTCATGCGCATGGTCGAAAGCGGAATCCTCGGCGCCCGCGAGCCCGTCGAGCTGCCCGCGGGGGAGCTCGTCGTCGTGAGCGCACAGGGTCCGCCGCACGCGGGCAGCGTGACTGCAGTCCGCGACCGAATCGGCGCACTCTACGGCAGCGGCTTCGTGGTGCGCGATTCGAAGCCCATCGTCGCCGGCCGTTACTCGCTGCCCGAGCCGGACATCGCGGTGGTTCGCGGCACGCACGCGGACTTCGCGAAGCGCCACCCGACCGTGCGCGAGGCGGTGCTGCCCGCCGAGTTCGCCTGGTCCTCGCACACGCTCGACCACGCGAAGGCCGCGATCGACGCTCGCGCCGGCGCTCGCGAGTACTGGATCATCGACCTCCTCGAACGACGCCTCGAGGTCCATCGACGGCCCACGCGCAGCGGCCGTTTCGCCCTCGTTCGCAACCTCGACGAGAACGCGAGCGTACGCCCGCCAGGCCTGCGCACCCCGATTCGCGTCCGCGACCTGATGCTGTGAGCGGATGTTTCCCCGGGGGTTTGTTCCAGCCCCCCGCCCGCCGCGGCAAAGCCGCCGCGGGACCCACCCAAGTCACTCGCGTCGCTCGCCGCTGGCTCGCGGTGAAGTGGAACGCGACCGTGGAGTCCTCGGCGTTGAGAGTTCGGGTCTGTTCCAGCCCCTCACCCCGGAGCCGACCCGCTACGTTCGTCAGCGCGTGGTCGGCTCGGCGACGAACGACGCCACCAGCGGGACCGCGAGCTCGAGGGCGCCACTACCGGCGGCGCGGATTGCGGGCGCGCCAGGCTTCCCAGTCCTGCTGGATTCGCGTCCATTCCTTGGCGCTGATGCCGGTGACGCGTGCCAGGCGCAACGCGGTGTCAGCCGTCATGCGCGCCTTGCCGCGCACCAGCTCGCGCACGTGCGCTGCCGACACGTTGAGCTCGTTCGCGAGCGCCGCCTCGCTCACCTCGCGCGGCTTCAGGTATCGCTCGAGCAACACCTGACCTGGATGGGGTGGCACGGGCTCGGGTGGCGGCTCGGGCACCACCACGCGCGGTGGCGACTCGGGCGTGGGCTGCGCCCCAGCGCGCCGAATGCGAGTGCGAGCGCGGGCTTTGGGCCTCTCTGAGGTGCTCGCCTCGTCCTCGTCGTCGTCGTGCGCTTGCATGTCGTGGCGTGCGTGTCTTTATGCCGCGAGGTCGATCGATGAGCAGGATGTCAGCTCGCGTGGGCGAGTGGTGCGAGGCGCGAGATCGCGCCCGCGGACGTGGACCGCATCGCGTGCCAGAGATCCCAGTCTTGCTGAAGTCCGAGCCAGAAGTCCGCACTCATCCCAGTCACCTTCGCCAATCGCAAGGCGGTATCGGGAGTGACGCCCCGCTTGGCCCGCACGATCTCGTTCAGGCGCGGAAACGAAACGCCCAGCCGAATCGCGAATGCCGATTGGGAGATTCCGAGCGGCTTGAGGAACTCCTCGAGCAACATCTCCCCGGGGTGTGTCGGCGGCAAGCGCCGCGGGAGGCGCCGCGCTACGAGCCCGCCACGCCTACGGGGGGCACGCTCAGTGGTAGTCCGTGATCTCGACTTCGTCGGCATGGCCGTTCTCCCACCGAAAGCAGATTCGATACTGCTCGTTGATCCGGATGCTGTGTTGACCCAGCCGGTCACGTCGCAATGCCTCGAGGTGGTTGCCCGGAGGTATCGCCAGTTCGCGCAGCTCTCGTACTCGATTGAGCTGCGTGAGCTTGCGACGAGCGATGGGCCAGAGACGGTCCGGAAAGGCTGCGCGGGCCCGTTGGGTTGCGACACCATCGAAGATGTCTTCCGTCGCGCGGTCTGCAAACGAGCGTATCACGGATACCATTATAACGCTTCGCGTGTAGGCTCGATGCGGTGGCGAGATGGACGATGAAGTCGGCGATGGGCGTGGTGGCGGTGGCGTGGCCGGCCGGCGTCCAGTGGAGGTCGTGGGGGTAGTAGTCCGACTCGCTCGAACGCGCGAACACCGGACGCAGATCGAGCAGCGGCAGACCCGCTTCGATGGCGATGCGGGCCACGGTGTCGAGCTTGGCGTCGCACGCGGGTCGCGTTGCGGCCTCGAAGCAGCCCTTGTGCGGCACCAGCACGATGCCGATCGGGATTGACCACGCTCGCGCGTCGGCGGCGAGGCGGCGATGAAGCGCCGTGGTGAGCCGGATCGCGTCGGGAGTGAGCGGCTCATCGAGGGCGTTGCCACGGGGAGCGCCGCGCTCGGCCCGCTCGGAATCGCTCGCGCCCTCGGTGCGATCGCCGCCGCCGCGGGCGAGCTTGAGACGAATTCGTCCCAGGACCTGCGAATGCGCCGTGAGCCAGCGGTAGGCGGGCTCTTCCACGAGCCGTCGAACGCGCTTCGGCGCCGGATGCGCGTTGTACGCCGGCACCACGCGTTCGAGGCTCACGCCATCGGACCCCGCCCACTCGAACGGCCGGCACTCGCGATCGTCACGGGGATCGTTGGCGAAGAAGGTCACGAGCGCCGCATCCGGCTTTCGTCCCGAGGCCACGAGGTCTTCGAGGCGTGCTGTGTGCTGGCCGGTACCGTGGCCGCCGATCCCGAGGTTCCAGGCGATCCAGCGGCCCGCGCCGCGGTCGGCAAGTGCGGCGGGCAGCCGCGCCACGAAGGTCTCGCCGTCGGCGACACCCTCGCCGAACACCATCGAATCGCCCACCACGGCAACAGCGCGCGCCCCATCGCCGGACGCAACCTCGCGACGGTCGTTTCGCCGCCACCCGTGCTCGTCGGTGTGGAACGCGTGGCGGAAATCGACCGTCGTGAGGACGCCGTCGTTCGACGGCCAGAGCTCGGTGCAGTAGCGCGCCGAGCTTCGAAAGCGCGGCGAGTTGAGCGGAATGGGCGCCGCCAAGCGAAGCAGCGCTTCGAGCGTCAGCACGCACGCCGCGGCGAGCGCCGCCGCGAGACCCAAGCGGCGCTGCAAGCGCTTCATCGTCCGTTCGCGGTCGAGGTCGCGCCCGCCGCTGCGCGCACTCGTCGCTTCACGCTTGCGCGGGCGGCGGCGGGATCACCAGCGAGCCCGGCTCGGCGGTCTCCAGGATGAGCTGCATCGCGTAGGGCGCGCCCACGATCAGCGGATCGAGCGTGTAGTCGAGCGTCATGCAGAGGCCCAAGAGCAGGAGCATCGTGCGCTCGATGTAGAAGTAGCCCTCGGGGTACTGGAAGGCGCGCGCCAGATCGGTGAACGAGACGTCGAGCTGCTTCAGATCCGTGAAGTCGCGGATCACGTCCGGGCTCAGCTTTGCGAGGTCCTCCGGCCGGTAGCGCAGGATCTTCTCGAAGTAATGCTTCACCGAGCGCTCGAAGACGGCGCGATCACCGGTCAGCGACTGGAAGCCCATCACCTCCACGCCGTTGAGCACGAGTTGGTCGTTCCGCGAGATGTAGCCCAGGAACACGAGCCGCATCCCCTTCATCAGCTCCTCGCGGATCGGCTCCACTGCGCCGAAGTCGAGGACCACGATCTTCGGCCCCTGTTGCACCAGGAAATTCCCGGGATGCGGGTCGGCGTGGAAGAGCCGGTCCTTGAGCACCTGCTTGAAGAAGATGTGGGCGAGCTTCTTCACCACCGCTTGGGGATCGATGCCGGCGTCGAGGAGCGCCTTGCGGTTGCCGATCTTGAAGCCTTCCATGAACGTCATCGCGAGCACGCGACCGCTCGTGTACTCGGGCACCACCTCGGGGCAGAGCACGTCCGGATCATCCGCGAAGTTCGCCGCGAACGTGCCCATGTTGCGCGCCTCGGAGCGGTAATCGAGCTCGCGGCGCACCACGTCCACGATCTGCTCGCGGATGCGGTGGTAGTGGAAGTCGGGGAAGAACCAGTCGAGGATGCGCGTCACGCGGGCGAGGACCTTGAGGTCCATCTCCACGATCTTCTCGATGTCCGGGTACTGGACCTTGATGGCGAGCACGCGCCCGTCGGGATCGGTGGCGCGGTGCACCTGCCCCAGCGACGCCGACGCCAGCGGCACCGGGTTCAGCGTGAGCCCCATCTCTTGCGGCGTCTTCCCGAACTCCTCGCGGAAGCGCCGCTCGATGTCCTTGTACGGATGCGGCGGCACCGAATCCTGCAGGCCCACCAGCTTTTCGCTGAAGACCGGCGGCAACACCTGGCTCATGACGCTCAGGACCTGGCCGAGCTTGATGTAGACCGCCTTGAGCTCGAGGATGCCGTCGAGGACGCGCTGCGCGTTTCGCTCGTGCGTGCGATCGATGCGCGCCCGAATGCGATCCGCGCCGAAGAGCTTGTAGAGCGTGTAGAGCCAGATGTAGCTCGCCAGCACCTTCGCCACGAGCCAGTTGGCGCGGACGTAGCGCAGCGCGTTTCGGACCTCGCTCGCGAGCGCCTCGCGCATGAATCGCCCCTTCACCCCTCGCCGCTGGGATAGCACATCCCCCCGCCCGCGCCCGCGACGCCGCGGACTGGCAGGAGGCTGCTGCCGCACCACGGTGCCGGGTCCGGTCGATCCTGCTGCCTCGCCACCCGGCGATCTGGCCTGGAGGCCCACCGGTCTCGCGGTGGGCCCGCCGAAACACCGGCCGTCGTGCGCGATCGCACCTCGTGCGCGTCGAGGGACCGATGCGCCTCCAGGCATCTGCGCACGCCCGGCGTCTACCGTAGAAAACCTTCCGCGGACATGCCTATCCGCTTAGCTGCGGTAACCGCTATGGGTAGTGTTTG
>CAYVDO010000232.1:0-12844 GCA_964450125.1 uncultured bacterium
CCGCGCCCCCCGAGCCCCTTCTTGACCGCCGTCGCGACCGAGACGGAATCGAAGACGGCGTCCACCGCGACGCCCGCGAGCCGCTTCTGCTCGTCGAGCGAGATGCCGAGCTTCTCGTAGGTGCGGCGCAGCTCGGGGTCGAGCTCGTCGAGGCTCTCGAGCTTCTTCTTCTGCTTCGGGGCCGTGTAGTAGACTATCCCGTCGTAGTCGATCTTCGGGTAGTGGACGTTGGCCCATTCCGGTCCGGCAGGATTCTCCGCGAGCATCTCGCGGAAGCGGCGATAGGCCTTGAGGCGATACTCGAGCAGCCACTCGGGCTCGTTCTTCTTCTGCGAGATCAGCCGAACGACGTCTTCGTTGAGCCCAGGCGGAACGGACTCCGCCTCGATGTCGGTGACGAATCCGTATTTGTATTCCTGAGAGGTCAGGTTCGAGAGGGTCGTCTCGGAGCTGGACATGACGGCGACTCCTGAAGCGCGTGCTCGGTCGGTATGCGGCGTGGATGCGCGATCGTAGCTAGCGGTCGCTCACGCGTCCGCGGGTTGCGGCAACCTCGCTTGCAGAGGATGCGACGCGAGTGACGGAAGCTGAGTTGCGAGTGGAACGGATGGGCGATGTCCACCACCCTCCGTGATCTGCACCGTGTCCAGGCTGACGCGCGAGCCGGGCTGCGGGGGAAGCGGTTGCGTCATCTCGGCCAACGTGAGCCCTGCGAGCGCGTCACGGATCACCTGATTGATCCTCTGCCAGTTGGTGCGGACGGGGCATAGCGTTTCCTGCGTGCATGCTCCCGGACGTTCGAGGCTGCATTCGGTGATCGCGACCGGACCCTCGAGCGCCGCGACGATGTCGATCATCGAGATCTGATCGGGGTCGCGGGCCAGGCTGTACCCGCCCTTGACCCCACGGTGCGACACCAGCAGCCCGTATCGCCCGAGAACCTTCAGGATTTTGCTCACCATCGGCAGGGGCAGCGCGGTCTCCTCGGCCAGGTCACGGGCGGTGTGGACCTCGCCGGTGGGTGACCCGGCAAAACGGGTCAGGAGGACGATCCCGTAATCGGTCTGCTTGGTCATTCGAAACATGGGCACTCCACTTGCGATACAGAACTCGTATGGTACGAATTTAGCGGGAGTTGGTACGATAGGCAACTCGATTGGTCCTATTTCCATTGCGATCACCGGGTCTTCTGACAACCTACTGACATCACTGCTATTTGTTGCTGGCCTGCCGCTCGTGCGCGCGGCGTGTATGCACCCAGCGCATCCGCTGCGGCGAGCTCGGGCTCAGGGGCGGATGCCGAAACGACTCAGCGGCGCCAAGGACTTGAGCACCGTCCCGGGATCGCCCACGAGGCTGCCGATTCCGGCTACGAGTCTAGAAACATTGAGGTTCTTGCGGTTGCAGTCCCTGCAGAGCGGGATCTCGTGGTAGCGCCCCTCGGCCTGACGCTGGCGCAGCGCCCGCATCGGCTCACCGCGCCACACGGCGTCGAGCGAGTCGCTGTTGAGGTCGCCCACGGTCTCGCAGCCATCGAAGTCGTAGCAGCACGGCACGACCCGCCCATCCCAGTACACCGCCACCCCGCGCCAGGTGCGGATGCAGGGGCTGGCTTCGTCCGTTTGACCAGATGTCACGACGCGATCGCCGATCTTGCGCACGTGCTCGCGGTTGACGCCGAGGGGCTTGAGCCGCACGGCGTCGACACCGCTTTTCCGCCAGCGCTCGCGGAAGGCGCGCACCTCGTCGGCGTTGTCGCGTTGCACGATCATCTGGACCACGGTGAACGGGCCGCGGCCGGTGCGTCGCCGCAGCGCCAGGAACGCTTCCAGGTTCGCGACGGTGCGTGCAAAGTCGCCGCCGCGGCGAATCTCGTCGTAAGTCTCGGGTCGGAACCCGTCGATCGAGAACGATACGAAATCGAGACCGGAATCGACGAGCAGGCGGGCCCGCTCGTCGTCCACGTGCAAGCCGCTGGTCTGCAGATAGGAGCGAATGCCCTTGGCGCGCAGGTACCTGATGGCCTCGAAGATTCCCGGGTGCATCAGCGATTCGCCGGCGAGGCAGAGGTCCACCATGCCGACTCGCCCCGCCGCTTGATCGACGATGCGCCGGAAAAGCGCGAGATCCATGTCTCCCACGCGCCGCCCGCTCCAGTTGCGCGGGCACATGATGCAGCCCAGATCGCAGCGGTTGGTCAGCTCGATGGTGAGATCCATCGGCCAGCCGCCGGGATCGGGGTTGCCCCGCAAGTAGGCCCAGCCCAGCGCCACGCGATTCCGCGCTTGCGCAAGGGTCACGGCGGACGACTCGTGGCGGAGGGACGCCCGCTCAGCACGAGGCGGCGGTAACGCGGTCGGCGAGCCATTTCTCGGGTAGGAACCCGAACCAGCGCCGCGCGAGCCGGAGCGTCGCGATCGGGCGGTAGATCGCTGCGAGCGCCCGCAGCGGCGCGCTGCCGTACTCGCGCACTTTGCCGTCCACGAAGATCGACAGAAAGTACGCGGCTTCTTGCGCGCGGCGCTGCGACTCGGTCATCCACGGGTTGTTGGACCGGTCGAGGGCGAAGCGAGCCCAATCCTCGGTGCGGCGCGGGAACTCGAATCCCGCACGGGCGGCGATGTGGTACGCGTCGGTGCCGGGGTAGGGTGCCAGGCAGTAGACGGGAGAGACCAGCGCGGCCGGGTTTTCGCGCACCAGTTCGAGGAGCAAATCGAGGGTCGAAGCGAACTCGGTGGCGCTTTCTTCCGGAAAGCCGGACATGAAGTTGTACCAAGGCACGATGTCGTGCTTGCGGAGCCGGCGATTGATCTCGCGCACGTCGGCGATCTTGAGCCCTTTGCCGATCTCGCGCTGGATGCGCTCCGAGCCCGTCTCGACGCCCATGTCCACCCGCACCATGCCGCTCTTTCGCAGCAACGCGAGCTCGTCGTCGGTGAGCTTCTTGAGGATCGGGATGACCGCGCCTTGTACCTGGTAGGTGAGATCCCAGCCCTCGCGCAGGATTCCCTCGGCGATCGCGAGCGCCCGCTCGGTGCGCGTGAAGTACGAGTCGTCGGTGATCGAGACGTGGCTCACGCCCGGCAAGCTCGCGCGTAGGTGGCGCAGATGCTCGATCACCACCTCGGCGCTTTGCCCCCGCCAGCTCACCCCGAAGAGTGAGTTGGTGTAGCAATAGCCGCACGGATAGGGGCACCCGCGCGAAGTCTCGAAGTACGCGGTCTGCCGTCCGCCGCGCAGGAAGAGGTAGCCGGGGCCGGCGAGGTGGTAGGGGATGAGCTCGAGCCGGTCGAGATCGAGCTTTCCTCGTGCTGGGCCGAAACGCACGGCACCGTCACCGTCGAGGCTGGCGGTGCCTGGCACTTCCGACACCGGCCGCCCCGACGCCAGCGCTTCCACCAGCTCGGCGAAGCTGTCCTCGCCCTCGCCGACGACGATCACATCCACCAGACCGGTGGCGAGCGTCTGCTCGGGCAACAGCGTGCCGTGGATTCCGCCCCAGATCACCGGTGTCGTGGGCGAGAGCTCCTTCGCAACACGTGCGACCGCGAGCGCGTGGAGCAGCTGACGCCCCGTGACGGAAGTGATGGCGACGCAGATCGGTTGCCGTGCCAGGTATCTCGCGAGCGTGGTGCGCCAATCGCGGTCGACACGCTCGTCGACCAGCACCACGCGGCGCTGCCGCGCGACCTTGCGCGCGGCGCTCAGCAGTGAGAGTGGCAGCGTGGGGTGGCTCTTCCAGGCGTCGAGAATCTCGGTCTTGGCCTGGACGAGGACCACCTCGGGATCGGTGGGGGTCCGCGGGCTCACGCTCGGAGCTCGCGTGTGGGAGCTTCGCGACGTCGCGACCGCAGCGCCCGTGGGACGCGAATGAAACGCCGCCGGCTGCGGCGGGCCCGGATTCCCCGACGGGATCGGTGCGAGCGGATCCATCACGCGCCCATCGGCGCCACCGGCAGCGACACGCGGTCCGACTTGATCGCGTTGCGGCGGTGGATCTCCTCGACGGGCAGGAACGATTGGCCGCTCTCGCGGATCGGCTCCAGGTAGGTTTGGATGAAGTCCTTGTCGTCGCCTGCCGGGCAGCCGGGCTGGACGTGGCCGAACACGTCCTCGCCGAGCATGCGCTTCCAGATCGCTCCCATGGGCTCGTGGCGTGCGTTGCCGAACGACACGTGCGCCCGGGGGCACGGCGCCACCTCGCCGGTGGCGGTCACGTAGATCTTTTCGATCCCCGCGGGGCATCCCTCTTTCACGTAGTTCGAGCCGCCCTCCCAGCGCACGTGTGGCACCTCGAGCATGCGCTCGTAGGCACGGATCTCGTGCTGGCGCAGCAGCTGGTCTTCGTCGTCCTTCCAGGCTCCCACCGAGCACGCGATGTTCACGGTCAGGAGGCATCCCAAATTGCGGGCGAGCTCGACCATCTCCCAGGCGTCGCCGTTGGCGAGGTTCTCGCGGGTGATGACGGTGCAGAGGTAAACCTCGAGGTCGAGCGCGACTGCACGCCGCACGCCCGCAATCAGCTTCTCGAACGCCCCCACGCGCACCTTGCGTGCGTCGTGGATCTCGGGGCGGGCGCTGTCGAGGCCGACCGACAAGATCCGCACGCCGGCATCCTTGAGGCGACGCACCGTCTCGTCGCCGAGCATCATGCCGTTGGTGGCGAGCGACACGACCACGCGCTCGGGCTGGGCGGCGGCGATGAGGTCGTAGATCTCGCGGCGCATGAGCGCCTCGCCGCCGGTGAAGTTGATGTTGAGCGCGCCGAGCTCGATGCACTCGGCGAGCACGCGTCGCGACGTGGCGACGTCGAGCACGTCACCCTTCGCCTCCATCAGGTCCCACGCCGAGCAATGGCCGCAGGCCGCATTGCAGTCGTTGGAGACCGAGAACTCGACACCCCGCAGCACCGGCTGCTTGAGCACCAGGAGCTTGAAGTAGTTCGCGGCGATGCGCGGCAGGATGTACGGGTAGCGGGTCATGAGCCCGCGGTGCTTACCGACCAGTCGCGTGAAGGTGTTCATGCGGCTACTCACCTCGTTGGGATCGTCGAGCCATCAGGGCGCCGTGGCGCTGACGGGTGGCACCACCCACGCCTGTGGGGCGATGCTCGCGGTGGCCGCTCGCGGGGCGGGGCCGGGCTCGAGGAAACAGCATCCTACGCACGAAGGGAACGGGCCCTCGTGCCGGAGACGGCGTCGGAACGCGCGGAACTCGGGGCCGTTCCAGATCTCGCGGACGGAATGTTGGCGCACCGAGCGAGTCGAGAAGAGCTTGCACGCGTAGACCTCGCCGCGTGGCAGCACGCCGACGCGGGACCACGGGTGCCGACAGCTCGCGGAGGCTAGCTCGACCGCCTTGCGGAGGTGCTCCTCGAGGTGGTCCGGCGTCACGTCCAGTGGGATGAGGAACGCCTCGGTGTTGCTGCCGGCGAAGCTCGCGAGGATCTCGCGCAGGCGAGCAGCCAAGCCGTCGAGCGCGTCGGCGAATGGTGCCTTCGTGCCCTCGCCGCGGGCCAGTACGCCGTCGGCGCCCGGCCGGAGTGTGACCTTGCCCGGGTCTTCTTCCTTCAGTACGAAATAGTCGACGCTCTCGGCGCGCGCGATCTCCGCCAGCTCCTCGAGCGAGCCCAGGTTTTCCTTCAGCACGGCGCTCTTCAACGTGAGCTTGGGGAAGCGGCGGCCGAGGCGATCGCGCTCGTCACGAAGCGTGCGCAAGGCCGCGATGGCGCGCTCGAACGAGCCGGTCCGGCGCGTGATCTTGTCGTGGACGTCGCGGGGGCCGAGGATCGAGAAATCCACCGCTGCCAAGCCTGGGCGAGGCAGGCCACGGCTCCCCAGAGCCGCGAGCGCGCGCGCTGCCGCCGAGTCGAGCAGCGTGCCGTTGGTCTCGACGGTGACGAGCCGGAGGCGTGCGAGTCGCGTGAGGATCTCGAGCAGATCCGCGCGAGCGAAGGGCTCGCCGCCGCTGATCGACACCAGCCGGGCCGTCGGCAGATCGCGCACCACGCGCTCGATCTCGTCGGCCGTGAGGTAGTCGGCGTCCGGCGGCGTCGGCGCAACGGCTTCGCCGAGTGTGCCGCGGTAGAAGCACATGCGGCAGTCGAGGTTGCAGCGATCGGTGACTTCCAGGAAGAGCTGCGCCGGCGGCAGCGCCCAGCCCCCGAGCCCCCGACCCACGGCGCCATGCGCGGCCATGCCGAGGGTGTAAGCGTCCTTCAGGCCGGGCATGGAAGTCGTGTCCGTGTGGCGCGACGAACGCCGCTCACCAATCTCCCTGCTCGCGGTGCAAGGCGTTGTAGATGTCGAACGCCACCGTGCCGTTCTTGGTCACGTAGCACATGTGGCAGCTCGACGCCTCGCGCAGGTCGAGGGTGTCGACGTTGTGGAACTTCTCGACCGTCAGGAAGAGCAGACCGCGGGGCGGCTGGCGGGTGGCATAGCGCACGATGTCGCCGACCGCCGGTGCGAAGCGAGCCAGTTTGAGGCCGCGGCGCGCTGCCGCGAGCAGCGAGTCGAGGCGCGTGAGTGGCGCGTAGTCGTTGGCGTCGCCTACCACCACCATCGGCATCGTCGAAAGTTTCTGGCGCAGTTCTTCCCGTCCCGTGAGCTTGTAGAGGCGCGACAGCCAGGTGACCGAGTCGACGAAATCCCTGGGCCGGATTCGCCCGCCGGTCTCGGATTCGATCGCCGCCAGCGCGTCCGCGACGTGGGTGGAGTCGGGCACGCCGTCGATGGACTCGTTCCGCACCACGCGCGAGTGCGGGTAGAAGCTCACCCAGAAGATGCCGTTTTCGAGCGCGAACCGGATGATCCGGCCGATCTGATTGGTGTTGAGGTCCTGCACCAGCATGACCGCGAACTGCACCTTGATGTCCGCCGCGCGCAGCTTCGCGATCACCTCGAGCTTGTTGTCGATGAGGCCTTGGCCGCGGGTCTTCTCGTAGATCGTGTCGTCGAAGCCGTCGAATTGAAGGATGACCCACTCGAGCCCAGCGGCCTTGAGCTCCTCGATCTTGCCCGGCCGCGTGAGCAGCGCGCCGTTGGTGTTGAGGCGCGGCACGTAGCCGCGCGCTTTCACCGCGCGGATCAGCTCGGGCAAGTCCTTGCGCACCGTGGGCTCACCGCCGATCAGGCACACGTTGGGGCGGAAGCCGCGAGCGGGTGGCTCGGGCAGCACCTGCTCGATCATCTCGGGCGTCAAGAGCCCCGTCTCGATCTCGTTGGCCCCAGCGAGGCACACCGGGCAGTGGAAGTTGCAGCGCCCGGTGACGTTCAGCATGATCGTGTACGTCCACTCGAAGTGCCGATCGCAGCGGATGCCGCGCGCGCATTCGGGCACGTCGCAGCCCTTGTCCTTGGGCAGCACCGCGTCGAGGGCGCGATAGAGCGCGGCGTCCTTCCAATACAGATCGGTGCGGCGCCCATGGGTCGGGCACTCGCGCCACATGTGGACGTCGTCCCCGCGCTCGAAGAGCACGGCGGGGACCACCCCGCGACAGTCGGGGCAGATCGAGACGGTCTCGGCGAGCGCCGCCGCGGGACGTGGGGCGCCGGCGAGCAACGCTTCGGGAGCGATGCGCAGCGGTCGCGGCGTTGCCGTCGGCAGCGGATCGAGGGCGGTGAACGGGAGGATTTGCGCGCTCACGGAACCGGAAGGGGAACGCTCGGTGGTGCGTTCGCTGTCGAGTGGCGCGCGAGGGGGAACGCCGCGCGGATGCTAGCTCAGATCCACGACTCGTTGCCAGTTGTCGGGCGCCTGAAGCGAGGTCGGATCCGCTGGATCCCACGAAACGTCGAAGGCGCGGATCTTGTCGTGGGTGATGCGGAAGACGCTGTAGTGGCCCCGCGCGTCGGGGTTGTAGGACAGATAATAGGGCGAGCCGACGTTGAACACCGGCACACCGTGCCAGTCGTAGATGCTGGTGCCGTGGTCGTGGCCGTGGAGGATCGCGATCACGTGGTAGCCAGCGATTGCGTCGGCGTACGCATCGATCTGGGCCTGATCCCACTCGAAGGTGGCCCAGGGTCCGTAGTGGTGCCAGATCACGATCGGCGCGGTCGTGCCGATCTCGGCGAGCTGGGTACGGAGATACGTGAGCGCCATGCGCGGGTCGCGATTTCCCGGCGGCTCGGTCTCCGGAGGTAGGTCGGGCACGACGTCGGATGGGGCCAGGTTCGTGTTGATGAAGTGGATGTCGTCCCACTTCCAGGTGTAGTGCCCCTGCTCGTCCGGCGCCATGTCCGTGACACCGACGCGGTAGGGATTGCGCACCGCCACCGAATCGGCGACCGGATGCTCGCCCGTGGGATAGAGCAGGTTGTACCAGTCGCGATAGTCGTGGTTGCCGTAGCCTTCGAAGATCGGGAACGCGAGCCTGCGGTTCGAGCACAGACCGTAGTTCTCGACGAAGCGCCCGTACTCGTTTGCCGTTCCTTCGCGGGCATCGCGGCCGTTCTGCGTGATGTCGCCGGCCATGATGACACCGCGGATGTGCGAGACCCCTTCCGGCAGTCCGAGCGGTGCCCACGACAGCGTGCCGGCCTGATTCAGCGCTTGGACGTGGAGGTCGTTCTTGCGACCGTCGTCGTCTTGGCCGAGCGATGAATCGAGGAACACCTGCGAGTCGCCGAAGGCCAGGAACGTGACGTCGGTGACTCCCGGTCCGGCCCAGTAGTCCGCGACCGGAGGCGGCGCGGACGCCGAGCAGCCATCCAGCGCGTAGTCGTTCTGGGGGCAACCCGCCAGCGCGAGCGCCACGGGGGCGAGGGCGATGAACGGCAGGGCGAGGCGCATGGCGTTCTCCTGGCGTGCTCACCCGCGCGACGACGGCGCGGGGATCACGGCCGAGCTCTGCGACGAGGGGACGCGAACGCCGATCGTACCAGGCGGCTTCGGGCGATCGCATCTCCCCGCGCGTCGCGGCGCGCCGTCGACCGCGAATCAGTCGCCGGCAGGACAGTTCGGGTGACGTTTCAGCAGCGCGCGCAGCTCGGCGTTCTGGCGCACCACCTCCTGGCGCAGCAGATGGGCGATCAAGGTGGGTGGCGTCGCGTTCCACCGCGCCAGGTTCCGGACCAGCAGTGGCGAGTCGTACCGGCGCTTGCAGAGCAGCGAGGTGGACTTGCCATCGAGAGCCAGCCCCGCAAGCGCAACCAGCGCCCGGCCCTCGCTGCGGATCACCAAGTCCACTTTTTCCTCGGCGCTGCACTGGTGGAAGCGCGAGCGCAGGCAATCGCGCGCCGTCGCTTTGTTGCGGTCCGTGACCTCGTGGCTCTGGCAAACGTTCCAGATGTCGAGGCATGGCCGATGCGACAGGATGCGGCGGAGGAGATGAACGGGCGTTTGCGGGTTGCGCAGCAAGAGCCGCTGGACTTCACCGTCGCCGACGATCGCGCCACGCGCCCCGAGCGCGTCGAGACCGGAGGCGTTGCCGTGATGGGCCGCCACCAGCCGAGCGTGCACGAGACCGAAGCGTGGGTTGTCGAGGAGCCGCCGGATGACCCGCGAAACCGGGTCGTAACAGAGCGCCGAAAGCTCGGGGTCCTCTACCTTCGATGCCATGCTCTCGCGCACGTCCGCGCCGAGCGCGTGCAGGGTCGACTCGAAGAGCGCGCGGTGCACGTCGCCGCCTGCGGCGGGTGCAGCGGGTGACCGTGCGTGATGTTCGGTGAGCTCGACCTGGCCGGTGAGATCGGGAATGTCGTCTGTGGCCGTGCGGCGTGGGGTGAACCCGTAGCCGCCCCCGCGGTTCGTCGCTCCGGGGCTGCGCGTGGCCATGGAGAGCGGTCGCCGGCTCGGGCCGCGGCGCCCATCGTCGTCGCTCGATGCGAGGCGACGAATGGCAGCGCTCGCAGCGTTGCGAGCATAGCAACAGCCTGGCGCCTGTGGTGGGGCCGCGCCAGGGGCGCGCCGGCGACTGCACTTCTCGCACCGAGCGACTTCCCGCTTGCTGTGTTTCTGCGACGGGCACGGCTCGGTCCCGTCCCGACGCGTCCTGTGCAGGGCGAGGCTCGAGCGCCCCGAAGGACGCGGCGCGTCCTCCGCCGCACGGCGGCGACTTGCGTTCACACGGTGGCCGTGCGGTTCGTGCCGCACGGAGTCGCTGCCGGGTGCGAGCTCGCCGACGCGCTCCAGGACGCGGGGGTGGCCGTTCGGTGACGCGGGCGAGCTCAGCCCGGTAACGGTTCTTACACCCAGCGCGCGACCGCGCGCGGTTACGTTTCCTCGACGCGACACTCCGCCGCCTGTGCGCTGTCCCGCTCTTTGCTGCTTTCACTGAATTCACGCGTCGCTCGCTGGAACGCCCGAGAAGTCAGGTCTTTTGTGCCGGCCGATCCCGAGGCCCGCGATCGCTTGCCTCGCAGAGCGCGGTGTTTCGATGGGCGGGTGAAGACCTTGCCGCCGGAAAGGCACCACGGTTGCAGCACGTCGACGCCAGATGACGATGGCTGGCGTGACTCGGGTCGCATCCAGAAAGGTGGCGCGGGGATGAGCCTCAAACGCCGATTCGACGTGTTGGTGTGTGGTGCGGGGCCGGTCGGGCTGACGGCGGCATTGGCGTCGGCGCGCCTCGGCGGCCTCGAGGTGGAGATCGTCGACGAGGCCGACGTGCGTGCTGGGCTGAGTTATGCGCTGGCGCTTCATCCCGCCACGCTCGCCGAGCTCGCCAAGCTGGGAGTCGGCGACGAGCTGATCGCGTGCGGCAACGCGGTCGATCGCATCACGTTCTACGACGGCGCGTCGCGTCGCCTCGAGCTTTCGGTTGCGGCGCTCGCGGGGCCCTATCCCTTCGTCTTGGTGCTGCCGCAGAGCGCGCTCGAGGATGTGTTGCTGCGCGCGCTGGCGAGCGCGGGAGCCGAGGTGCGCTACCGGCATCGCCTCGCGCGAGTCGAGCGAGCCGGCGAAGCCGTATCGTGCAGCGTCGATCGCATGGAGCTCGCATCCGCGGGGTACGGCGTGTCGCGGTCCGAATGGACGGTCGGGAAGCGCCACGAGCTCACGGTGCCGTTCCTGATCGGCGCCGACGGACACAGCTCGCTGGTCCGGCGCCAGCTCGGCATCGAGCGGCGAGCAGTAGGGGCACCGGGCGTCTTCGCGACTTTCGAGGTGGCGTCACCGGCGCCGAGCCGCGACGAGCTCTGCATCGGGCTCAGCCAGGGAACGCGCAACGTGTGTTGGCCGCTCCCCGAGGAGCGCGTACGTCTGAGCTTCGAGATCGACGACGAGGACGCGCCGCTTTCGGCGCGCCGCAAGAGCCGCTTGCCGTCGTTCGTGCCGTGGCTCACGCGCAGCCTCGATCAAGAGCGGCTGCACCAGCTCGTCGCGGAGCGCATGCCGTGGCTCGAGTGTCCCGAAGGTGCGCTCATGTGGTCGGTCGCCGTTCGTTTCGAGCGGGCGCTCGCGGACTCGTTCGGGGACGGTCGGGTGTGGCTCGCGGGCGACGCTGCGCACTTGGCGTTCCCGTTCGGCGTGCACAGCATGAATGCAGGAATCGTCGAAGCCGTGGACCTCGCGAGCCGGATCGGATTGGTGTCGCGGGGGATCGAGCCGCTCGCGTGCCTCGACGAATACGGCCGCGTGCATCTCGCGGACTGGCAAGCGCGGCTCGGGCTCGGCGCTGCTGCCGGCGCGCGGGGCGTGGTCGGTGGCGGCGATTGGGACTTGCAGAACGGCGACGCGATTCTCGAATCGCTACCGATGTCGCGCGCCGACAGCGGACGCTTGCTCGCACAGGTGGGGATTCGCACCGAGGCGGGCTGAGCGCTCGGGCTGTGCTGCACGTGACGCCCCCGTGTGGGCGCGGCCCGACGGCTCAGCAACCTCCGGCTGCGAGGACGTCGTTCAGGTCGTGGAGATCGGTGTCGAGGCCGTAGCTGCTCTCGACCAGCGTCGCCCCGGCTAGCAGGCTTGGCACGTCGGGGAAGCTGGTCGCGGCATCCAGGTTGATGCCGGCCCGGACCTCGTGGCCGAGGTGCGTGGCTTCGTAGCTGGTGGCGTTCCACACATCCGCGGCAGCGACGTGATCGTAGGCCATGACGGTCACGCCTTGGGCGTAGGCGTCGAGGGTCACGAACCAGTCGTCACGTGATGCGTCGGCCGTGGGATCCGTGGGCCAAGCGATACGTCCGCCCGTGGTCACGTCGAGCCACTCGTGGATGTCGACGTGGAGCGCCACGGGCGGTTCCGCGCTCGACAGCAGATCCCGCACCGGACTGACCACGAGCAGCCACTCGGCCACCAATTCGTAACAGGCGACGGGGTCGAGGGTGGCGAGCTTGCACGCCGGGAAGCTCACCGGTTCGATGTCGAGACGGACGGCGTCGAAGCGCTCGCCGGCGCCCACGTGCGCGTCGTTGAAATCGAGAACGCGCTCGGTGACGTGTTGGTAGAGGAGGCTCGGGTTCGTGAGATAGCTCGAGTCCGAGAGCAAGAACTCCGACGTCATGTCGCGCGAATGCAGCTCGACGTTGAATGCGGCCACCTGGCTGGCGGAAGGCACATTGCTGCCGGTCATCGGGCCGTACGAGCCGTAGATGCGCCGGACGCCGCAGTCGAGCGCCGCGTCAGCGACGTCGGTAGTGGTGAGCGCTCCCGTGCCGGCGAATACCTCTTCGATGCCGTAGGGATCGCCTGCAGACGGATGCCGATACCACCAGCTCCCGCGGTCGGGCGCGGTGCAGCCGACGGCGACGACCATCAGGCCGAGCAAGGACGCGCAGGCGAAGCGGCGAGTAGTCACGGTAGCTCCGAGCGGGCGAGCGGGGTGGCGTTCCATACTCGCGACAGGCTAGGCCGGCGCGCAAGCGATCGCGGGCGCGCGCCGCCGATCCGACCGGCGCCG
>CAYVDO010000233.1:0-12822 GCA_964450125.1 uncultured bacterium
CCAAGGCGAGAGCGATCCGACACCGCGGTAAACGACTGTGTGTATTCGACGCGGTGCGCCTTGTCAAGTATCCGGCGCGCAAGGCGATTCTCGCACGGGCGCCGGCGCCACGTCCCCCAGAGCCGCGAGCAGGATCGCACCGGCGGCCGCGACGTTGAGGGCCGGCATGGCGGCGGTGGTCGGCACGCTCAACCGGACGTCGAGGAGCTCCTCGATCGCTGGCTTCAACCCGCGCTCCTCCGAGCCAACGATCAGGAGGCGATCGCCCTGCCGATCACCAGGCAAAGGCATGCGTCCGCGTGTCATCACGGCGCCCAGCAGCCGGAAGCCGCCCGCCCGCAGCTCGGCAAGCTCACGCGCCGCGTGCGAGACGCGGATCCATCGAATCCGGTTCGCGGCCCCGGACGAGCAACGCACGAGGCCCCCATGCGGGCGCACACCACCCGTAGCCGGCACCACAACCGCCGTCGCGCCTAGCGCAACCGCCGAGCGCACCAGCGAACCCGCGTTGCCCTCGTCCGTGACACCGTCGAGCATGAGCCAGAGCCGGTTCGATTGCCCCGAGGTCTGCTCGACCGCGTCCCCCAGCGTCGCGACCGGCACCGGCGAGCTCTGCGCGGCAATGCCCTGATGGGTGTGGAACCCGGCCAACCGGTCGAGCTGGGCGCGTGGCACACGCACCACGGCAATCCCCCGCGCCTCGGCGAGACGAACCACCTCGTGCAACCTGCCATCGCCGATCTCGCGAGCGCGCTGCACCACAGCCAGCGGACGCCCGGACTCGAGCGCCTCGCGGACCGGATGGATCCCGAAGATCCAATCCTCCGACCGGACTTTCTCGTGCGGCCCGCGCGACGCGCGGTCGTCATGCGGGCGCACTCGACTGACGGCGCGCGCCCGCGCTCCGCGGCGCCCACTCACACGACCACCTTCACGCCTGACGCTCGCGCACGATGTACTGCTGCACACGCTCCGCAGCCGTGGCGACAGCGATCTTCTCGACGGTTCCAGCACGACGGTTCTTGAGCTCAACCTCACCTTTCTCGAGCCCCTTCGCCCCCACCACCACCACCAGCGGAAACCCTACGAGCTCGGCGTCGGTGAACTTGACCCCGGCGCGCTCGTTGCGATCGTCGAAGATCGAATCGACACCGAACGCGACGAGCTGCTGATGGAGCGCCTCCGCCGCTTCCAGCACCTGAGCGGCAGGGTTGAGGGCCAAGACCGCGACCTCGAACGGCGCGAGCGGTACGGGCCAACAGATGCCACGTTCGTCGTGATTCTGTTCGATCGCTGCCGCCGCGGTGCGTCCAACACCGATGCCGTAGCAGCCCATGACCATCGGCCGCGGCTTGCCGTCGGCGTCGAGGAACGTGCACCCGAGCGCTTCACTGTACTTGGTGCCGAGACGGAACACGTGCCCCACCTCGATGCCACGACGGAAGTCGAGCGCTCCACCGCACAGCGCACAGCGATCCGACTCGTTGGCACGCCGGATCGCACCCCAGCGAGCCACGGTGAAGTCACGCTCCGGAGCGACGCCGGCGAGGTGGAACCCATCGCGGTTCGCGCCCACGGCGAGCTGCGTTCGCCCGCGCAGCGCCTCGTCCACCACCACGGGAATCGAGAGCCCGACCGGACCCGCGAAGCCGACCGAGGCGCCCGTGGCCCGGAGAACCACCTCCGGACCCGCCAGCTCGATCACGCCCGCGCCGAGGAGTGTGCGCAGCGCGGGCTCGTTGAGCTCGTGGTCGCCGCGGATCACGGCAGCGACCGGTTCGCCGTCTGCGACGACGATCAGCGTCTTGGCGAGGCCAGTCGGTGCGATCCCCAGCGCTGCGCAGACCTCGTTCACGGTACGCGCGTCCGGCGTGGACACCTCGCTGCGCGCCGTCTCCGGCGCGATCTCGGCGGCAACGGCGAGCGGCGCGACGCGGGCGCGCTCGACGTTCGCGGCGTATTCGCAGCTCGTGCAGAAGACGATCAGGTCCTCGCCCGAGTCCGCGAGCACGTGAAATTCGTGGGAGTCGCGCCCGCCGATCGCACCCGTATCAGCCTCGACCGGCCGGAAGTCGAGGCCACACCGACGGAAGATCCGCGAGTAGGCGTCGAACATCCTCTGGTAGGCAAGCTTCGCCGCGTCGTCGTCGACGTCGAAACTGTACGCGTCCTTCATGATGAACTCGCGACCGCGCATCAGCCCAAACCGAGGACGCACCTCGTCGCGAAACTTGGTCTGGATCTGGAACAGGTTGATCGGCAGCTCTTTGTACGAGCGCACCTCGCGCCGCACCAGGTCGGTGATCACTTCCTCGTGGGTGGGGCCGAAGCAGAACTCGCGATCGTGCCGGTCCTTGAGCCTGAGCAGCTCCTTCCCGTAGATCTCCCAGCGCCCACTTTCCTTCCACAGCTCGGCGGGTTGGACCGCGGGCAGGAGCACTTCCTGTGCGCCCGCGCTTGTCATCTCCTCGCGGATGATCGCCTCGACCTTGCGCAGCACCTTCAGACCGAGCGGCAGGTAGTCGTAGATACCCGCGGCGAGCTTGCGAATCATGCCGGCGCGGATCATCAGCCGGTGGCTCACGACCTCGGCGTCCGACGGGTTCTCGCGGACGGTGGGAATCAGCAACTGACTCCAGCGCACGGGCAGCTCCTTTGGGGGCGGGAGGCGACGGTATATCCGCGCACGCCGCCCTGCGCCAGACTCGCTGCGATGATGTCCGCACCGCAGCCCACGCTAGTGGTGAACGAGGTCGCGGCCGTCGCCGATCCCATCGCCTCGGCGATCCTCGAGCGCGGCCACTTCGCCGCGATCTCGGTCCCGGATCCCACAGGCGAACCGTGGACGCTGAGCTGCGGCTTCGCACTGCTCTCGATCGAGTGCCGGCGCGGCTCGGTGATCGTCGACACGCCCGAATCGAGCTACGCGATGCCCGGCGGCCCACTCGCGTTCATCGATCGAATGCTCGAGCGACTCCGCTGCCGCAACACCCACGGCCTCCCATTCGAGGGTGGCCTGGTCGGGTTCCTCGGGTACGAGTTACTCGATCCTCCGGACGTCGCGCGCCACGCATGGCCCGATCTGTCGCTGCTCGCGCCCACCCGCTTCCGACTGGAGCGGCGCGGCGAAGATCGCGCGATCGAGGTCCGGCTCGCCGATTTGCCCGATCCCGACCAGCTCGCGGTCGATCTCGGCGGCCGCGCGGTGTCGCGCGCGCGGGGCGAGACCGCGGCCGAGGCTGCTGCCTGGTCGCGCGTGCGATCGGGATCGCTCGCTCCGTCGCTCACCGAGCGCGACTTCTGCCGGATGGTCGAGCGTTGCCTCGGATACGTCGCGCGAGGCGACATCTATCAGGCGAATCTCTCGCACCGGCTTCGAGCGCGCTTTCACCGCGGCGCGTTCGAGCTCTTCGCGGATCTCTACGAGCAGCATCCGACTCCGCACGCGAGCTTCCTGCACGCCGGTCCGGGGCAGCTGGTGGGAAGTTCCCCCGAGCTCTTCCTGCGCCGACGCGGCGAGCGCGTGACGACGCGCCCCATCAAGGGCACGCGTCCGCGCGGCACCAGTGCGGCGCTCGACGCGCGACTGTCGCGGACCCTTTCGACGGACGTGAAGGAGAACGCCGAGCACGTCATGATCGTCGATCTCGAGCGGAACGATCTCGGGCGCGTCGCCCGCACCGGCACCGTGGAGGTCGAGCGGCTCGCGGACGTCGAGAGCTTCGGCACATTGCACCACCTGGTGTCCACGATCTCCGCGCAGGTGGATCGCGACCTCAGCGTCGGCCGGCTGCTGGCCGCTACCTTCCCGGGTGGCTCGGTCACCGGCGCGCCCAAGACCCGCGCACGCGAGATCATCCGCGAGCTCGAGCCCGGCCCACGCGGCCCGTACACCGGCGCGACGGGCTGGCTCGACGCGCGCGGCGACGTGGAGCTGGCGATCGCGATACGCACCGCGCTCGTGCGGGGCTCGCGGGTGGAGTACGGAACCGGCGCTGGGATCGTCGCCGACTCCGATCCCGAAGCCGAATGGCGCGAGACGCTCCTCAAGGCGGAGGCGCTGAACCGGGTGCTCGCGACTCCCAGGCCTCCCCTTTGGCGCGAGCGATCCCGCGCCCGTCGCCTCACGCGGGGCGTGAGGATCGAATGACAGATCCCTTCGTGTGGTGGAATGGCCGCGTCGTGCGCCCAGAGGAGGCCTGTCTCGATCCGCGCGATCGTGCGGTGCTCTACGGCGTGGGCCTCTTCGAGACCCTCCGGGCTTACGAGGGCGTGCCCTTCGAGCTCGCGGCCCATCTGCAGCGCTTGCGACACGGCGCTGCACGTCTCGAGCTCCCACTCGATCTCCCTACCGCTCGCGCACGGCGCGCCGTTCGCGAGCTCCTCGAAGCGTGCGACCTGGCGGGTGGCGATGCGATCGTGCGGATCACGGTCACCGGCGGCCTCGACGGTGGCGGCATCGATCGACCTCCTGCGGGGCCGCCCTCAGTGCTGATCTACGCCCGATCCGTGGTGCGCCGGCGTGCGCCGGCGGCACTTCGCGCGTGTCGCGCTGGCCCGGAAGCGCACCGCGCGCTCCCCGGGCTCAAGTCGATCGGCTATCTGCCGTCCGCACTCGCGCGGCGCGACGCCGGTGTGCGCGGCTGCGACGAAGCGTTGGTGATCTCCGAGGCGAACGAGCTGCTCGAAGGAGCCAACTCGACCATCCTGATCCGCTCACGCGCGAGCTTGGTCACGCCGCCGCTGGACGGCAGGATCCTGCCCGGGATCACGCGCCGCATCGTGCTCGCCCTGGCGCGCGGCGACAGTTGGCGCGTCGAGGAACGGCGCATTCCCTGGGACGAGTTGGTGACCGCGCGCGAGGTGATCTCGGTGGCGTCGGTACGCGAGGTCGCCGCCATCGTTTCGATCGACGGCGTGACGGTCGGCGGCGGAGCGCCGGGAACGTGGACGCGGCGGCTCTTCCGGCGTTATCGAGCGCTTGCGGCCGCTGGCGGCTCGGCGCTCACGAAGGTGGCACACCCAATCGTGTCGTCCGCCCGAGGCACGTCCGGACCTCGCTCGCGAACGGCGGGTTGACCCGCAGGAGCTGGCGGATCTGCACCCGCAACTGAGCCTGCAGGTCCGCATCGGCAGGCCGCTTCGCGAGGTCGCGGGCGGCCTCCCGAGCTCGCGGTGCGGCGTCCAGGCGGTGTTTGAGTACGGTGGCGAGCCGCAGCAGGTCTGTCGGCAAGGAAGCAGCGAGCTGATCCAAGGAGCCGTTGGCGATCATCGGCAGCCATGGCAGCACCTGCTCCATGAGCCGTGACGCGAGGTCGATCACCTCGCCGGTACCCATCGGTGCCTCGAACCGCGCGCTCGGTGGCGGCGGCTCCGGCTCCTCCTCGGGGAGGTCAGACGTCTCGTCCAACGGGTAGAGGCGATCCAGGGTCTCGGCCACCGCCGGATCGCTGGCGAGACGCGGCTCGATCCTGAGCCCGGTGGCAGCCCGCAGGTCGTCGAGGGCGTAGAGGTTGTCGGGATCCGTCATCGCAACCACCACGCTGCGATCGTCGCCCAACGCGAACGGAATGGCATTGGTCTGACGCGCGGTGGCGGCGTTGATGAGCGACGCGGCCGCCGGGTCGATCCATTGTTCGCGAAGCAGGACCGGCTCGACGTCGATGCGCCGCGCCAAGAACGCAAGCAACACCCGCTCTTCGATGTAGTTGAGCTTGAGAAGTACCGTGCCCAGGCGCGTGCCCTCTTCCTCCTGCCAACGGAAGGCGCGCGCGAGACGCGAGGGATCGATGAGCCCCGCGTTGAGCAGCTCTTGACCGAGTCGCTTGCCGGGTCTGAGCGTCACGACTGTGGTCGACCTCCCCAGCGCGGCGACGCGCGTCGCTCAGTCACAACGCACGAACGCTGCTTCGAATGCGGTGCGCGCGAACCCGACCCTGGTCTTCACGGCGGCCCGCTCGACGGTTTTCATCTCGATCGAGAAGCGACCCGCCTCCCGCGGCTCGAGCGTGGACGGGATCGGCGTGACGGTGCGGCGCTCGATCACGCGGTCGGCTTCGTCGTAGTCGACGAAATCGACGGTTACGCCACGCGCGGTGCCCGAGCCCGAGTTCACCACCTCTCCGACGTAGACCGTCTTGGTTCCCTCGACCAAGCTCTTGCGATTTCGGAAGCTCAGCCGGCAGGTGTTCTCGCGCTTGCCGCGCTCTGCAGACGGACGCTCACGGCTGGGAGGAGTCGCGGGTGTATCGTTCGGCGCGGGATCCGTCGGCGGCGGCTCGGTACCAGGAACGACCTCCTCGGCTCGCGAGCGTTGAGCGGGTGGGACCTTCGACGGCGTGTCGACGAAGTGCACCTTCCCCTCTTCGTCCACGTAGCGATAGAGCGCCTGTGCGGCGCTGCGCTCGGCGCCAAGCGGCAGCCACGGAGCCCCCCCCACCGCGGCGAGCGCCAGCGTCGCCGCGAGGGCTCTGGTGCGTCGCGTTGCGTTCGCCGAGCCCACCGCTGCGCCGCTCCGCGCTCAGAGGTGGAACACCAAAGTGACGCCGTAGGTCACGATGTCGCCGTCGAAGCGCACCGAAAAGTCTTTGTTCGAGCCGAACGCCGGGTCCGCGAGGCCATTGGGGTCCGGCAACACCAGCTCGCCAGCGCCACCCAGATTGGTGCTTTCGCCGACCTGCACGTGGCGCTCTTGGATCGTCACCCACTGCAGGTGGGCAGCCACGTCGAGCAGGCCATCGAACAATCCGTAGTATCCGATCGCGCCCGAGCCGACGTAACGATCACCGGGATCCGTGCTGAAATCGAACGCCGAATCCGGAGTCGGCGTTGGATCCCACCAGAAACCGACGTCCACGCGAAGTGGCTCCACGGGGCGGTACTCGATGCCCGTCCGGATGCTGTGGATGCTCTGCCAACCTTTGCGCCGAATCACCAGGCGCTTGTAGCCCGAGGTGATGAGCGTCTCGGAAAGGCCGTCGCCGCCGATCCGTACCACGTCGTCGGTGCGGCCACCGGACCAGTCCACCCAAACCCAGTCGCCCGCCAGCATCCACTGGTCCGTGACGCGGTAGCTCACGCCGATGCCGGCCTCCTGCGGCAGCTTCATCTTCTCGCGGTAGCGCTCGGTATCGCCGCGGAACTGGAGGGCCTGGAAGATCGGATTCTTCTCGACTCCCGGCTCGAAGACACTCTGGATTCGCCCTTCGAGATCGGGTGTCATCGAGCTTCGATACGTCACGCCGATGCGGAGCTGCTCGTCCGGGAAGAACATCAGCCCGACGCGAAAGCCCGGCGTCTGGAAATCGAGGTTCACGTCGTTCACCGGCGAGAGACCGGTCGGCAGCTCCTGGTCGGGACGGATGAGCACGTAGCCATCGTCGACCCCGTTTCGGGTCGAGGCGATGCCACACAGGGCGTTGTCCGACACGCCGAACAGGAGCCGGCAGGAAGCGCGCCCCACCGCACCGTCGCCGATGACGGTCTTGTACCAGATGTCGTTTGCGATCTGCAGGTCGAAACCGAGGCCGATCGAAAGCCATTCGGTGGCGCGTATCGCCACCGAGGGCGACCAGTTGATGAAGATCAAGCCCAGCTCTGCCGAGGAATAGCGCGCGTCACCGAAGGCGCTCGGGAATTGCGCCGCGCCCGCGAACGGGACCTGGATCGGCAAGGGTACGACGTAGAGCCGGTCGCCGATCTCGAAGCCGAAGGGCGTGAACGGCGTGGGTGTCCACTCGGGAAAATCCGAATCCATGTGGATGGTCTGCCCGGGCACGATCTTCGAGTCTGCGTTGAAGACCGGCTCTTGGTACCGCAGACGGATCGACGACACGTTCACGCTGAACATCGAGTCGGACGAGCGCTGTCCGATGAGCTGTGTGAGCCCAGCAGGGTTGTAGTAGTTCGCCGAGAGGTCGTCAGCGACACCGATGAACGCATTGCCGAGCCCTGTGGCGCGCGAGCCCATCCCCAGCGACTCGATCCAGGAAGCCCGTGCGATCTGGGGCGCGACGATGCAGCCGAGACTGGCTGCAACTGCGAACGCCGCGATCAAGCGGCCCGTTCGACGCTCGTTCCGTTTCAATCCGCCCTCCCAGCCGAAGTTGACCTCTACTACATCCCTTCGCCCGCCAAAGTCAAACCACAATCGAGCGGTCGACACGCCCGGAACCCATGTCGGAACGAGGGTTTGCGCGCAGTGTCCCCGCCAACACCCGCTAGCCCTCGGCGTCCAGGTCCGGTAAACGTGGGAACCGCGCCGGGGCCGTCGCCGCCGCCGGCGCGCGCGGTGCTGGATGCGGCGCGCGGGGGCGTCGAACATGTGTGCAGAGTCGAGGACGCGCCCCCTGGTGGGTTGGCTGCTGGCCGTGGCGGTGTCGGGCGCGTTCTCCGCCGCGTGCGACCGCGGGGACAGCGCCCAGTCGAAAGCGGGAAGCGAGCGGCGTTCGATCGAGGACGTGTTGAGCGACGCGCGGGCGCGGGCGCCGAAGCCCGCCGACAACCTCGAGAACCGGGTGCGCGCTGTGATCGCGAACCTCAAGCTCGCTCGCCGGCAGATGGTCCAAACCACGGAAGGCGAAGCGGAACGGCTACCCAAGGAGGTGATCGAGCTGACCCGCCTCGGTCGCGCCGTGATTCCCCTGCTCGAGCCGAACCTCGCGGATCCGGTTCCCGACACCCGCTACTACGCTCTGCAGATCTTGGCCGAAGTCGGCGACCAGCGTGAGCTGGCGCGGTTCCTGCGCGCGCTCGGCGATCCCGATCCAGGCGTCGTGCGGGTGGCATCCGAGGCGCTCGGCCGCCACCGGGACGCCGAGACGCTGCCGCTCGTCTTCCAGGCCATCGAGGAAGGCAAGGTGCGCCAGGTGCGCTGGGGAAGCGTGCTCAAGCCGCCCAAGCCGTTCGACCGCGAGCACGTGCCGTACCTGGTACGCCGACTCGTGGACGAGCGTCCCGACATCCGAATCTCCGCAGCGATCGCCCTGAATCAGATCACCGGCCAGGACTTCGGCTTCGATCCGTATGCCAGCGAAGCGGAACGCCGGCGAGCGGTGATGCGATGGGAGAGCTGGTGGGCGAGCGGACCCGCGCTAGAGACGACGCCCACTCCGCCGGCGAAAGGCGCGACCGACACGGTTCGACCTCGGGCTTGACAGTGCTTTTCCGCGAATTGGACAATCGCCGCACCCACCCTCGCGACGCCGCTCGGACCCTCGCTCGAGCTCGACTCTCGCCCTCGCACGGTCCCGAACGGTATCCGACGTGAAAGCACTCCTCATCGATGCCTACAGCCCGCCGTCTTCGACGGCTGGCGCTTATTCGTCCTTCCTCGAGCCCATGCCGCCCATCGCGATCGCCTACGTGGCGGGGGCGCTGGAAGCGGGCGGCCACGAGGTCGTCTTCTACGACCAGGTCGCCGACCGCGGCGATCCGGCGCGGCTCGAGGAAACGCTCCGGCGTGTGCAGCCCGACATGGTCGGACTCTCGGCGGTCACACCGTCGGCCGCGGCGAATTTCCGGACCGCTGCGGCCGTGCGCAAGTTGCTTCCTCGGACGCCCATCGTCATGGGGAACATCCACGCCGACATCTTCTACCGCTCGATCCTGCAACGCGGACTCGCCGACGTCGTCGTCCACGGCGAAGGCGAGGTCACGGTGGTCGACCTAGCCAACACGCTGGAGCGCGGCGGCGACCTCGCAGCGGTCGAAGGCATCAGCTTCCTGCGCGATGGCGAGGTGGTGCGCACGCCGAATCGAGCATTCGTGCAGGACATGGACTCGCTGCCCAAGCCGGCTTGGCACCTGTTTCCGATCGACGGCTATCGCATCTTCGCGTTCGCGCGCGTGCAGGAGCCGGGCACGCTCATCAACGGATCACGCGGTTGCCCGTACGCCTGTACCTTCTGCAGCCTCAAGATCATGGGGCACAAGCGCCGCGTGCGCAGCGCCCAGAGCCTGGTCGACGAGATCGAGTGGCTGCATTCGGAATTCGGATACCGCCAGGTCTCGTTCACCGACCCCATCTTTCCCATCACCCGCAAGGAAGGGCTGGCGTTCTGTCACGAGATGGTCCGCCGCGGCCTCCACGAGAAAGTGGTGTGGGTGACCGAGACCAGGGTCGACAACGTCGATCCCGAGCTCCTCGAGGCGATGTCCGAGGCCGGCTGCCGCCGCATCATGTACGGCTTCGAAACCGGCGACGAGAACGTGCTCGACAGCATCAAGAAGAACTTCTCCCTCGAGCGCGCGCGAGAGGCGGCGCGATGGAGCCGCAAGGCCGGCATCCAAGTCATCGGCTTCTTCATGATCGGCATGCCTCACGACACGCCGGAGCGCATCGAGCGCACCATCGACTTCGCGTGCAACACCGGCATCGACTTCGCGAAATTCACGGTGTTCGTGCCGTATCCGGGCACCGACGACTATGCGTTGCTGAATGGCATGGGCGACTGGGTCGAGACGGGATTTTCCGAGGACGAGGCCATCTGGGAGCGCTTCACCAGTTATCCCACCAAGCAGAACGTTCCCATCTACATCGCGCCAGCGCTCACCAACGAGAAGCTCATGCGCTTGCAGAAGCGGGCGTTGTTCCGCTTCTACGCCAACCCGAAGATGCTCTTCCATCATCTGGTGCGCGTGCGCTCGATCAAGATCTCCGAGATGATCAAGGGAGCCGCGGTCATTCTCGATCTGCCGCGCCTCGCGACCGCGTGACCCCGGCGCGAACCGTTTCCGCGCCCCGCAGCCAGCGCACTCCCGACGCCGCCGCTGGCACGTTCGCCGCGTGGCTCGAGTTGGCGCGGCCGTTCACGCTGCTGGCGCCCGCACTCGGTATGGCCTCGGCCGCGGCGGCAGCGATCGGCGCGGTCGCGAGGGGCGCCGTCGCACCGCTGGATTCGGGGACCGTCGGCGCGCGCGTCGTCGTGGGCATGCTCGTCGCTGCGACGCTCAACGTCGCGTCCAACGCGCTCAACCAGGTCACGGACCTCGAGGCCGATCGCATCAACAAGCCGGCGCGCCCGGTGCCGTCGGGGCGGATCTCGCCGCGAGCGGCGATCGGCGGATCGTTCGTCGCCTATGCGGCTGCGATCGCCGGCGCAGCCTGGATTGGTCACGCCTGCCTGGTGGCTGTGCTGGGAGGCGCAGCCTGCACGGTGGCGTACTCGGTGCCGCCGCTCAGGCTCAAGCGCTGGGGCTGGCTCGCGAACGCCACCATCGCCGCATCGCGAGGCCTGCTGCTCACGGTGGCCGGCTGGGCCACCGTGGCGAGTGTGCGCTGTGTGGACCCGTGGTGGATCGGCGCCACGATGGCCCTGTTTTTGGTGGGTGCTGCATCCACCAAAGACTTCGCCGACGTGGACGGCGATCGCGCCTCAGGCTGCGCGACCCTACCAGTCCGGCACGGCGTGGCCGGCACCATCCGCCGCATCCGACCGGCCTTCGTGTGGCCATTCCTGTCGTTGCCGCTGGGCGCGGTCGTGGGTGTGCTCGCGGGCAACGGCTGGATACTCGGGATCTCCGGTATCGCACTCGCCGCGTTCGGACGCTCGATCGTCGCACAGATGGAACGCGAGCCGGAGCGGATCGACGCCTCGGGCAACCACGTCACCTGGCGAAGGATGTACCTGTTGATGCTCACGACCCAGCTCGCCGTCGCCGGGGCGTATCTCTGGCCGCCCTCACGGGCCTTTTGACCTCGCTGGGACGCGATGCTACGAACGCGGCCCATGCCCATCGCGACGAAGGCGAAGCGCGCCGCTCGCGCCAAAGGTGCGCGAGGCGCCCGGCCCCTCCGCATCGGCTACTTCGGCGCAGAAGGCAGCTACTCGAGCTTCGCGGCGCAGCGCCGCTTCGGCGCCCAAGGTGCCCAGACGGGTCCGTACCCGTTCATGGCCGATCTCGTCCGCGACTTGACCTCGAACGCGCTGGACGGTGCGGTGGTCCCCATCGAAAACTCGATCGGAGGATGGGTGGTCGACATCCTCGACCTGATTCACAGCGACGGTTACCGAGCCGGAGGATTTCGCGTCGTCGAGGAACTCACGATCCCCATCGTGATCACGCTCGCAGGATTCGCGACCATCGAGAACGCCAAGCGCCTCTACACCCATCGCTACTCGCTGCGCTGTGCCCGCGACTGGCTCCGCGAGACGCGCCCCGACATCGAGATCGTGGAGGTGCACAACACCGCCGAAGCTGCGGCGCAAGCGGCCCGAGACCGCGACGCCGTAGCGTTCGCACATCGCAATGCCGTCGAGCAGCGTGGCTTGCCGATTCGGATCGACGCGGTTCCCGTGCGCGAGGAGAACGCCACCCGATTCTTCGTGGTGGCCCGCAGCGCCTTGTCGAAGCGCCGGCCCACCAAGACTGCGTTGCTCTTCACGCTGCGCGATCGCCCGGGTGCGTTGCATCGCGTCCTCGGGGTGTTCGCCCGCGAGAAGCTGAACCTGAGCCGGCTCCACTCACACGCTCTCGGCGCGGCGCTGAATGCCTACTCGTTCTTCGTGGAGATCGAGTCGCCCGCATCGAGCGCGGCGATGAAGCGTGCTCTCGAACGGTTGCCGAGGGCGACCTCGCAGCTCGAGGTCGTGGGGTCCTTCCCCGTCGTCGCCGTCTGATTGCCGCTCTCCCCCGAGCCGGTCGGGCACGGCCCTGCCGCGACGAGCCGGGGCTGGATCAGCCCCTGAACGCAGGATGCGCCGAACGACCGGCCGAACGGGCTCCACGCGCGCCGTCGATCCCGCCGCGAGCCAGAAGGCGAGCCGCGAGCGAAGCGAAGCGACTGGGGGGTGGGTCCCGCTGCGGCTTGGCCGCAGCGGG
>CAYVDO010000234.1:0-12738 GCA_964450125.1 uncultured bacterium
CCGCTGGGTTCTGTGCGGGGGGCGCCCGGTGACGGGCGTCCCTACCGCGCCATCGGGGCTTTGCCGCGATGGGCGGGGGGCTTGAAAAGCCCGAGTTGCGCATCGCGCCGACTGAGTGGCCGCTCGGTCTCCACGCTCGTCGTCCATTTCTCCGCGAGCCAGCAGCGAGCCGCGAGCGCAGCGAGTCGCCTCGGGGGTGGGTCCCATCGGGGCTTTGCCGCGATGGGCGGGGGGCTTGAAAAGCCCCCCGAGACAACGTCACCCTAGCCCTGAATCAAGCGTGTAACGCTTGATTCAGGGCTAGGCGAGCCAGCGCCCGAGCGGCGTACCCCAGACCCACCGCAGGATTCGCCGCGTCACGCGCGCCGTGCCCGCGAGCGGGTACCAGGCCTCTTCGTCGTCTCTGCCGGGAACGTCCACGAGGATGGGCGTTGCGCGAGCGAAGCGCCGAACGCCGAGCTCGCCTTCGAGCTGGCCGAGCCCGCTCGGCGCGAGGCCTCCGAACGGCGCCTCGACGATCCCGCCGATCGCCGGCCATTCGTTGATGCATACCGCCGCGGTGCGAATGGTTCGAGCGAGTGTCTCGGCGCGGGATCTGTCTCGGCTCCAGACCGCGCCGCCGATCGCGTGACGCGGATCATTCGCCAGGCGCGCGGCCTCGCTCTCGTCGCGCACACGCTGAATCGCCAACACCGGGCCTGGAGTCTTTTCATGGGCGATGGCCATGTCGGGAGAGACGCCGTCCAGCACGGTGGGCTCGAAGAACGTGCCGCCGAGTCGAGCGTTGCGTTTGCCGCCCACGAGCACGCGTGCGCCCTTGGCGACTGCGTCGGCGAGCTGGGCTTCCACACGCGCGAGCCGCTCGTCGCTGACGAGCCCGCCGACGTCGTCGTCGGCTCCCACCCCTTGGCGCAATCGGCGCGTCCGCTCGACCGCCTGCGCCACGAAGGCGTCGGCGACCTCGTCGACCACGTAGACGCACTCGGTGGCCGCGAGCATCTGGCCCGCTTCGAGGAAGGCGCCGAAGAGCGCGCCGCCCACCGTGCGCGTGAGATTCGCGTCGCGGCAGACGATGAGAAAGCTCTTGCCGCCACCGAGAAACGTACAGGGTACGAGCGCGCGCCCGCACGCCGCGGCCACGTCGCTGGCGGTCTGCGCTCGGCCCATCCCCACGACCATGTCCACACCCGATCGCACCAACTCGGCACCGGTCTCGTCGTCGCCGTCCAGCACGACGAGCGCGCCCTCGGGTAGGCCAGCGCGAGCGAAGAGGTCGGCGATGCAGCGGGCGGCGCCCGGTGCGTGCGCAGATGCTTTCAGCACGACGGCGTTGCCCGCGACGAGCGCCTCGAGCGTCGGCTGCAAAACCGCGATGAAGGCGTGGCTCGCGGGCGCGAGCACTCCCACGACACCCAGCGGCCGATGGATCACCGTGAGGCGCTTGAGCGGACCCAGCAGGTGCACGCGCCGCCGCTGGTCTGCGAGCCGCGAGGCCGCGTGCTTCGCGTGGTAGGTCAGGAAGTCGCAACCGGCCATGATCTCGTCGGCCAGGACTTCGGACGGCGTGCGGGCGGTTTCGCGGACGATCGTGGCGATTACGTGCTCGTGCTCGTCGGCGAGCGTGCGCGCGGCCCTGCGGAGGACCGCCGCGCGATCGCTCGGCGCGCGGGCCCCCCACGACGGCGCTGCACGTCGCGCCCGCGCCACCGCTGCGACGACGTCCTCGGGGCCGGCGACCTCGAGGATGCCGAGGTCACTGCCGTCGATGGGACTGGTCAGGCGGAGGCGCCGACGCCCCTCCGGGCTCGACGCGAGTGGCACCAGGCTCGCCACGTTCAGCGGCTCAGTCGAATCGGTACGACTCGCCGCGAGCACGCATCGACGGCGGCGCGGGCGAGAGCGGCGCCGTGGATGGTCCGTGGCCCGCGACGAAGCCGCAGTGCTCGCACAGGATGGACTCGCCTCGATTCAGCTCGCGGACTTGTTGCTGCGAGTAGCCGGCGTAGAAGGCGCGCATGGCGCGGTGCGTGGGGCTGTTCCAGAAGCGTTCGAAATCCTGGAGGTCGGCGATCGTTCCCAGGCTGTAGCGCACGCTGGTGTTGGTGTCGCACGGCGACAGCGTGCCGTCCGCTTCCACGGTGAGGTCGGTGTAGAGGAATTGGCACGTGCCGTCGAACGGAGCTTCCTGCGCCGCGAAGTCGGCGCGCTCGGGCACCCAGTCCGGGTCGAAGATGAAGCTGCGCCGCGGCAGCACGGCATCCACGCCCCATTCGCGCTTCAGGTCCGCGAGCTCTGCGATCTCGTGTTCGTTGTGCCGGAACACGTGGAATGCGATCAGGATGCGTGGCGTCGCCGAGCGTCGCCGCTGCCGCTCTTCCACGATTGCGGCCACGTTTCGTCGCGCGAGCTCGAACGAAGCGCCGCGGCGGTAGCGCTCGAGGGTCGCCTGGCTGAGCCCATCGAGGCTCACGTTGAGCAGATCCAGCTTCGACTCCACGATCTCCTCCGCCAGCCCCGGTCGCTCCTCGCTGAGGGGCGAGTGGATGATCGTGTAGAGGCCGGCGTCGGCCGCGTAGCGCGTGATGCGGAAGATGTCGGGATCGAGAAGCGGCTCGCCCCAGCCGTAGAGCTGAACCTTGAGCGCGAACGGTTTGACGGCGTCGATGACCTTACACGAGAGCTCGAATCCGAGCTGCCGCTGCTTGCGATCGAGCTGCCGCGTGCCGGTGGCACAGAACGGGCATTTGAGGCGACACACGTTGAGCGTGTCGAGGTTCACCAGGTAGGGGCGCGAGCGCACGGTGACGGCCCGCGCCTGGAGATCACGCTGCACGGCCACGAAGTTCCGCACCTTCTCCGGCGTGACCACACCTGCGCCGTAGCGGCGGGTGAGGTAGGAGGCAAACGCCGCCTGGCCGAAGATGGGCACGTCGGCGAGGGCGAGCGCCGTGCGCTTCAATCCGCGCGGCACACCGCGGAAATGCCGGATGGCACCCGCGCGGCCACCGCCACGCAGAAACGCTCCCAGTAGCAAGCGGCTGGAAGCCGCACGCGGTGAGTCGGTGGGCCGCTCGCGCGGCATCCAGGTGTGCGTGGTGGCTCCTGAGGCCAAAGGCGTGTGTCCGGTCGCCGATCGATGCACGCGGGGAAACGAGCTGAGTCGCGCACGCGAGCGCGACTTCAGAGGTCGCGACGTCCGATCCGCATGAGAAAGCGCGAGTCCGTGTGGGTGCGGGCGCCGGGCGTTTCGCCGGCGTGGATCCCTCGCATGAGGCAACCCTTGCACTCGCCCGCCGGATTGCCCGAGTTCACTTGCCGCCGGAATGCTTGGAAGCGTGGGCCGTTCCAGATCGTGTCCAGATCGTTCTCCTTCAAGTTGCCCAGCACGGTGCGCGAGCACGGGCAAGCCTTCACGTTGCTCGATTCGTCCACGCAGACCGACGTCCACGGGCGGAAGCAAGGCGGAGCGTGCTCCGGCAATTCGGCTGCGTCCGGATCGTCACCCACGGCAAAGGGCTCGGGAAGCAAGAGCAGCACGCCGCGTTCACGCGCGTACGCTGCGGCGCGCTCGAATGCGGCGTTGGCCTCGGTGGGATGGTTGCAGAGCGCGAGATCGCGCAACGAGTCGAGATAGGGCATGAAATTCGTCACGCAGATCACGTCCACCCGGTAGTCGACGGCGAAGTCGACGAGCGGCATCAGCTCGCCGAGGGTGTCGTAGCGCACCACGAACGAGCTGATGTAAAGCTGTGCTCCCGATTCCGGATAGGCGTCGCGAAGCTCGTTAAAGATGCCGAGGGACTTGCTGAGCCGATCAAAGGGCCAGCCTCGGAAGCGCTCGTAGGTCGCGGGCGTGACGCCCTCCATCGACAGCAGCAAGCGGGCGCCCATCTTCACCAGCTGTTCGAGGCGCGCGCGGGTCAAGCCCGTGCCATTCGTCTGCAGCGAGACGTGCGGTCCGCGCGCACCCTGCGCGAGGCGCTCGATCTGATCGTCGAACCGGTTCGAGTAGGTCGGCTCGCCGAGATTCGGGCCGCCGAGGATCACGTAATCGAGCGTGGGTAGTACCTGGGCCTCGAACTTGGCGAAAGCCGCATCGCTCATGTCGGGCTTGGCATCGGCCCGCGCGGCGACCGCGGGGATCGTCCGTGGGCAGTGCAAGCAGGTGAGGTTGCACTGGCTGGTGGTCGCCACCCAGGCCATCACGGGCGCTGCGGGTGGTGGCGTGCTCGCGTCGAATGAGACTCCTGCCGGCTCGAATCGCGTCATCTGGCTACCTCCCGCGCGCACCCGCGCGCTTGCCTCGCGACAGTGGTTCGCGGCTCTTCGAAGCACAGGACCGGTGCTCAGGGATCTTCACACACGGATTCATCGACCGCAAAGACGGCGGACCGGGCGGCGCGGGAACTGCCCCTACCGCGACGCGATCACCCACGTCGAGTGCACCCCGCGCGACTGGCGTGTCCGCGCCCATGGGCCGAAGATGGGTGCCATGAGCGCAGAAGTTGCCTCGTTTGCGCGCTCGGCGCCGCGGGTCGCGCTGGTCTTCCCGCCCTACGGCCCGCGATTCATCCCTTCGCTCGGGCTCGCATCGCTTTCCGCGGGAGTGAAGCGGCGTGGCTTCGCGTGTCGGACGCTCTACTGGAACCTGTCCTTCCGTCGCGAGATCCCTCACCCGGATGCGGCGGGACGCGCCGCGATCTACGACCGCCTCGCGAACGAGCTCTGGCCGCTCGACGAATGGGTGTTCACACCGCAGCTCTTTCCGGACCACCGCATCGGCGCGCGCGGGCTCGCGCAGCACGCCGCGCGGCTCATCGAGGAGCTGGATCGGCGCGGCGAGCCGCCGGGCACGCGCCCGCGCGGCGCTGGGATCGCATTCCGGCGCCGGCGTCATCGCACGTGGCGCACGTTGTTCGAAGAACTACGCGAGCGGGCCGGCGAGCAGGTGAAGGCGGTCGCCGACCGTCTCGCCGACGACGACATCGTCGGCATTCAGAGCTCGTACTTTCAGAACACGCCGGCGCTGGCGCTGGCTCGCGAGGTGAAGCGCCGGTGGCCCGAGAAGGTACTGGTTCTCGGCGGTGCCAACTGCGAGTCCACCATGGGGCGGGTGTTGGAGGAAGAGTTCGCGTTCGTCGATTACGTGATCGCGGGCGAAGCGGATCTCACCTTTCCCGAGCTGGTGGCGCGGCTCCACCAGCGGCGCAGTCTGGATGGGCTCGCCGGCCTTCTCCATCGCGATGCCTCGGGCGAGGTGGTGGAGTCCGCGCCAGCGGCGCCGGTCGTCGACCTCGATGCATTACCGACGCCCGACTACGACGACTACGTGAGCGAGCGGCGTCGCGCAGGCGACGATGCGGAGGCGCCGCTGGCGCTCGCCCTGGAGTCGTCACGCGGTTGCTGGTGGGGCGCCAAGCACCACTGCACGTTCTGCGCGCTCAACGGGACTGGGATGGCTTTCCGGGAGAAGAGCGTCTCACGCACGCTCGCAGAGATCGATGAAATCGTCGCCCGGTACGACGTCCGCTTCCTGGCAATGACCGACAACATCCTGTCGATGCGCCAGTTCCGAGAGCTCACGGACCGGCTGCGTCAGCGCCGGGTGCGGCTCCGGTTCTTCTACGAAGCCAAATCGAACTTGCATCGCCATCAGGTGCGAGCGCTGGCGGATGCCGGCATCGATCGGATTCAGCCGGGCATCGAAAGCTTCAGCACGCCGCTCTTACGCGCGCTGCGCAAGGGCGCGCGTGGGATCCAGAACGTCGCGTTGCTCAAGTTCGCGCGCGAACATGGTGTGAATCTCACCTATGGCCTGCTGGGCGGTGTTCCCGGCGAGGATCCCGAGGAATACAGGCGCATGGCGCGTCTGGCGCGCGCGCTGGTCCACCTGCCTGCTCCCGCGGGCGTGTTCGAGATCACTTACGAGCGCTTCAGCCCGTTCCATTCCAACCCGGCGGAATTCGGGATCGCGCTTCGACCCAGCCCGGGCTACTCGCTGCTCTATCCGTTCGCTTTCGAGGTGCTGGAGCGTCTCGCCTACCACTTCGAGCGCACCGACACGCCGTCACTCGCACATCTCGACGAGTTGCGTGAGCGGGTCGCCCGCTGGCGCGAGGCGGAGCGCATCCGCCCGGCGTGGCTGGGCGGCGGGGTGTCGCTCACGTGGACCTACGCGGCGGACGGCGTCGTGGTGCACGATCGGCGTCCCGGTTTCCCGCGGACGCGCTATCGTCTTCGGGATCACGCGGCGCGGGTCTTCCTCGATCTCGACGGGCCGGCGAGGCTCGACGCGCTCGTCGAGCGCGCCCGGTCCGGCGCAGGCCGCGCGAATCGGCCGTGGGCCGAGTCCCAGGCGACGCACGTCCGCGGGGCCGGCTGGCGTCCGTGGGCCGGGCGCGAACGCTCGATCGCCTTCACCCGCGATGACTTCGTACGCGATTCAGCGGCGTGTTTACGACCCTTGGTCGACGCGGGTCTGGTCTACGTGGAGGACGAGACCTGCCTGGCGCTCCCCGTCGCGCGCGTTCCACGCGTGGACTTGGAGTGGCCGGGTCTTTCGGCCCGCCGACCGTCGTCGCTGGTCCGAGATGTGGCAGCAGCGGTGCGGATCGCCTGGCGTGATGTGTGGCCCGTACTCGCGCGCCGGTGGACACCCGCCAGAGCGAGCGCCGCGATTGCGCCGAATGCCTGAGCGAGCCCGCTGTGATCGCGCATGCCGCACCGCTTCGCTGGCGCTATGATCCGCGTCGGGCCGAAAGCCCCAGCGACATGGAGGGATGGCCGAGCGGTTGAAGGCGGCGGTCTTGAAAACCGTTGACGTGAAAGCGTCCGGGGGTTCGAATCCCTCTCCCTCCGCCCCGAATCGAACGAATGCAGTTGCCGAAAGGCGGAATTGCGGTAACAACAGGGCGCTCCGTGGCGGCCGGCAACGTCCGCAGCGGGTACTGGAGAGATGGCCGAGTGGCTGAAGGCGGCGGTTTGCTAAACCGTTGTACGGCCTTAAAGCTGTACCGGGGGTTCGAATCCCCCTCTCTCCGCCAAGGATTTCGGGTGGTTATGCCGGGTAGCGACGCGCCCGGTGGCAATCCGTGCGGGTAGTGGTTCACTCGCAGATTGAACCCGTTCGAGGCGTGAGGAGTTGGTTGCACGCCCAGGGCTGCTCCGCGGTGGCGCGCCCCGGCGACGCTCGTGGGGACCGGGCCCCCATCCGCGCGGCCGCGGCGCAGGCGAGCCTTCCGTTCCACACGATCGACCGCAGGCGAGCCGTGCTCGCTGACGGGTTTCGAGACCCGCGCGACTCGGCCGAGAGATCCGAGAGATCCGTGTCACCCTAAACCACTAGCGCCGCGCGCGGGGTTGTCTGGCTGCGAGTCGCACCGCAACGACTTCTGCGGGCGCCTGCACGCTGAGATTCAGCGCGGGCGCGTCCTCACACTGCGCCGACCAAGGCAGAGTTGTGTAGGCGTCCAACACTTCGGCGGCGCCGGAATCCGGCACCCAGCGAAGCACATCCTTCCGAGCGCGGTCTGCCTTTGAGGGGGAGCCGACGGTGCGCCGTGTGTCGTGCATACGGCGGTGCCTCCGCCCACGCGGCTCGGCCTGAGCCTTCGATGCGCGCCACTCCCAGCGGTTGCCGGCCGATCCTCTTGGCGGAGTGGATGACGTCGGCCGTTTCCGCCTGCAGGGGGTCTCCCCTGAACACCAGGACGACTACCGGCCAGTCCTCGAACGGCTTGGATGCACGAGCAGCGTGAGCCGCCGCGGCAATTCTGACGACAACCGGGCGATGGAGAGCTCGTTCTCGACGCTCAAGCGTGGTTGGGCGAGCGCTTCGAGTCGTGCGCCCACGCGAACGCCAGTTGTGCGAAAACATCGAGAACGTCTACGACCAGCAACGACGCCACTCGGCCCGCGACGACTTCAGCGGTGCCGCGTTCGAAAGACGAAGTCAGGCACCAGGGGCAGCGTAGGAAATCGTTCTTCCCACCTGGATCGAATCCACTCACCCGCCGTCGACGGCGCGCAGCTGTTCGCGCAGTGGATCTGCGACGTGATCGGCGGCACCTGGCTCCACGAGCTCGATGAAGGCGGCGACGCCTGAGAGCGCGACCGCGGCGACGATGGTGTCGTCTGCAGGAAGCGATGCGCGCACCGGGGAGCCCAGCACGACCAGCGGGAGCTTGCCGAGTGCCGCGACGCGTTCGACGGAGACTTTGACTCTGAGCTCCCCGAGCAGATCGATCAAGGTCGGCGATCGCTCCACCAGCGCAGCCATGACCATCGAGTGAAGCGCAAACCTTCCCAGATCCTTCACGCGCCGTTCGCCCTTGGCGCGTAACAGCTCCGTCACCTGAGCGAAGCTGTATCCGGAGGGGTAGGTCAGGATCCAGCGTACTGGCGACTCGATGCGGATCGGCTTGGTTCCGCTGTCCGCTCGTGCCTCGTATTGGTATTCGAATGGAAAGATCTCGGTGCGATCCTCGATGAGGCCGAGGGATTCGAGATCCAGGTCGACCGGAAGTTGCCAAGGCGCGGCGCGGACCTCCGCCCACATGGCTCTGACGCTCGCCAGCACTTCGTCTTGGTGAGGTACGGCCGAGCCACCCCCGTACTTACCGAGCACCCGAGTTGGCGCAAAGAGCGGACGCAACGTGCGAAGGTGGCGCTCCAGCCGATCACGCAGGAAGCGCCCGATCACCTCGGTCTTCGCGCGGGCGGCGGGAAGCTCGGTGAGGGAGATCGGACGAGTGCTAGCCATGCTCGTCATGGGGCTCCTCGCGGCGGCGAAACGCAAAAATGACGAATAATCCCGTAGTAGTGACGCTATCGATGATACCAGCGACTGTCAAGGAAGCTGCGACGCAGACCCACCCGCTCACCGCGACAGCATCGGTGAGCGCACGGTGTCGCCGATGCCACCGATCCCGGTTCCTCGGTGGCACCGGGCGCGATGCTGCTGGGGGCGGTCATCGGGAGTCGTCCCACGTGGGCGTCGCGGGGCCCGGATTCACGAATCGGGTGACCCACGCATCACATTGGGATAATATCGGCGGGGGGATGACGCATGGCGGGGCGCATGAATCTCGAGACGATGCTTGGCCAGTGCGTGGCACCCGGCCGCCAGCAGCGGGTCGAGGATGCGCCGATGCGGATACTGGTGTTGGTCGACGCGTCAGGGCGAGAGGTGCGCGGCGTGGTCGAGCCTGGGGACGCGGTCGCCAAGCGCGCGCTGACCCGCCTCGACGTCGATACCATCGACGACGTGTTCATGCGGCTCGGAGCGCGCGTCGCTCTTCCCAGCGGCGATGTCGCCTCACCGACGACGGAGGTGAGCTTCTCGGGAGTGGATCAGCTCCGTCCCGATTCGCTCTACCAGCGCCTCGATTCGTTGTCGCGACTGCGTGACCTGCGAGCGCGCCTCCTCGAGCCTCGCGGGTTCGACTCGGCGGCGAGCGAGCTGGCCGCGATCTTCGGTGCGGAGCTTGCCGGCGCGAGCGGTCTGCCACCGTCGGGAGCGGATGTCGGCACGTCCGGTAGGGGGCTCGCAGCTCCTTCGATCGAGAGTGATTCGGACACCCTCGCTCGACTATTGGGCCGATCGGCTTCGCCCGAGCGCGCGCGGCCGGAAATCGACTCGGGCGCGGTGGCGCGGCTCGTGCGGAATGCGATCGCGCCCCACGTGGTGTCCGTCGATCCCCGGCTGCCCACCTATCTCGCTGCGCTCGAGGACCGAATCGCGGAGCGCCTGCGAGCCGCGTTGCGCGCGCCGGGATTTCGCGCGCTCGAGAGCAGCTGGCTCGGGCTGCGCATGCTCGTCACCGGGCTCGAAACCGGGGCAGATCTCGACATCCGCATGCTCGACGTGAGTGCGACCGAGCTGACGCAAGACCTCGTGAGCAGCGGTGGTGACGTGGCGAGCTGGTGTCTTACGCGGCGGTTGGGGCTGGAAGCGCCGAACGCGACGGGTGGCGCACCGTTCTCGATCATCGTGGCGGCGTTCGAGTTCGGGCCGGGCGGATTGGATGCCGCCCTGCTCGCCGCGCTCGGATCCCTGGCTGCACGTTCCGGCGCGTGCTTGCTCGGTGGCGCTTCCCCGGCGCTGCTGGGATGCTCGAGGTGGCATGCCGCCGACGATCCGCGAGCGTGGGAGCTGGACCCCGATGACCAAGCACGATGGGCGCTGTTGCGGCGTAGCCCGCTGGCTCGGTCGATCGGCCTGGCTTTGCCGCGGGTGCTGTTGCGCTTGCCCTTCGGCCCTCGCGGCGAGCCCGTCGAGGCCTTTCCGTTCGACGAGCTGGGTGGCGTGGTCGAGCCAGGGTCGTTCGCGTGGGGGAACGCCGCGTTCGCTATCGCGCTGCTCCTCGGGCGATCGTACTCGTCGCGCGGCTGGGCGATGGAGCCCGGCGACGAGCGCGATCTCGGTGATCTGCCGGCGTACACCCACACCGTTGACGGTGAGTCGCAGCTCGTGTCCTGTGCGGAAGCGATGCTCTCCGACCGGGCAGTGCACGCGGTCCTCGACCGGGGCCTGATGGCGGTGGCTCCGTACCGAGGACGAAACGTGGTCGTTGTGCCGCGATTTCAATCGATTGCCGAGCCCGTGGCGCCGCTTGCCGGCCCGTGGGCTGGGTGAGAGGGGATGTCGTGATGCGCTTGCTCACGAAAAAGGTGCAGGAGTCCCGGAGAGCGGTTGCGCGGATCTTGGGTGGCCTCGTCATGCTGGGTGGCTGCGCTAGCGCTCCCCCACCCCCGGTGAACCTGGTACCCAGCCCCGCCGCGGTTGCCGCCGTGGCGCCGGTGAAGCGCGCGCTCTTGATCGGGATCACCGAGTATCAATCCGAGGAGGTGGTCAATCTGACGGGTTCGGTCAATGACGTGAACCTGATGCGCGACGTGCTGGTGAGCCGGCTGGGGTTCGCGCCCTCGAACGTCGAGTTGCTCACCGATATGCGCGCGACGCGCAGCGCGATCCTGAGCGCGATCAGCCGGCTCGTGCGTGGAACGGGACCGCGCGATGTCCTGTTCATTCATTTCGTTGGACACGGAAAACAGGTTCCGGACACCGATGGCGATGAGCCTTCCGGCTACGACGAAGGGTTGATCTCCTACGACGGGCTGACACCCGGGGTCTCGCCCATTCTCGATGACGAGCTAGCACCGATCTTCAGCCGTTTGCGCACCACCGCTCGCCTGATCGTGGTGTTGGATACGCAGAACGGTGCTGGACTCGCCGCCGACGTCACGCGTAGCGCCGGGCTCCTGTCGGCCGCGATTGCCGCGGTCGGCGATGGACTGGAAGGGCCGATCGGGCCCGAGGGCAAGGCGCACGGTCTCCTCACGCTGGCGCTCACGGGCGCGCTCATGGACGGCGACCCCTCGCGACCCGTGCGAGAGGTGGTCCGGGTCGCGGCAGATCGCGCCGCGGAGCTGTTGGAGGGGCGTGGTGCGGTTGTGGCGAGAGTCGAAGCAGCGAGGCCCGTGGCCGTGGGGGCGGTGGCGCGCCTGGCCGAGCCACTGGTGCCCCCGCCTTACGGACCAGCCGCTGCACAGGCGGGTACCCCGGGCGGAGCAATCTCGGACGCCGCGTCCGCACGATCCGCCGCCGAGGCGAGCAACGCGTTTGCCGCCGATCTCTACCGTGCGATCGCCAAGGACGCCGGCAACCTGGGTGTCTCGCCGCTCGGTCTCGAGAGCCTGCTGGCACTGTTTGCGAGCGGTGCCCGCGGTGCGACTGCTGCCGAGCTGGCGGCGGCGCTTCACCTCGACTCTCTGGGTGCCGGCGCGATGAGCGGCCTCCAGCAGCTGACCCGCGATCTCGGCGTCGGCGGCGCCGTCGGTGGCTACGACTTGAGCTTCGCGACGGCGCTCTGGGTCGACGACGGCCTGGCGCTCGAGGCGCCGTTCCGCACGTTGGCGCAGGACTCGTTTCGGGCCGCGATTCGCCAGGAGGACTTCAGCTCACCCGGTACCGAGCGCGCCATCAACCAGTGGGTATCCCAGGCAACCTCGCAGCGCATCCGATCGGTGGTCCCGGAGGGTGTGATCACGCCGAACGCGCGCCTGGCTGGCGTCAACGCGCTCTATTTCAAAGGCGTGTGGGAGAGCCCGTTCGACGTCGACAAGACCGCCGACGAACCGTTCCGGCTCGCCGACGGTCGCGTCGCGCAAGCGCCGATGATGCATCAAAAGGGCCGTTTCCGCTCGCTCGCCCGGGATGGGCTTTCGGTCCTGGAAATGCCTTACGCGCGTAGCGATCTCGCCATGCTGGTGATCGTCCCGGATTCGCACGATGGGCTGCCGCGTGTGGAAGGCATGCTCAGCCCCGCGCTCTTCGATGAGTGGCTCGATGGGCTCGAGCAGGGGCCCTGTACGGTCGTGATTCCCCGTTTCGCTGCGGCGTCGCGCCTGGACGTGGCGGCGACGGTGGCGTCGCTCGGCGCGGGGCAGGCGTTCACGCACACGGCGGACTTCTCGGGCATCACCGCGACCCGACCGCTCGGCCTGTCCGGGGCGTTCCATGGTGCCACCATCGAGATCGATGAGCAGGGGTCCGAGGCGGCAGCGGCGTCGGCGGTGGTGTTGGCCGAGAAGGGCGAGCGTCCGCCCGCCGTCTTCCGTGCGGATCGGCCGTTCCTGTTTCTCATCCGCGACGCGCGCTCCGGTGCGATTCTGTTCCTGGGTCGGGTCGTGGATCCGCGTGATCGCGACGGAGCGAAGCCATGAGCGTGCGGCCCA
>CAYVDO010000235.1:0-12648 GCA_964450125.1 uncultured bacterium
GGTCAGGCACCGAGAGCCTGGCGGCGCCGTCGCCATGGAATTCGACGAACTTGCCGACCACGTGTGCCTGCCGCAGCAGCTCGGTGATTCGCAGGACGAGGTCGGTGGCTGTCACGCCTTCTCGCAGCCGGCCGTGGAGGTGCACGCCCACGACGTCTGGGACCAGCAGGTAGACCGGCTGTCCGAGCATGGCGGCCTCGGCCTCGATCCCGCCGACACCCCAGCCGACCACGCCGAGTCCGTTGACCATCGGCGTGTGCGAGTCGGTGCCGACGAGCGTGTCGGGGTAGAGCGTGTCGTTGGTCGCCAGCACGCAGCGAGCGAGGAACTCGAGGTTGACCTGATGGCAGATGCCGAAGCCGGGCGGGACGATGCGCAGCCCCTCGAAGGCCTGCGCTCCCCACTTCAAGAACTGATAGCGCTCGGTGTTGCGGCGCAGCTCTATGGCGGTGTTGAGGCTGCGGGCGTCGTCGCGGCCGAAGTAGTCGACCTGCACCGAGTGGTCGATGACCAGGTCGACCGGGACCATGGGCCGGACGCGCGTCACGTCGGCGCCGCGACGCGCCACGGCCGAGCGCATCGCCGCCAGGTCCACGAGGAGCGGAACGCCGGTGAAGTCCTGCAGCAGCACGCGACCGACGACGAACGGCACCTCCGCGCTGCGCGGGGCGTTCGGCTGCCAGCGCGCGAGCGTCTCGACGTCGTCGTTCCCGATACGCCGGTCGTCGACGTTGCGGAGCACCGATTCCAGGAGGATGCGCAGACTGACCGGCAGCCGCGCCACGTCCGCCACGCCGGTGCGCTCGAGCAGCGGAAGCGAGTAATAGGTCGCGGAGGACCCCGAGGGCAGCATCAGTCGTTGGCGTAGGTCGGTCATGGCGTGTTCACTTTCTCCGGCCGCGCGCCCGGTCGATTCGGTCCCCGGACATCGGGCGTCGTATCTCCACGAGTTGCCCGAACGGAACCGCGAGGATGACCCCAAGCGGCAACGTCTCGGATCGCCGCCTCGTCCTTACCGACGGTGCATACCGGCGTGACCCTAACGAGGGACCTCCATCTCGGTGGGGTTTAGCGCTGCTCGCCGACCTCTCGGACGACCCGACACGGGTTCCCGGCCGCGAGGACTCCTTCAGGCACATCGCGCGTGACCACGCTTCCCGCTCCGATGATCGAGCGAGAGCCGACTCTGACACCCGCCAGGATGATCGCGCCGCCTCCGACCCACACGTCGGATCCGATCTCGATCGGCTTCCCGAGCTCTCGCATCCTACGTTCTTGGGCGTCGAAGGGGTGGAGCGGCGTGAGCACCTGCGCGCCTGGGCCGAACAACGTGTAATCGCCGATGCGGACCTCGCAAACGTCGAGCACGATGCAGTTGAAATTGAAGAAGACACGCGTGCCGAGCCGGATGTTGGAGCCGTAGTCCTAGTAGAAGGGCGGCTGCATCCACACGGTATCGCCGCCCGTCCCGAACAGCCCGCGCAGGATGTGGCGGCGCTCCTCGGCTTCCGCTTCCCGCGAGCCGTTGAGAGCCTGGCACAAATCGCGAGCGCGCGCTCTCCCCGCGACGAGCTCGGGATCGAGCGGGTCGTACGGGTCGCCCGCAAGCATCTTCTGTCGTTCAGTGGTCATGAGCCCTTTGGGTGTTCCGCGCCGTGAAGGGTATCACCCAGGTCACTCACGCCGACGAGGCGCAGGTCGACTTCAACGTGAAGGTCGTGAACAGTTCGCCCGCACGCCGGAGGCCATGTGGGCGACGTGCTCTCATCGTCGGTGGTGTTCGCCTCAATAATCGTCGCGGTGCGGCGGGCCGACGCGGACTTTCCATACGGTCACGGCCGGGTCGAGACGGTCGCGGCGCTCGTGGTACGGCTCATTCTGACGGCGCCCGGCGCGGGCATCTGCTAGAGGTCGCTCCGGAGCATGGTCGACGCGCACGAGCCGCCCGGCGGCCAAGCCATCGTCGCCCGATGGCAGTCTGAAGTTCCGCGTGGGGCGTCGCTTCGGCGAGTGCGTCGCTCGTCGCGGACGCCTGGAACGATTCGGACGACATACTCGGCGCGGCCGTCGCGCTCGGCGCCGTGACGCTCGCGGCGTCGGCGGGCCACGCTCTGCCGCGGCAGATCACTGCGGCGGTTTCACGGTCGGGATCATCGTGGTCCTCACCGGACTCCACGTCCTGCGCGGAGCGTCGCTCGATCTCACGGACACGATGCCGGCCGAGGAGCTGATCCGAGCGGTGCGCGCCCTGGCGGCCAGCATTCCCGGCGTAGCGGGCATCGAGAAGAACTACGCTCGCAAGACCGGCCTTCGTTGCCACGTCGACATCCACGTCGAGGTCGATCCTGGCCTTACTGTCGCTGCGTCGCATGCGATCGCCGGCCACGTGCGAAGCCGTATGCGCGCCGAGCTGCCATGGGTGGCGGACGTGCTCGTGCACGTGGAGCCGGCGCCAGGCCTGGCTCCCGTGGCGGAAGCCGTACGGGGCTGATACGTTTCGACCGCGGAACTGACCAATCGCGGCCCGTCCGTCGCGCGCGATGGGGACGCAGCGTCGCGATCTTCGTCAACTCGAGCACGGTGGACCCGGCTCAGCGCGAGGCCGGCGATCATCGCCATCGAGGTGGCGGTGAGGCGACTGGCCCGCGCGACCTTGAGCATGGGAAGCCATTGACACTGCGCACTCACCTGGCGGAGAAGATCGGAACACGTTTGACTATGGAGGGGACCCGAATCATGGCAACGAAGATCGGAATCATCGGTAATGGCAGTGTCGGCAGTGCCCTTGCTCGCGGACTCGAGCGTTCAGGACACCAGGTGCGAGCGGTCGGCAAGAACGCCAAGGCGATCCGCGAGACCGCCGCATGGGGCGAGGTCGTTCTCCTCGCGGTGCCCTTCGGTGCGATCGACGACGTCGTGAGAGATGCGGGCGACCTGCTCGCGGGCAAGACAGTCGTCGACGTGACGAACGCGCTCGACGCGAGCATGAACCTCGCGGTCGGGTTCACGACGAGCGGCGCCGAAGAGCTGCAGAGAAAGCTGCCTAACGCTCGTGTCGTCAAGGCCTTCAACACCGTGTTCGCGCAGCACATGGATTCTGGCCGCTTGGGCGATCAGCCCCTAACTAACCGCCTTCGTGGCAACCGATGACGCCGGCGCGAAGAAAACGGTGCCGGAGCTCGCGCGTGGGATCGGCTTCGACGCGGTCGATGCAGGCCCGCTGAAGAACGCGCGCCTGCTCGAACCCTTCGCGTTCTTCAACATTCAACTCGGCTACGTGCTTGGCATGGGAACGCAGATCGGGTTCAAGCTGCTGCACGGCTGAAAGAATGGAGGTGGGTACACCGGCGCGCAACCCGGCGCCGACAAGGTTCTGGAAGGCCTGAAGCCATTTGTCGGCAAGGACAAGGTCTTCCAGTCGTCGCTGAGCAAGGAGGACAAAATCAGGCTGCGGAAGACGCTCGAGACCCCGTAATTCATCCGGGCGACCGGGCCACACCCAACGTTTAACAGCGAGGGCTGAAGCATATGGCTGGATATCTGACCAATATCGAGAAGAGAACGCTCGATAACACCAAGTTTCGTCAGGTGCTGTTCACCGGTCCCCACGCTCAACTCGTGGTGATGGCGCTCAAGCCCAGCGAGGACATCGGCCTCGAGACCCACGACGACGTGGACCAGTTCATCCGTGTGGAGGCTGGGCACGGGACCGCTCTCCTGGACGGCCAGGAGCACGTTCTGGAGGATGGGTCGGCGGTCGTCATCCCGGCCGGCATGAAGCACAACATCATCAATAGTTCGCGTACCGAGATGCTCAAGCTGTATACGATCTATTCACCGCCGGAGCATCCAGACGGAACGATTCACGAGACAAAAGCCGATGCGGAAGCCTATGAGCGGGAACACCATCGCTAGAACCGCGGCAGACCGCGCCGCGATCGAGCGGTGGGAGGACGACGGCGGGAGATCTCTGCACTGGAGGCTTTCTTGAGCGCTCGGTCGAGCCATACTCTCCGTTCGGACTCCGAGGATGGGATCTCATTTGGTGTCGATACGCAGGTGCGGAAAGCGTCAGGGAGTGGTTGTCGTGAGCGCGGTCGAGCAGATTGACAACGTCGTCCTCGGCGCGGATAGGCGGCCAGCCCTCGCGCGCTCGCGCCGGGCGGAACGGCGACCTTCGCGCTCGTCCTCTTCGCGCTGCTCATGGCGCCGGTTTCGGACATGTCCGCGGCAAGCGGGATCCTCCTGGCCGGGCGCCTTCCGCCTCACTCGCCGGCGCGCGCGCCGGCACGGACAGGACCAGATGGAAGCCGGTCGCTCGCGCCCTTCTGCCCAGCCTGCTCGCGATCGCGGCGGCCGTGGTGCCTGCCCGTCACCACTCGGTCCGCTGAGCGCGGATGCGCCGGGCGCCCGCGTACGCGCGCGCGAATCGCGCCTTCTCCGCCTTCAGCTCTCGGCGGGAAACGCGATGGTACTGACCAGCGCGTAGCCGCCTGGGGCGAATCGAGCCGCGTGTGCTGCACCACGACTGGCACGTCTGACTCGATGACGCTCGAGAAGTCCGTTCCGTGGGAATCGGCTCGGGATCGGACAGGTCGTTGAAGCGATGGCGGAGCACGCGAGCACCAGCGATTGGTCTCGATGCGCATCGAGGCATGCCTCGATCGAGCGCAGCCCGGGCTCGCGATCTTCTTCGGTGAGCGCGATTCCGCGCGCCATCTTTTCTCGGGCGGCCGGTGGATGTAGGTCGTCCGCTTCGAGAGAAGACCAGCCGAGCTCACTCGCGAGCACCCGTCCCACCGTCGACTTCCCGGATACGGACACGCCCATGAGGATGACGTGCATCACTGGCGCCGCCCGAGCTCGATTCGTCCACCGTGCCGCGCCGATACACGGCGCTCAGGCGGCGAGCCCAGGCAAGAGTGCCTTCAGCCCCTCCGCCATCATCTGTACTGCCATCGCGGCGAGCAAGAGCCCGAGGATTCGGGTAATGATGTTGAGCGCCGTACGGCTGAGGCGCGTCGCTATCGCGTGCGCCCGTGCAAGAGTCAGCCACGCCAGCAGGCATACGAACGCGATGCAGGCGAGGACCGCGAGCGTATGCCAGAGCCCGCCACGCTCGGCGGCGATGATAGCGGTGCTGATAGCACCGGGGCCGGCGAGCAGCGGCACCGCGAGCGGTACGACGCCGCTCACGTCCCCGCTCTCGAGATCGTGCGCCTCGGGCCCCGACTGGCGCACGCCGCCCGCTTCCGCGTTCAGCATCGCGAGGGCCATCAACAGCAGCACCAAGCCACCACCCACCCGGAACGCCGGCAGGCTCGCTCCGATGCCGTGCAGCAACGCTTCACCCGCGAGGGTCGAGGTTGCCAGCACCAGAAAGACCGTGATCGCCACCATACGCGCGAGCCGACCGCGATCTGCGGCCGGCCGGCCTCGGGTAAGGGCGACGAAGAACGGGATGGCCAGAAGCGGATCGACGACCGCCGCCAACGTCACTACGAAGCGGAGGTACTCGGTCACGTCGGCCATGTAGGCGTGTGGTTGCGGAAGACCGCCGTTACGGCTTGGTCGATTCGGCGCCCCTCTGAAGAGTCCGCTTTGGGCGCCGACGACCGCTCGATCGGTCCCGTAGCGGCTGCCGGGTCGCTATTTGGTGGCCATGGGGAAGCAATGCAGCCGGCGGACCCGCATCGTGAAGGCCCCCCATCCTGAGCCACAGACGCGTGCTGGCCTCCGCGCGGCGGACGAGCTCGCCGGTCTGCGAGAAGTCGTAAGGGCTGCTTACGAGAGGGCATACGGGCGGAACGACGGTGATGTGGGCACGATCAGCGAAGTGCTCGACGTCGGAGACGAGCTGGCGCATGACGAGCATGTTCATCGCATGCATGAAAAGCGCGATCATTCCCCGAGGAGGGGAGTCGAGAGCGCACGACACTCCAGTGGGAAGGACGATCACCCGGGTCGCCCCGGCGCGGATGGCTGCGGAGATGGGCGTATTGTTCGCCACCCCGCCGTCCATCAAGTAGCGATCCTCGACCTTCACCGGGGGGAACAATCCGGGAATCGCCGCGCTGGCGAGCAGCACGGGCACGGCGGGCCCCGACGAAAACACCACTTCGGTCCCGTCCAGAACGTCCGTCGCGGTCACGTGACACGGGATTCGGGCGTCTTCGAGACACATATAGGGCAACTCGGCTTCGAGCAGCCGGCGCAAGGAGTCCGGCTCGATGAGGTGATCCGCAAGCCCCGCGAGACCGAGCAGGGTGCGCAGCGGCGAGAGCGGAAAGACGCCCACTCGGCGCAGGCCGAGCCAAATGCATTCCAGACGCGCAACTCCGTTCTGGTCGGGCTCGCCGGCAAAGTAGGCGCCATTGATGGCGCCCACTGAAGCGCCCGCCACGAAGTCGCACGTAATGCGTTGTCGGGTGAGCGCTTTGAGCATGCCGACCTGAACGGCGCCGAGGCTGCCGCCGCCGGCCAGCACGAATGCCGTGGCTCCGCCGCTGGGAGCGCTGCGTCGTCCTGACCGGGAACTCGGACGTGTACTCACGATCGATCACCTTCGACCACACTGCGACTTCCCGCTGGCGATGGGAACGCGCCGTCCGAGCGTTCGCCCGCCGCTACGTGGCTCGGGATCCGGACTGCCCGCGCTCGGCCGCTCGCCGAATGCGCCGCGACGGCGGAGTACGCGGTCTGCGGTCAGCCGCATCGCGCGTCGGCGGTCCGACCGGCAACAGCGTTCGAAGCGCTTCAGGTTTGCGGGTCACGTCGCCCAAGGTTCGCCGGTCCAACGCGCGCAGGAACGCCTCGCGGGCATCCGCGAACAGCGGTCGCAGACCACAGGCCAACGTGATCGGACAGGTGTTCGTCGCTTCGTCGAAGCACTCCACGATGTCGAACTGCGGCTCGAGCTTGCGAACGACCTCTCCGATCGTGACTCCCCGCATGCCGGGAGCGGCGCTCACGCCACCGCTCACTCCTCGCTTCGCATCGACGTAGCCGAGCTCGCACAGCCGGCGGACGACCTTGAGCAGGTGGTTCCGCGAGATGCCGAAGGAGTCGGCGATTTCGCCGGTCGCGACGATCTGGCCCTCGCGCAGGGCAAGGTAGATCAGCACGCGCAATCCATAGTCCGTGTAGCGTGTCAGCCTCATTCGGTGCCGCTCCTGTCTCCGCGAACGTTCCGCCCTTGGCCGGACCCGGCGCCGTGCGCCGAGACCAAGTCGATCAGCGTCTGGGGGTCGACCGGTTTGACGAGGTGATGGTCGAACCCCGCGGCGAGAGCGCACCGGCGATCTTCCTCTCCGCCGTAGACGGTGAGCGCCACCAAGATCGTGTCGCGCAGTGTAGCGTTGGCGCGCGCCCGGCGCGCGACCTCGTGGCCGTCCATGCCCGGCAATCCGATGTCCACGATCATGAGATCGGGCGGCTCGTACGCCCCAAGCGAGAGACCGGAAGGCCCATCGGAGCTGGTGCGCACGCGATGCCCGAGTGGCTCCAGGATTACCGCCAGGCTCTCGGCGACGTCGGAATCGTCGTCCACCACCAGCACCCGTATGGAGTCGCGTACGCGAGGACCTGGTGATGGGGAGCTTTCTGCCATCGAGCTGCCGAGAGTCGCGATGGGAAGGCGAACCTCGAATTCGGTCCCGTGGCCGGGTCCATCGCTGCGCACCGACACGACCCCTTGGTGCTGCTCGACCAGTTCCTTCACGACGCTGAGCCCGATGCCGAGGCCTCCTTCTGACCGAGAGTACCCACGCTCCGCCTGCACGAAGGGATCGAAGAGCCGGGCTAGCAGGCGCAGCCGCGCAGCGTCGAGGATGTCGTCGATGAGGCGGCCGAGATGCTCGAGACCTCGCTCCGCGATCGCGAGAGCTCGCTCATGCTCCGCTCCTGACATCCGGATGGTGGCGACCGCATTCGCCACCGCCGAAAGCGGGTTACGCAGCTCGTGGCCGAGCATTGCCAGGAATTGGTCCGTCGGGCCACTGGAAAGGCCCGGCGGAGCAGCAATCGTTTCGACGGTCTTCACGTCCCCTCCTGTATGCGGGCGAGCACGCGCGCCCATCGCTCCACGTTGAGCTCGTGCTGCTCCTTCATGGCGACCAGGTAGCGACGGGTCTCTGTGTCCTTAACGATGGGAAGGTGCTCTGCGATTCGTCGGATCACCCAAGTTTGTCTGCGGTTCATGAGCGCAGCTGCTCGATGAACGTCGGAAGAGCTCGCACCTTGTCGGCAAAGCCGTTGGTCGCCGCCGACGGTTCTCCGCCGATACGCCGGATGAGATGGCGAAGACTTGACGCGAAATGGGCCTCGTCCTGTGACAAGCCCGTGAGGAGGGCAGCGAGGTCCACCCGTGGCGGCGCAGTTCGCTGCAGAAACGCGGCAGCGACCACGTCCGCTCGACTTCCAGCAAGCCGTTGAGTATCTCGAAGGTCTCCGTCGCGCGATGCGCTGAACTCACAGGAAGAAAGTGGCATATTTTCTGCCACAATGGAAGGGGGAGCCGGCGTGCCGGTCCGCGAGAGGTAGTCGATGCCCGTAGCACCCAGCGCGGGATCGATCGAACTGCGGCTTGGTTCGCGACCGTGGGATTCGACTGACTATCGACGACGCACGCGGACCGCCGCCCGCCGTCAGAATCTCGATGAGTTCGGTGGCGGGGCGCGTCGAATGCCCGATCGTGAAGTGCCTGCGACAATCCGCCCCTGTACCAGATGGCACCGGACGCTGCACCGCACTTCACTCGGTTCGAACCGCCATGCACCATCTCACGGCGCTGCGGAAAAGCACGACGGAGCCATGACGCGCCGCAGGCGCGTCATGTTGTACGCATCACGTTGACAGGGACCGGTATTCGGCGGCCTCGAAGACATCCACTTGGATAGCGTCCTCCCGGGCCTCATCCGCGGCGCGGATTCGCTGGCGCTCCTCCTCGGTGATTACGCCGGCCGCGAGCGCCAACTCGACAAGGGCGTCCCCCGGCGCGCGATCAATCCGGCCCGCGCGCACGGCGTCCCGGATCTTGGTCTCGACGGTGAGGGCCTCCAATGCCCGGTCCAAGGCGGCCTCGAGGCGCCCGAGACCCGGCTCGGTGGCTGGCGGGATGTAGATGTCGGGCGTGATTCGCAGTCGCTCCTCCCGATCTTCGAGCAGCCCGCGCGCAACCTGCGCACCCAGAGCGTCGCTGGGCGGACGGTAGCGAGCCCCGAGCGGGAAGACGAGCGCCTTGAGGGCGAGGGCGGTGAGTCGGCTCGGGAAATTCTCGAGGATGCCGACGAGCGCCGACTGGATTTGATGCAGGGCGTGTCGGCAGCTCCACTCGACGAGACACAGATCCTGCGCGCGACTCCCCTCGTCGTGGAACCGCTTTACCGCCGCGGAGGCGAGGTAAAGCCACACCAGTGCGTCGGCCAGCCGGCCGCTCAGCTTCTCTCGGCGTTTGAGGCGGCCGCCCAGGATGGCCATGGCCGCGTCGGAAACCAGCGCGAAGGCTGCGCTCATTCGGGTGAGCTGGCGCAAGAGGTCCCGGAGGGGTCCGCTCACCGCGGGACGCGCCAGCCGTCCGCCCGTGAGGCCGAGGAGGAAGGCGCGCGCTGCGTTCGAGGCCACGAAGCTGACGTGTGAAAAGAACGCGCGGTCAAAGCGCCGCAGGTCCGACGCGGCCACCGCCATCATCTCGTCGCGAACGTGGGGATGACAGCGGATGGCACCCTGGCCATAGATGATCATCGAGCGGGTCAGTATGTTTGCCCCCTCCACCGTGATTCCGATCGGCGCGGCCGCGTAGGCGCGGGCCAGGATGTTCCGCGGCCCGCGACAGACCCCCGCTCCCGCGCGGATGTCCATGGCATCGTTCACGACCGATCGCATCGCGTCGGTCAGATAACACTTCACGATCGCGGAGAGCACGGCGGGCCGCTCACCCGCGTCCACTGCGCCGGCGGTGAGGGTGCGCGCGGCGCTCATGAGATAGGTCATCCCGCCGATCCTGGCCAATGGCTCCTCGATGCCTTCGAAGCGGCCGATGGGCGTGTCGAACTGCTCTCGCACCGTGGCATAGGCTCCGACGACGCGTGCGGCGAGCTGGGCGGCGCCGACCGAGAGCGCGGGCAGAGAGATCGACCGACCGGCGGCAAGGCTCTCCATCAGCATCCGCCACCCCTGGCCGGCGCCCGCGCGCCCCCCAAAGATGAAATCGATGGGTACGAAGACGTCGCGCCCGCTGTTGGGACCGTTTTGGAAGGGGATGCCCATCGGGTCATGGCGCTTGCCGATCTCGATCCCAGGAAGATGCGAGGGGACGAGAGCGCAGGTGATCCCCAGGTCCTCGGTCTGGCCCAGAAGGTGTTCGGGATCCTTCATGTGGAAGGCGAGGCCGATGAGCGTCGAGACCGGACCCAGAGTGATGTAACGCTTGCGCCAGTTGAGGCGCATGCCGAGAACCTCTCGCCCTTCGAAAACACCCCTGCAGACGACGCCCTCGCTCTGTGTGGCCGCCGCATCGCTCCCTGCCTCGGGACCCGTCAGCGCGAAGCACGGGATCTCCTCGCCGGAGGCAAGCCGAGGCAGGTGCCGGCGCTTCTGCTCGTCGGTCCCGTACCGGAGAAGAAGCTCGGCGGGGCCCAGTGAGTTCGGGACCATCACCGTCACTGCGGCGGTCACGCTGCGGCTCGCGAGCTTGACCACCACTGCCGAATGCGCGATCGCCGAGAAGCCGAGCCCGCCGTACTCCACCGGGATGACCATGCCGAAGAACCGGTGGCGCTTGATGAACTCCCACACCTCGGGAGGAAGATCGCCAGCTTGGGCGATCTTCCAATCGTCCAGCATGTCGCACAGCTCGTGTACCGGCCCGTCGAGAAAGGCGCGCTCGTTCTCGGAAAGCGATCGCGTCTCGAAATCCAGGAGCCTCCTCCAATTTGGATCGCCCGAGAAGAGATCCCTGTCCCACCACACGGTCCCGGCATCGAGGGCGATGCGTTCGGTGTCGCCCATTCGCGGCAGCATGGGCCCCATGAGTCGCATGATCCAGGACGTCACGAGACGCTCACGGAGGGGCCGCAGGCCGAAGACGGCAGCGGTGGCGACGAAGGCGCCGGCGGCCGCGCAAAAGAGTGGGGGCGAGGAGACACCCGTTGCCGCCCAACCGGCCAAGGCCCCGCCTAGCGCCAGGATCCATGCCCAGTACGCCCGTCGCTGATACACCAGGGCCACGAAAAGTCCGACGAGAAGGACGGCGAGGAATGCGGACTCAGCAGATGTCATGTCGCCTCCGGCGACCCGAGCGTCGCGCTCTTGTTGGCAATGCGCTCGAGCAGCGCGCTCCACGACTTCACGAACGCGTGAGCGCCGTCGCGTTGCAACTGGGTCGCGAGTGTGTCGACGTCGATTCCGGCCTCGGCGAAACGTTCCAGCACCACTTCGGCATCGCCACCGTCGACGGCCATGGGGCCGCGTAGCCGGCCGTACGCGGCGAAGGCGCGCAGTGTCTTGGCCGGGATCGTCGAGATGGTGTCGGGCGCTGCCAGGGCTTCGATGTACAGGGTCTCCGACGCCTCGGGATCCTTGGTTCCGGTGCTGGCCCAAAGCAGGCGCTGCGGCCGTGCGCCGGCGGCGGCGAGCTTGCGCCATCGTGGCGAGACCAAGAGCTCGCGATAGGCACGGTAGGCGCGCGCCGCGATCACGATCCCCAGGCGGTTGCGCAGGTGGGCCGGCACCTCGCCACTCACCGCCTTGTCCCAGCGGCTCACGAACAGAGAGGCGGCGGAAGCGACGCGCGGATCGCGCCCGGCGGCGAGGCGGCGCTCGATGCCGCGGAGATAGGCCTCGGCGGCCGCGAGATACTGCTCCCGCGAAAAGAGCAGCGTCACGTTGATCGGCACTCCGGCGAAGATCGATTCCTCGATCGCCGGGATGCCCCCCGGAGTGCCGGGGATCTTGACGAAGAGGTTCGGCCGGTCGGCCTGCTTGTAGATTCGCGCCGCCGCCTCGATGCTGCCTGGCCCGTCGTCGGCCAGCAGCGGCGAGATCTCCATCGACACCCAGCCGTCCACACCGTCGGTGGCGTCGAAGGTCGGGCGGAACAGGTCCGCCGCCCGGCGCAAGTCTTCGAGCGCCACCTCCACGAAGAGCGCTTCGCCGGATGCTCCCGCGCTCGCCTTCGCCCGGACGCTCTCGTCGTATGCGGCCGTGTGCGCGATCGCCTGATCGAAGATGGTTGGATTCGAGGTCAGACCCGTGATCGAGAGGTCGTCGATGTAACCGCGCAGGGTGCCGTCATCGAGGATCCCGCGGGTGATGTTGTCCAGCCACAGACTTTGGCCGAGCTCGTGGAGCTGCTTGGTCGTGTTCATGCTCGGCCACCTCGCTCGCCGGCGAACGCCGCGGGCTGGCGCACCGAGGTGAGCTGGAAGCGCCCCACTCGACCGCCCGGCAGCGGCCATTCGATCACCTGGCCGACGGCGAGCCCGAGGAGTGCGCATCCGATGGGGGCGAGCACGGAAACTCGCCCCTGCTCGAACACGGCTTCCTTCGGAAAGACCAGCTCCACCTCTCGGGTCACGCCACGATCGAGGTCTCGATAGGTGGCACGCGAGTTCATCGTCACGACGTCGCGAGGGACGCGCGCCATGGGTA
>CAYVDO010000236.1:0-12321 GCA_964450125.1 uncultured bacterium
GGGGGAGGCCGACGGGTGGCGATCCACGGGTGATCGCCGCGGCACTTCGCGAGTACGCCCGGCTCTGGGCCCGGACCCGCCGCGGCGCAACGGATGGACCAATCGACGTACGCACGCGCCCCCAAGCCATCGAATCACGAGCGCGCTAATCTCGACGGATTTTCCAACAGCCGAACGCGCCGCGCGGGAAACAGCGGTCCGTTCCCATTCGCGAGGAGCCCATGAAAGAACGTACCCTCTCCATCATCAAGCCGGACGCCGTGGCCAAGAACAAGATCGGCGCGATCCTCTCGAAGTTCGAGGACGCGGGGCTCACCATCGCCGCCACCAAGCGCATCCAGCTCACGCTCGATCAGGCACGGGCGTTCTACGCGGTGCACGAAGCGCGGCCGTTCTATGGCAGCCTGTGCGCGTTCATGACGTCTGGCCCCGTGGTCGTGAGCGTGCTCGAGGGAGAAAACGCGATCGCTCGGAACCGCGAACTCATGGGATCCACCGATCCGGCGAAGGCGGCCGACGGAACCATTCGCAAGCTCTATGCAACCAACATCGAGCAGAACGCCGTGCACGGCTCGGATGCGCCGGAGACGGCTGCTGTCGAGGTGGCATTTTTCTTCAATGGGCTCGAGCTTCCAGCGATCGGATGAGTGTTCAGCGCGTGCATGGGGCCATCAAGTCGATCACTTGATGGCCCCTTCGATCGATGGTACCGTGCCAACCGTGACCCCGACTCACCCCGGAGCAGGCGGATGACGACACGAAAGCGCAGGCGATTGGCAGCGTGGTGGTTGCTCCTCTCGCTGGCAGGTTGCGGGCCGGAGGTCACGATCGTTTCGCCCGCGGACGGCGAGACCATCACCGATTCGAGCTTCGTGACGCGCGTGACCTTCAGCGCGCCGGCGCGGACCTTCGAGGTGGTGCTCGATGGCTCGGACGTCTCGCGCGGATTCTTCGTGACCAACGACCAGGCGGCGGGAGTCGTCTCCGGCGTCACGACCGGAGACCACGTGCTGTCGGTCTACTACCTCTCGGACTCGGGCTTCGAGGATACGGACCAGGTGATCTTCTCGGTGTCGGTGCCGGTGACGCTGGAATCGATCTCGGCGAGCCCGCTCACGTTGAGTCTGACGGCGGGTGGCACCGCCACCCTCACCGTCGCCGCGCAACTCTCGGATGGCAGCAGCGAGGACGTCACCGGCGACGCCAGCACGCTTTATGCGTCGAGTGACACTTCCATCGTGACGGTCGATGCGAGTGGGCTGGTCACGGCCGTCGCAGCGGGTAGTGCCACCATCCGTATCGGACACGATGGCCTGTCGACGACCGTTCCCGTCACGGTGGCCGCCGCCGCGAGCTGATCGCGGCTCGCGCTCTCGTCCGCGGCGCACGAGCGCATGAACGAGGGTGTTTGCCGCCGCACGCTTCCGTGCGCGGCGGGGAAGTCGATCGCGGTCGCCGTAGCCTCGGACGTCCACGCGGGCGGTAGGTTCGCCGCGCAGCGCATCGCGGACGTGCTGCACGCCGTGCACGGGCGAGCACCCGTCTTGGGACTAGCCACGGGTCGCTCGGTGGCGCCCATCTACGCGGCGCTGGTCGAGGTGTTTCGCCGCCACGAGCTCGACGCACGCCAGCTCGTGACCTTCAATCTCGACGAGTACGTGGGCATCGGGCCCGATCACCCGGCGAGCTTCCGCCGCTTCATGCGCCAGCACCTCTTCGAGCCGGCGGGGATTCCCGCGGCGTCGTGCCATTTCCCAGAGGCGTCGACGCGTGACGGTGTCGCGAGCTTCGAGCACTTCGAAGCGGCGATCCGATCCGCCGGCGGCATCGATCTTCAGTTGCTGGGAATCGGTGTCAACGGTCACGTCGCGTTCAACGAGCCGGGCTCCGCGGTGTCGAGCCGCACGCGGCGCGTCTCGCTCGCGTCGGAGACGTTGCAGGAGAACGCGCCAGCCTTTGGCGGGTTGGGACCGATGCCGCGTGAGGCGGTGACGATGGGAGTCGCGACCATCCTGGAAACGCGCCACGTGCTTCTGGTCGCGTGGGGCGCGTCCAAGGCGGTGCCGCTCGCACGGGCGTTTCATGGTGAGGTGTCGCCGGATTGCCCGGCCTCGTTTCTCCAGTGGCACCCCGGCCTCGTCGAGCTCGTGGTCGATCGCGAGGCTGCCCGCGCGCTCGTGCTCGAGGCCGCGCCACCCGCGTGACGCGGCTCCAGTCGCTGCGGAGCACACAGGCTACACTTCGGTCGCCATGAGCAGCTCGACGGGAACGCTCTTTCGCGTCACCACCTTCGGCGAGAGCCACGGCCCCGCGCTGGGCGTGATCGTCGACGGCTGTCCGCCGCGGCTGCCGATCGCCGCCGCCGAGATTCAGCGCGATCTCGACCGTCGACGGCCGGGCCAGAGCCGCCTCACCACGCCGCGCGGCGAGCCCGACCAGGTGGAGATCCTCTCCGGCCTGTCACGCGACGGGCTCACCCTCGGCACGCCCATCGGCATGTCGATCCGCAACCTGGACGCACGCGGGCGTGACTACGAGGAGATGGAGGAGATCTACCGCCCGTCGCACGCCGACTACACGTACGACGCCAAGTACGGAATCCGCGAGCCGCGCGGCGGCGGCCGCGCCAGCGCCCGCGAGACCGCCGCACGGGTGGCGGCGGGTGCAGTCGCACGCAAGCTGCTCCACGTCGATGCCGGTATCGAGGTGGTGGCGTACGTGACCCAGGTGGGAACGATCCACGCCGCGATCGATCCCGGCCGAGTACGGCTTGCGCAGGTGGAGCGCACGCCCGTGCGCTGTCCCGACGAAGCCGCGGCGGCGCGCATGATCGAGCTCATCGACGAGGTCCGTCGGGACGGGGACTCGATCGGCGGCGTGGTCGAGGTGATTGCGCGGGGGGTTCCCGCGGGGCTCGGCGAGCCGGTCTTCGACAAGCTGGAAGCGGATCTGGCGAAGGCGTTGATGTCGCTTCCGGCCTCGAAGGGATTCGAGATCGGCAGTGGATTCGGCTCGCTGGGCATGCAGGGCAGCGAGCACAACGACCCCTTCGTGATGCGCAAGGGACGCGTGCGGACCAAGACGAATCTTTCGGGTGGGATCCAGGGCGGCATCTCGAACGGCGAGCCCATCGTCTGCCGCGTCGTCTTCAAGCCCACCGCCACGATTCGCAAGCCGCAGCAGAGCGTCGACGTCCAGGGACGCCGTCGCATCCTCTCAGCCCGGGGCCGCCACGATCCCTGTGTGCTGCCGCGCGCGGTGCCGCTGGTGGAAGCGTCGGTGCTGCTGGTGCTCGCCGATCACCACCTGCGTCAGCGCGCCCTCGCGCGGTGACGCCACCCGTTTCGCGCGGGGGTCGTCGAGAACGCGCGCGCGGAACGCAATCGGCTCGCTCTTCAGGATGCGAGCTTCTTGATGCGTTCCAGGACCACGCTCTGCAGCAGCTTGGCGATCGGGCCCTTGGTCGCGAGCGCCAGCGTGCGATCGAGCAGGCGCGAGATTGGCGTTTTCGGAAAGATCTCGACGGGCTGGATGGCGAGCAACGGCTCGAGCGCGGCGAGCCCGGTGTCCGCCACAGTCCTGCCAGCGAGCGCCAGCACCATGACGCTGCTCGCTGCGTTGGCGTAACCGCCTGGCGGGATGTACGACGCCTCCGTCTCGAGCTGTCGGGCGAGCTCGGGGTGCTCGGCCAGGACCTGAGACAGGGCCTGCGTCTCGCCCACCTGGGTCACCGCACGATCGGGATCGCGGACGGCCGCCATGAGACGGTCGTAACAGTCCGGGGCGACGACGCAGTCGAGGACGAACTCCGGCTTGATCTGCGCGACGACGGGGCCGGTGGCGGTTGGCACGGTGAATGGCACCGCGGGATGGTCCTTCAGCACCGCCCTTGCGCCGCTGATGTCGATGCGGATCAAACGGAACGAACCCTTCGCTGCCTCCGTCCAGCCGTGCTCGCGGATGCGATCCGCGAGACGTTTGAGGGCTGGCGGATCGAACGATTCCAAGCCCGATGCGACGAGCCGATGAACCAGAGCCGGGGGCGGCGGACCGTCGACGTTCTGCTCCACGAGATCGGGCGCGAAGCGCTGGACCATCGTGTCACGGGCCTTGATGCGGATCGCGGGGTCGGGGCTGGCGAGCTGGGTCATGAGCTCGGAGGTCGCGCGCATCTCGCGAATCTTGACCCACAGCCCGGCGACGGCGGTCGAGCCGTCGCTGAACACCACCAGCACCGGCGCCTTGGGCTCTGCTGCGTAGTCGAGGATCGAGCCCAGGTCCGAGCCGAGCTGGACCACCACGGACGAGAGCACGAGAACGGCTAGCGCGACGCCGCCCGCGAGCGCCGCGATCACGCTGCGCGTGATCCACCCCACGGCTGCCACGACGCCGAAGACCAGCACGAACCCGATCAGGTTTCCGATCACGTGCGCTCCCGAATGCGTTGCGATGCGGCGCCGCGATTCTAGCCGACGTCGTGGCGCGCGCGGCAGCGTCTTGGTGGTGCGGCCTGGATCACACCAGCCGGGCGAGGTTGAGCGCGGCGCCGAGGTGGGGCGCGAACGCCTGATTGATCTCGACGTGGTTCGCGCAGGGGCAGGTGCCGCAGCGCAGCACGTCGAGGGCACGGAACGCGGCGCCGAACGCTGCTGCGCCGTCGCGCAGCACGTTGCCGCCCGGAGGGCTCTGCTTGTTCTCCGCGCAGATCACGACGTCGCCGTCGACCTGCACGCGGCAGAAGAGAAACCCGCCGGCGCACCGCGACCACGCGAGATCCGGCCAGTCGCGGAGGTAGCGCAAGCCTTCGATCGAGTTGGCGACCACGTGTCGGGCGCCATCGCGTTTGGCGGCTAGCAACCTGTCGATCGCCCCGCGATAGGCCTCGACGTCGGGATAGACGTCGCTGCGATCCTCGGGAGGATCGAAGACCGGCTGGAAGGTGATGGGTACGTCCTCGCGGGCGCCGATCGCGAGCAGCTCGTCCAACGACGAGAGGCTGTTGCGGTGCAGCACCACGGTCACGCGGCGCTTGAGCCCGTGCTGCCGCGCAAGCCTGAGGCTCGCGACCACCTTGTCGAACGAGCCGGTGCCGCGCACGGCGTCGTGGGCCTCCCGGCCACCGTCGAGGCTCGTGGTGAGATCGGTGATCCAGCGCAGGATGCCGGAGTGGCGCTCGAGAAACGTGCCGTTGGTGTTGAGGCTGACCGAGAGCCCGAGCTCGTTCCCGAGCTCGGCCAGCTCCTCGACTCCCGGGTAGAGCAGTGGCTCGCCGCCGGTGAGCACCACCTTGCGACCACCCAGGCGTGTGATCTCGTGGAGCAGCTCGCGCACCAGCTCGAGTGGGAGCTCGATGCGCTGGTCGCTGGTGCGGGTGCAATAGTCGCAGCGGAAGTTGCAGCGCAGCGTGAGCTGAATGCCCACCACCAACGGGGTGCGCGTCTTGAGGTAACGGGCGCCGGCGAAGGGCAGCGCCAGCGCGGCGGCGGTGCGGACGTTCATGAAGCCAGTGGCTCGGGCGCGACCGCGAAATCGGGCGGTGGCTCAGTATCGAGGCTCGGCACGTACCCTCGCAAACGGCGTGACGCGATCGCCGTTCAGCGAACGAGCGCCGCGTCGAGATCGGCGAGAAGTGCCGGGTCCTCGCAGAAGAGCCCGTGCGCGGGCAGCTCGAGGGACGCGACTTCGCGCAGCTCGGCCTCCAGGGTGCTCGCCTCGTCGGCGTCGATCACCGAGCGCTGCGCGAGAAGCCCGAGCCAGGCGGGAATCGCGATGATCAGCGCCGCCGCGCAGTGTAGCGATCCCGTCACCGGATCGGCGCTCACCTCCAGGTAGCGCTCCATGCTGCTCTTGTCGGGGATCAGATAGCCGGCGCGCTTCGGCACGCCTCGCAAGGCGTGCTTGGCGCCCCGGGATCGCGAGCCAACCAGCTCGAGCATCCGTTCGGTCAGGTAGCCGGTGATCTCTGCACGGGCCATCTCGGCGCGTGCCCGTGTCCAGCCGTGGGCGCGCACCAGCTCGCCGCAGAACTCGAGGGAGAGGAGGAAGGTGGCCTGCTCGGCTTCTTCGACGTTGGTCACCGCGAGGAGATCCGCGAGAGCGAGCGGCTCGACGCCACGGCCCGTGCGCCGGCGAATCAGCTCGGCGAGGAACTCCGTGTCGACGTCGCCGAACTGGGCGAGGCGAGCTGCCAGCTCTGGCCCGCAGGCGTCGAGCTCCGGGTTGGCGTCGAGGGCAGCTGCGATCGCCACCTGGGCGGCGATCTCGCGCAACTCGAGCACGAGCGGTGACTCGGGATCGTCCTCCACCGCCTTTTCGAGCGCGGCGGCGAGGGCGCGCTCGACCAACGCCAGACGACCGTGATAGCGGAAACCGTCGAGAAGCCGAATCAGCTCGTCGGCGTCCTCGGTGGCATGGGCGGCAGCGTCGAGGAGCGGCGTCTCGTCGCCCGCGCGTTGCAGCGAGGCCCACGCGCGCAGCGTGCGATCGAAGGTTCCCAGCTCCGCGGCGAGGGCAGGCTGGTGCTCGCGGGCGGCATCGAGGAGGCGATCGAGGTCGGCGGGGCGTCGCTCGCGCAAGAGCTCGATTCCGAGCACTTCGAGAAGCTCGAGCCAGTCGTCGGGGTGAAGCGGCGCCGGCCCCTTCACGCGCTCGACGACGAGCTCGACCTGGCGATCCAGCGGTTGATCTTCCATCGCCTCCCAGACGGGATCCGGATCGCGGTCTTCGTCGGGCTCGGACTCGTCGAAGCCCTCGTCGTGCGGATCGTCGTCGCCGTGATCGTGGTCGCAGAATTCGTCGTGCTCGTGCTCGGCGAGATCGTCGTGCTCGTGATCGCCGTGGTGATGGCTCGGATCGTCGCAGACGTGGGCGTGCTCGTGCGCCTTCATCGCCAGTCGTCGCGCCTCGTCGTCGCGGCTCATGCAGCACTTCTTGTACTTCTTGCCCGAGCCGCACGGGCACGGGTCGTTTCGTCCCACGTTGCCGTCGTTCATGATGCCCCTCTCGCTCTCTCGTGTCGCCGCCGCGCACGCATGACGCGCGAGCCGGCGCAAGCTAGCGGCCGCATCTTCGGGAAGAAAGGGTGGCGCCGAATGCTGCGACCGTGATCGCCGACTTCTGCCGCTCTCGGCGCGGCGGGATGTTGCGGTCGGCTCGTGGATCGCTCTGGATCGAGATGCGCGCGGCACTCGGGTGGGCGGGATGTGCATTGGATGGTTGGATTCACGACCTGGCTTCCGCGCGTCGCCCGCGCCGCCGCCACACGCTGCCCACCAGCGTCAGCGTCGCCGTGATCGTCGTGATCGCCACGCCCACCTGAAACGGACGCGGCACGTAGCGCAGGCGAACCAGGTGGTGACCGGCGGCTACCGGCACGCCACGAAACATGAGCTGCGTGGGGTAGAGCGGAGCCGGCGAGCCGTCGATCGTCGCCTCCCAGCGCGGATCGTAGGGATCGAGGACGACGAGGAGCGTCGGACGCTCGGCGTCGACGGCGATGGCGAGGTCTTGGGTTCCGAGGATGAGCACTCGCGCCTCGCCAGGGCGACCGAGCTCGCGCGGGTGCTCGAGCGCGCCGAGAGGCGTCGCGGACTCGACGACCGCGATGCGGCGCGGGTCGAGCGAGCCTCCAGGCGCCTCGTCGACTTTTCGTTCAGCGTCGCGAGGGTTTGCGACACGGTCCACCCGCTCCGCGAGGAAGGCCAAAGGCAACGCGCTGTCGCGTTGCTCGACGGCGAGCGCTCGCGCTTCCGGATCGGTGGCGATCCGAGTGACCCCGAGCAGATCGAGGCGCGAGGTGGGCTCGACGTCGGCGAGGCGATAGCGCCCCGCGTTCCCCGTGAAGAGCACGGTCCGCGCAGGAATCAGCCCGATCTCGCCGGTGACGGTGCGCACGTCGTGCGCCGCGAGCCAGTTGGGCACGATCTCGCCGGGCTCGTCGCTCACTCCGTAGCTCGCGAGAAACGACGTGGGGATGGGCTGGCTGCGAAGGGACACGCGGGCGAGGACGCGGGCGCCGGGGGTGGCCTTCGCGGAGCTCGCTAAAGACGCCGCCAGGGGCTCGACGATCGCGGCCATGCGCGCAACCTCCGGTGAGACGACGCGGATCCATGCGCGCGCCTGGGTGGCGAGGTCGAAGCTGGTCAGCGCCAGCGCGGCCACGGTTGCAGCCCGCTTCGACGTGTCACTGGCCGCGCGAAAGAGCCAGGCCCCGATCGTTGCGCTCGCGAGGACGATTGCGCAGGCGCGAAACGCGCTCACGCGAGCAACACCGCGGGCGGCGGCCAGTACTTCCGGTGAGCGACTCAGCGCCACCTCCGGAATCCAGGCCCGCCACAGCGGTTCGCCGAGTTGGCCCGTGTTCGCGAACGCGGCGAGGCTGGCGACCGTGGCGGCAGCGAGGACCGCGAGGATCGCCGCCACGATCCTGCGCCGTCGGCCTTCCGCCGCGGGCTCCAACACCGCGTCGACGCCGAGGCCGGCGAGCACGGCCAGCGGCAGCGCCGCAAGCACCAGCATGCGGCTGGGAATGCGAAACCCCGTGAGCGGCGGCACGAGCCATTCGAGGAGCGGCGCGATTGGCAGTCGCGATCCGAACGCGAAGGCCACGCCCGCCGCCGCGAGGATTCCCAACCTCCACGCGTGGCGCGCGCCCAGCCCGAGGGCCGTCGCGACGAGGAACAGCGGCAACACCCCGATGTAGAGCGGGACCTGCCCCGCGACGGTGTCGCCGACGTATCCGCCTCGGTATTCGTTGCCGAGCAGATCCGGTGTCACCCAGCGGCTCAGGCTGCGGGGCGTCAGCAGGATGCCGCGGTCCTGCGGCGCGGCGAGACCCCAGGCGCGATGCGAGCCGGCGAGGGCGTCGAGGGTGGGCAAGACCTGGTGCGCGGCGAGAGCGAGGCCGACAAGCCAGACACCGGCCAGGGCGAGCCAGAGCCGTAGCTCGCCGCGCCGCTCGCGATCGCCCACGAGCCGCGCGCTCACGTAGCCGCCGACGAGAAGCGAGCCGTACGCGACGTACTGGAGGTGTCCCGCGAGCAACATCAGCGCGATCGGCACCGCGCCCGCAAGCAGCGTGCTCGGGCGGCCGGCACGGATGCCGGACTCCAGCACCCACAAGAGCGCGGGTACCCACGTGACCACCGCGAGCTGTGGCAGCTCCCCGGCGGCGATACGGCTCACCAGCGCCTCGGACGCACCAAACGTGATGCCAGCGAGGGCGGAGGCCCCGAGGCTCAGCCCGAGAGCGCGGGCGAAGCGCTGCGTCCAGCAGCCCGCCAGCGCCAAGTGCACGAGCCACCAGGCCGTGATCACGCGCGGCGTGTCGAGCACCAGGTTCGCGAGCGAGGCCGGATACGCGAGCGAGACCACCGCCAAGCCGTGAAACGGCAAGCCGCACAGCACGAAGGGATTCCAGTGCGGCCACACGCCGTGGGCGATCTCGCGCCACGCCCAGGTCCACCACGGATGGAGCTCGCCCAGCGTGTCGAACCCGTAGATCAGCTCGCCGCGCACGAGCGCAGGCCCGAGCAGCAGCACGGGCAGCAATCCCGGCGCGAGCGCCGCCAGGACGCGGATCGATACGGGTGCGGACGAGGATCGCGACACGCGAGTCAGTTGCTGGGGCGAAGACGCGACGCAGTGCCGCGCAGCGGGAGCTTCTTAACGTGATCCGGTGGGAGAACGCACGCGGCCCTCGACCTCGCTGCGCCGCGGCAACGTCGAATGCGAATCTCCATCAGCCTCCCCGTGACTTGCCGCGAGCGACGCGGCTTTCCTACCGTTGCGCCGGCGTGCCTCGTCGCGGAGGTGCCAGCCACCGCCATGCAACGTGAGCCCATCGTCGTGCCGCCGCTCTCGCGCGAGGCGTGGCTCGTTCACCTCGCGCTCCTGACGCTGGTCGTGGGAACGCGGGCTGCATTGCCCTACGCCGACCATCTCACGTCGCCGGCGACGAGCTGGACGGTCGAGTACGCGATCTCTGCGGAGCTGATCGAGGCGGGACGCCGCATTTACGCGACCACGGGACGCGTCTGGGGCTACGAACCGCATTTCGCCGCTGGGTATCCGTATGCGTTCCTGGAGCACAACCTGGTCTCGCATCTCTACGCCGCGCGCTTGCTGCCCGCCGTGACATCCGGGCAATGGGTGCGCTTCGGTGTGGTGGGTTGCTGGGCGTCGATCCCGCTGCTCTTGGGTGCGTCCTTGCGTGCGTTCGGGCTGGGACGCGGCTCATCGCTGCTCGGTACGTGTGCGGGGCTGGGATTGCTCGCCACCTCGGAGCTCGAGCTCTTCCGTGCCGCTGGCCCGATCGTGGGTGGCTACGTGAGCGTGTGGCTGCTGGTCGCGCTGGCGTCGGCGTACGCGTACCTGACGCGGGGGGCTGCGCTCGCGGCGGTGGCGTTCGCCGCAGCAACCGCGCTCGGCTTGCTGGTGCACAAAGGCGCGGTGTTGTTGTTGCCCGTGCCGATCGCCGTGATGCTCCTCTGCTTTGGTCGCAGCCACCGGCGCCGTGCCGTGACGCTGCTCGTGGCCGGGGTGGCGAGCGCGTTGGTCGTCGATGGCCCGTGGTTGGTACCCATGCTGCGATTCTCCCACTGGCGCAGCCCGGTGCCGTGGCCGCTCTGGATGCAGCACGATTGGCTGCGGCCAATCCGCGAGATCGTGACGCCGGTCGCGGGATTCGATGGCTTCGACGCGGGCCTCGAGCTGGGTCGTCCGCTGTGGGGAAGTTGGATCGCACGGAACGCGGTGCTGCTTCTGGGGGTGTTGGGTTTGGTGCGTAGCCGCGACCGGCGACTGGCGGCGGTGCTCGCAGCGACCCTCGCTTGGTGCGGATTCGTGGCGTTTTATGGCTCGTGGATTCCTGCGGTGGCTGCGTTCGAGCCGTTTCGCTACGTGGTGGCGTACAGGCTCCTCTGGTTGGCGCCGGCGACGATGGCGATCGCTGCTTGGCGTGAGCCGTCGTGGAGGGCTTCGAAACGTCGCCGCAGGTGGGCGGCGATCGTGAGTGGGCTGGCCGTGATCGCAGTGGCCCGCCTGCCGAGCTTCGCGACTTTCGTGGCGCGTGCGCAACCCAGCGACGTGCCGCCGGCGAGCTACCAAGCGCTCCTCGGGTGGGTGAAGAACGACGCTCCCGCCCGCGGCCGGCTCATGATCGAGGACGCGTGGATCGGCAGCGCGGACCCTGGCCCGTACGACGGCAGCTATGCCCTCGGACCGCTCGCCCTCGAGACGGGCCGCGAGCTGATCGGTGGTCCCTCGCCGTGGCTGCGCTTGCCACATCGGTTCGCGAGCTTCACGGCTGGCGAAGCGTTCGGAAGCCGGCTCGCAGAGCTCGCGCCAGCGCGACTGCTGCGGGACCTCGAGCTCTACGACGTCACCGGCATCGCGGCGTGGCACGCCGAGAGCCGCGCGGCGCTCGACGCGCTCGCACCCGCCGTGCGCGCCATCGGCGAGCGCGGTCGCTTCCGCCTCTACGAGGTGATGCGCGACGCGTCGAGCTTCGAGGAAGGGCACGGCCGCGTCACGGCACGCTGGGGCGAGCTCGCGGTCGCGGACGTCGCGGCGCCGCGGGGCGAGGTCGTGTTGCGCTACCACTGGGCAGACGGAATGGTCGCCGCTCCCAGCGGCACGGTGGAACCGGTGTGGATCGGAGACGACCCGGTGCCGTTCGTGCGTGTCGTGGCGCCGCCGTCGGCCTTCACGCTCAGGCTCGAGCCGTGACCATGCGCGACGAGCCCATGACTCGGAGCTCGCGGATGGCGCTGCGTGTGCGCTTTCTAGCCGCGGCGGCGCGCCATGACGCTCGCCGCAGACGCGATCGTGCTCGCGTTCCTGGCACCGGCGCTCGAATGGGGCGGGATGATCTTCGGCTGGGATACCGCGGGAGAGCATTACTTCTGGGAATCGTGGGTGTGGGAGCGCTACGCCGCGGGGCGCTCGGCTCTGTGGAACAGCCACGTTGGCGCGGGCTTTCCGTTTCCCGCCCAAGGCACCACTGGCGTCTTCTATCCGCTGGCGGTCCCGCATCTCTTGTTCCCGCACGGCACGGCCATGGACGTGGTGCTGATCGCGCACCTGTGGCTGCTGACTGCTGGCTCGGCAGCCTTCGTACGACGCCTGGGCGCAGGTTTCGGAGCGCAGCTCTTCGCCGGCAGCGCGGCGCTGGTGTCCGGGCCCATCGTGGGTTCCGTGCTCTTGGGAGGCCGCGCGCAGACTTTCGCGTGGGCGTGGATCCCGTGGCTCTGGCTCGCGAGCGAGGGGATCGCAACGCGCGGCCGTGCTCGCGCGGTGTTCGGCGGCGCTGCCGTCGTGGGC
>CAYVDO010000236.1:12331-12606 GCA_964450125.1 uncultured bacterium
GCTTCTCGATTCTGGCGGGACAGCCGTTCGCGACGGCTCAAGCGTTGCTGGCGTCGTTCGTGTACGCGGTGGCGCGTCGCAGCTCGAGTGCAGGAACCTCGGACGAAGCACCTTCCTGGATGACCTTCGCGATCTGCTGGCTCGCGCTGGTGGTGCTCGGCGTCGCACTGGGATCTCCCCAGGTGGCCTCGTGGCTCGAGTATCGCAGCCACGTCGGTGGTGGGGGTGAGCTGCCTGCGGCGCTCGCCACGCTCGGTGCGTTGCCGCCGCGGCAG
>CAYVDO010000237.1:0-12544 GCA_964450125.1 uncultured bacterium
GGCCTATCCGCTGGCTTCCGCGGCGCTCACCACCGCCGGAAGGCTCGGGTTCGGTGTCGAGCAAGCGCTCGAGTCGCGTTACACGACGTTCTCGATCTACTTGCCGATCGCGCTCGTCTTCTCGTTGGGCGTGAGGAACGAACGCACCCCCGGCGAGCTCGCGCCGCGGGTGCGTGCAGCGTGGCCCGGGTGGCTGGCGCTGGCGGCCATCACGCTCGCGGCCGGCCACACCTCGTTCGGCTCGTTGGACGCATTTCGTGCCGCCCACACGCGGCGCCTGGAAGCGTCGGCGGTCCTTCAGTGGAGCGGGCTCTTCGCCGATCCACACAGCATCAAGGTGCGCCTCTATCCAGAGGTGGAGGTATTCACGCGGGTGGCGCGGCGGCTATCGCGCATGAATTACCTGTCCCCGCCGCGGCGTGACGATCCTCATCTCGATCGACTCGTCGCGTCTCCCGCAACGGCAGCGAGCGGGTACCTGGAAAGCGTGGCGGACGAGCCCGACGGGTCGACCGTCGTGACGGGGTGGGCGGTGTTGCGGGATCGCGGTTCGCCCGCGGACGGCGTGCTGCTCAGCTTCGACGACGACGCCGGGCGTCCGGTGGCATTCGCGCTCACGATCGATCGTGAGGCGCGTCCGGATGTGGCGAAGAGGGAGGGCAAGCGTGACTGGCGCTACGCCGGCTTCCGCGCGCGCGTCGCGACCGGCAGTCTCGATCCGGGACGGTGGCGGACGCTCAGAGCGTGGGCCTTCGACGCCGCCGCGGTGCGCGTCCACCCGCTCGAGCGATGGGCGTCTGGCGAGGCGCCCCATCGTCCGCGGCGCTCGAAGCGATTGGCACGCCAGTCGCATTGAAGCTCAGGGCTCGGTTCGGGCCGGGTGTCCGGGAGACCTCCGTGCGTACCCTCGCTGCCTGCTCGCTCGCGATCTTGCTGGCGTTTCCAGCCAGGGCCGCGCGCGCAGCGATGCCCGCGGTGATCGAAGTGCCCGTCGATGCGGCCACCTTGACCGCCGCCGTGAGCCAAGTCTCAGACGGGGGCGTCATCGAACTGGCGAGCGGCACTTACGCCGCCCCTTCCGGCGGCTTCAAGATCTTCGGCGTGACCAAGCGCTTCACCGTGCGCGCTGCACCCGGTGCCAACGTGGTGCTGAGCGGCGGTGGCACCTCCGACGTGCTGCGGGTGATGAACACACCGGGCACCGGTCGGCCGCTGGTCTTCGAGGGAATCACCTTCGCCAACGGCCGGTCGAATACGGCCGGCATCGGAGCCGGGGTGACGCTCGCCAACGCGACCGTGACTTTCGTCGACTGCAATTTCCTCCAGAACGCTTCGGTCACCAGCACCAACGGTGGTGGTGCGATCTCCGTGGGGCTCGGATCGAAGGCCTATCTCTTCGACGCGCTCCTGAGCGGCAACAGTGCCAAGCTCGCCGGTGGCGCCATCCTCGTCTACGAGCAGTCGCAGGTGTTCGTGCACGGCTCCCGATTCGTCGACAACCACACCAACGTGTCCGGCCATCAGGCGAACGCGTTCGGCGGCGCGATCGCCGTGGTGGACGCGACGCTGCGGGTGACCCAGTCGCGTTTCGAGGGCAACGGGGCCGGCTACGCGGGTGGCGCCATCTACGCACTCGGCTCGTGGAGCGATCCGGTGTCCACACCCGCGGCGGACGTGTGGATCGCCAACTCGACGTTCGTCGGCAACGTCGCGAGCCCTGCAGCCGGAGTCACCGCGCCAGGCGCGACCGAAGGCGGCGCGCTCCACGGCGAGGACCAGGCCACGTTGCGGGTCTTCCATTCGCGCTTCGAGGACAACGAGTCGCAAGGGGGCGGCGCACTGAGCTGCTATCGGTGCATCACTCAGATCGAGCACTCGATCTTTCGCCACAACTCGGCGGTCGGGAGCGGTTCCGGACAGGGCAACGGCGGCGCGCTGTTCATTCACTCGGACGACGTCAACGATCCCAGCACCAACTCGGGCGCCACCAACCGGCGCGCGGCCGCGCTCGCCATCGACGACGCGCTCTTCGTCGGCGGCGCCGACGGCGCGGGCAACGGGCGCCTCGGAGGCTGCATCTTCCTCGGCGGCGACGCCTCGCGCGCCTACGGCACCGGCGTGCCGGTGCAGGGCGGGATCGCTGGCAATCGCTCGCCGGCATCCCTCACCGGGGTGGTGCTCGCCGATTGCGACGTGCTCGGCGATTCCGGCCAGGGCGGCTACGGCGGCGCCATCGCGGCGAGTCTCGCCGATCTCACGCTCTCCGATGCCATCGTCATCGATTCCGACGCGCGCTCCAGCACCGCAGCGGAAGCTGCAGGTGGCGCGCTGGCGCTCTTCAGCGACAGCACCGTCTCGGTCTCGTCGAGCTGGTTCGGCGTGAACAGCGCGCGGACGAGCGGCGGCGCGATCTGGGTGCTGGGGGCGAACCTGACCCTCGGCTCCTCGTATCTAGTCGAGAACTCGCTCACCAACAGCCACTCGGGCGCCGCGATCTTCTTCGCTCCCGACGGCGGCGGCGGACCCGGTGCACCGCGCAACGTCACGGGTGCCGTCTCCGATTGCGTCTTCAGCGACAACACCGGACCGAGTGCGTTCACGATCCTCGACGGTGACTACTCGAACGGACCGATCAACGGTGTCCAGTACCTGGGCAACACGTTCTATCCGGACACGACGTTCGATTATCTGCATTCCATGGCTGGCACCAAGAACGCTGCGAGCCTCAACACGCTCGTGGTCAACCGCACCAACGGGACCAGCACGGTGAAGGCGCCGTCTCACGACAACGTGGGTGCCGTAAGCTCGCCCAAGGCGGGCGCCATTCGGGCGGTCCCGTCGTCGCAACTCGCTAGCGGCGCTGCCGGTGACCCGCCCGGGCCGCCGGAATCCGATCTTGCTTACGCGTGGACGGGAGCAGCGCAGGCGAGCGTGGACGGCGTGGCGCGCTCGGGTTACGCGGGCCTGAATCTCGGCCCCAGTGTCGGTCAGCACGCCCTCGTGGTCGCGGGGCAGACGCTACGGGACACGTTGTCCGCGGCGGCCTCCCCGGCGACGTCCCTCACGGCCACGCCCTACTTGGTTACGGCAGGAGGAAGCTCGAGCCTCGCGTGGAGCACTGGAAGCGGCACGTTCCTCGGCGAGGTGATCGATCAGGGGGTGTCGCTCGCCAACCCTGCTGCCTCGGGCACGACGACCGTGCAGCCGAGCGTCACTACGGTTTATCGCGGCCTCGTCATCGCCGAAGAGGGTGGTGCCGTCGGCGACGGGTTCGTGGCGGTGCGCACGGGCACCCCGATCTTCGACGGCGGCTTCGAGTCCGGCGGCGTCGCGGGGTGGTCGAGCACCCAGGGCGGGTGAGGGGTACGATCGCGGTTTCCTGAGTACGGCAAGCCGCGGAAGCGACGTTGCGGCGCACGTCGAGCCGGCGAGCCCGTCGTCGCCCCGTCCACCCCGCATGTCCTCGGAGCTTGGCGGAGGCCGGCCGAGGCGCCACCCTGGGGCGCCGTGGCCGCGGGTGCCCTCGCCCAGAATCCTTTGGTGGCGGGGACTTCCCCTGATCTTCGGGTTGTGCTTCAATCCGCCAAACCGCACCAGGCGCTCACTTTCCGAGCGCGCCCGGGGGCTTGATGACGCGCTATGTCGCAGGGGTCGTCAACTACAAGACCTACGACGACCTGGCCTCCTGCCTCGAGAGCCTGACGCGCCAGACCGTTCCACCCGCCTGGATTCGAGTCATCGACGCCGACGGCGATCCCGCCCGCGCGGAGGCGCTCGCCAAGCGCTTTCCGACGGTCCGCTGGTCGCTCGATCCCAACCGCGGTTTTGGCGCGGGCGCCAACCGTTTCCTGGCCGAAGGGCGCGCGGACCCCTACCTGCCCGAAGCCGCACTGCTGCCCAATCCCGACATCGAGCTCGAACCGGACTACGCGGAGCGAATTCTCGACGAGCTGCGGGCGCATCGCAGCGTGGCGCTGGCGTCGGGCAAGCTCTTGCGCCCGTGCCGTACCCGCATCGACAGCGCTGGAATCGCGCTGCCTCGTCATCGCCGGCCCTACGACCGTGGCAGCTTCCAGCTCGACCGCGGACAATACGACGAGACCGAGCGGGTTTTCGCGGTCTGTGGCGCGGCGATGATGCTGCGAGTCTCTGCGCTCGGCTCGCTGGAAGTGGACGGCGAGGTCTTCGACGAGGCCTTCTTCGCCTATCGCGAGGACACCGATCTGTGTTGGCGCGCCAACCTGTTGGGCTTCGACGTGCTCTACGTGCCCGCTGCTCGGGCCATCCACCAGCGGCGCTGGAAGCCCGAGAGCCGCGCGTCGCGCCGCGCCATGCCGTCGGCGATTCGCTGCCATTCCTTCAAGAATTTCTGCTTTCAGATTCTCAAGAACGAACGAGCGTCGCGGCTGATCCGTGATTTCCCGCTGGTCGCCGGATTCGAGGCCGTACGCCTCGCGTACGCGCTGGCGTGGGATCGCGAGCTGCTACCGGCGTATCTGGACATCGCGAAGCACCTGCCGCTGATGTGGTCACGTCGGCGCGCGATCTTCGCTCGTCGCGCCGCTCGCCTCGGCGAATCGGTGCCCCGCTCGGCGATCGACGTGCCGGGCTTCGTGGCCGAGGTCGAGCTCGCCTGAGACTCGACGCGGCTGCGCCGCCGAGTCGAGCGCTGCCCACGGCCCTCGCTGATTCCTTGGAGCCACACCGCTCTGCGCTACGCGCGCGGATGGCGGTGTCGCTTCTGGCGCTGCCGGTCTGGCTGGCAGCGGCCACGTTTCCCTGGTCGGCACTGCCGCCCGTGTGGTGGCTGACGTTCGCGGCGTTCTTCGCGATCGAATCGTTCGCCGCCGAGCCCCTGCGAGTCGGCGCGTTGGTGTTCGTCGTGGCGATCAGCGGCAACCCCGCGTGGCGCGGCGGGGCGAGCGGAGCCGCGACGATGGACGGGTGGCTGGCGATCGCGCTCGCGGGTTGGGTGGTGCGGCCGTTCGCGGTCGATGCAGCCGGGGAGCGCGCCGTCCACAGAGCCGCGCGGTGGTTCGGGGCGTACGGCTCGATGGTGCTCGCTGCGTGGTTGCTCGCCGTCAGCCGCGAGGCCGACGTGCTCTCGGCTCCCTTCCGAGCCGATCTGCTCGCTGCCTTGCGCGGCATCGGCAGGCTCGCGGATCAGGCCCACCCGTTCTTCGGCCTGAGACGCCTCCTCGATCTCTACGAGGCGAGCGTCGTCGGGGTGGCGGTCGCAGCGGTGAGCGTGCCAGCGAGCGAACGCAGGCCGGTGTTGGCGCGTACCCTCGCCGCGCTGGCCTTCGCGGCGCTCGCCCTCGGTGCGTTCCAGGCCTGCACCGGCTGGGCGGTGGCGCCGTTCGGCAGGCGGCTTCCCGACGGCACCTGGCAGGCGATCCGTCGCGTCAATGGCACAGCGCCCGATGCCAACGCCTTCGCGGCGCTCGTGGTGCTCACCGCGCCGGTGGCGTTGGCCGCGCTGCGGCGGCGGGCGCAGCGGTGGCCCGCCGCTCTGCGCATCGCCGCGCCCGTGGTGGCCGTGGCCGTGGCCGCATGGGTGCTGGCGATGACGGGCTCGCGTGCGGTGCTCGCGGCGCTCGCGCTCCAGGCGGCGTGGCACTCGCGGCGGCGGTTGGCGTCGCGCGGCTCGCGCCTGCGGTTGGCGCTCGCAGCGATCGCGCTCTCGGGTGCGGTGCTGGCGTTACGCCTCTGGCCCGTCGAACGGCTGCCGTCACAGCCGACCGTGGCCCGCTTCGTCGCGGTGTTGCGTGGCGAGCCCGAGGCCCATCGGCTCGTGATCGGTCGCGTGGAGCTCTGGCGAGCGGCTTGGCGGGCCGCCGCGGAGCATCCGTTCGTGGGTGTTGGCCCGGGGAATCTCTACAGGGCGATGCCGCGGGTCGAGCCGACGCTGCGCGCGCCCGAGGCGGCGCCGCTCAGGAACGCGCACAACCAGTTCCTGCAGATCGCCGCCGAGGCGGGGCCGCTCGCCCTGGTGGTATTCGTGGCGATGGCGGCGATCGCGCTCCGTGCGCTGGTCGCGGGTGGAGCACGCGCTCCCGAGGCATGGGCCGGGCGCGCGTTCGCGCTCGGCATGGTGGGCGAGGTGGCGATGGGGCTCGTCGGCCATCCGCTGCTCGTCGCCGAGCATCTCGCCCTCGTCTTCGCGATCCTCGGCCAGGGAATCGGCCAGGCCGCAGCGGACCCAGCCACGATTCCCGAGCTGCGGCGAACTCGACGCTCGGTGATCGCACGGCTCGCGCGCGCCTCGCTGGTTGGCTTCCTCGTGCTCGCCGCGGGGCAGCTGCTGCGCAACGTGAGCTCACCGCCACTGATCACGGTACACGGCGCCTACGCCGAAGAGTGGACGCCGGATGGTGAGGTCTTTCGCTGGCTCGGGCCGGACGCACGGCTGGTGATCGATGGGCGGCGGGCGCGCGCGCTCGGTGCACGGGTCTCGGCTGCCGAGCCGGATGTCGCCGTGCGCCCGGTGTCGGTACGCGCCGAGCTCGACGGCCTCACCGAAGGGAGGGTCGAGCTTCGCGACGGTAGCCCTCGCGAGCTCGCGGTGGACCTACCAGCGGACGCGGGTCGCGCCACCGAGCTCGCGCTGCGCTGCGATCGCACCTTCCGGCCGTGCGAGGTTTGGGCGACGGGCGACTGCCGCACACTGTGTGCCCGTCTGTGGCACGTGGCTCCGTGACGCCTTCCCGGCGACCTCGCGAGGGTCCTGCTTCGTTGCTCTACACCGACACGGTCTTCGGTGCCGGCTTCGAGGCTGGCTCTGCAGTTGGGCGAGGTCGGCGGGCGCTCGCTCCCCGGGACGGTCGCAGAGCAGTTCTGCCGCGCATCCTCAGGGTGCGGGGCACCACAGCGTGGTGGGCGTGTTCGTGAGATCGAAGCTCGACCCCGATACCCGCAGCCGAATGGTGTGCGGTTCTCCGTCGCGCAGCCGCGACGGCGTCCGCAGCTCGAAACCGTGTGAGCCATCGCCCTTGCCGGCTGCGAGCAGATCCCTTCGGTAGACGTCGGCGCTCTGCGTGACCACGAGCGCGTCGCCGTCGAAGACATCGACGTCGACGGTCTCCTCGGGCTGGTTTGGTTTCCATGCCCAGGCGCGGATGACGTCGCACGCGGTGTACTCGTGGACGCCCTCGTACACACGGCCGCTGGCCAGGTTCGGGCCCGGCGCCGGTGCCGGGCCGCGCGCACGGCGCGGCCTGCGTTGTGCGATCTGGAAGACGTCGCGGGCGACGATGCCGGCGACCATGCGATTGCCGGTCGCGTTCCAGCCGATCGCGTCGGGACGGTAGATCGTCGTCCGGCCGCCGCGGCGCGCGAGCTCCGCGGTGAGGTCGCGCACCTCGATTCCGTGTTCCGTGAGCGCTTCCGTGAGCAACTCGTTCGGACGTTCGAGGTTCCAGGCGTCGGTGGTCGTGGCAGCGCCGGCGGCCAGCACGTTTCTTCGCTTTGGCTCGACCTGCGCCGGATCGGGGGCGAGCAACACGGTGAGGCGTACCTGACGCGCGTCCGTCAGCCGCTTCATCTCGGTGAGCGTTGCCACCGTGCGGGCCACCGCTTCGGTGAGGCGGGGGCTCGTGCTCTCGAAGATCCAGCGGCGCTCGAGCTCGTCGGCGCCGAGACGTTCCGCATCCGATGGCGACGTGGGCGGTGCGGGAGACGTGGGTGGCACCCGCCGGATGGTCCGTAGCGAGCGGAGCAAGCGCAACAAATACGAACGAGACGGGCTCGGCTTGGTGACGGACGCTTCCGCCAGGTCCTCGCCCATCGTCACCCACACCAGCACCCGATCCGGATCCGCAGGGAGCCCTTCGCGAACCAGGATCGCTGGGAAGTCGCTCGGCCCCACGTTCGGCACGCTGAGGTCGAGCACCTGTGCAGGGTGGCCGCCACGCGTGAGAATCCGTTCGAGCACCTGCGGGTACGTGAGCGCCGTGTCGAGCGCACCCGCCAGCGTCGCATCGGCGATCACCACCACGCGCTCGACCCCGGCGGCGCGCGCCTCGGCGTAGCGAGCTGGCCGTGCCGTCGCGAGATGGCGTTCGTAGCGGCCGTCACGCAGCACCCCGAGGGGACGCCGCTGATCGGCGATGCGCAGCCCCGCTTCCGCGATCGCAAGCAGCACGATCGCGGCCGACACCAGCCATGGCCAGCGCGGACGCCGCGGCTTCACCGGTGGGGACGGTTGCGTCTCGGCGTTCGCCGGCGCAGCGTTCGGATCGATGGATTCGTTCATGGCGGATGGGCAGACCGCGAGGACCTCCGGCACCTTCGGCTCAGTTACGAATCACCGGAGGGTATGCGCAGCGCAGGTCCCGCGAGCAAGCGCTCGACGATCGCAGGCTCGATCCGACGCATGCGGACGATCGACGACCGTTCGCCGCGCTCGTTTCGCGCCGGGTTCCAGAATTCCCACACTCGCTCGCCGGCGGCGGTGATCTCGAACGCGTGGCCGCGGTCGGACTCGGCGATCAGCGTGTTGCCATTGGGGAGCCGCTGGCTCGAGCCGCGGCTCAGCGTGAAGAATCGTTCGGGTGGATCGGCGCGGTATTCCCACACGATGCGCCCTGCGCGCGGCTCGACCTCGACGACGCGTGACCAGCCGCGTCCGAGGCCATTGTCGAAGATGAGCACGTTGCCGGATGGAAGCCACGTGCCGTCGTGAGGCCCCATCAGCTCGCCGCGCCCCCAGCTCCACACGATCTCGCCCGTATCCCAGCGCAAGAGCACGACCTGATCCTGGTGGCGGATGGTGACCAGCGCGTGCGGATGCTTGCGGGCCTCCGCGGGCTGGCCGAGATCGGGCGCTTCCGCAAGCCACTGCACGGCGTTGGCGTGGAGCAGGTCGAGGGCGCCACCTCGTCGCTTGGTGACGGCGCCGACGACCGAGCCGTTGCCGCCAGCTCGCCGCAGTGCGGAGAAGAGCGAGCGACTCTCGAGCAACTCGCCGGAACCGGTCAGCCGGGCGACGGCATTGTCGCGAATCGCCGTGGTGCCGTCGGCTGACGAGGCGGTCGCATTCGCGACCAGCAGCGTCACCAAGTCGCCGGAAGGGGTGGGCTCGACGTCGTGGTGCACCGGCAGCTTGCGATCCCACAGCACTTCGCCCGACCAGGCGAGCGCGAGCAAATGCCGCGTGGTCACGTCGTCGTCGCCATCGCCACCTGCCGAGTCGGTGGCGGGCACGAGCAAGGTCCCCGATGCGAGCAACGTGGCGTGGAACCACTTGCCGCAGGATCGAGCCGACCAGCGGTGGCGCTCGTTGCCCGCGACGTCGATCAAGACCGCGGAGCACAGGCGTGGATTCGTGTACAGGTTGTACCCAGGCTGGGTGCGTGCCGGATCGTGGAGGACGACGCCTTCGCCCGCTGCATTCGTGGAGGTGGCGTCGAAGGCCGCGTAGCCCAGCGAGCGCAGGCGCTCGATCTCCGCGTCCGGTGGTCCTGCGGCGTTCGGCTCGCCGCTCACGGCGAGCGACGGGCTCATGGCGACGAGCACCGCAACCATCATCCCCACCCAGGCTGTGGGCAGGGCGCGCAGAAACGGGCGTGGCTGGATACGAGACGAGCCGCTCATGCGATGGAGCGCTCGGGAGCGGCGTCCGTGCCACAGCCGAGCGCGACCGGTATATCCGCGCAGACGCGAGTCGGTCAGGTCGACGCGCGCTGTGTCACGGCTCGGGCGCGGGTCCGGCGCTTCATTGCAGGAGTCGCAGCGCCAACTGCCCCGATACGTTCGCCTGCGCCAGCGCCGCCACGGCGGCCTGCTGGATGATCTGGTTCTTCGCCAGCTCGCTCGCTTCGCTCACCACGTCCACGTCCTCCGCGGCGCCGTTGATGCGCAGCCCCGAGGACAGACGTTGCAGATGGGTGTCGACGCGGCTGGAAACGAGGCGGAGCGCCCGCTGGGCCTGTAACGCACCGATGTTCGTGTTGACTCGAACCGTGGCTCGCTCGCGGCACCGACCGCCGTCCTCGGCGGCGTGGTGTGAGCGCGAATGGGTTTCGCTCGGACCCCTCGTTCCGGGGCCGTGCCGAGCGAGCTACTCGTCTTTTCGACGGGTTCCGCAGCCGACTTGAGGCATCGAGCCGTGATGCAGGTGGCTCGGCGCGGGCGGTGATTCGTCCACGGCGCGCAGCCTCTCGATGCCGAGGACGCGACCCCAGTCCACGCGGCGCCACCACAGCGCGGCGAAAAGCGCCACCAACGCGAGATCGATCGCCACCGACAGCGTGGGAGGCACCTGGGGCGCGTACGGCTCGGGTACGAAGCGCATGCCGCGGGCGAGGCCGAAGAGCGCGGCACCCATGTCCCAGAGCGGCGCTGCGACGCACGACGCATAGAAGTAGTCGATGCTGCGCACCCACAGGTTGAGCCCCGCCCACGGCGGCACCAAGAGCAGCCACAGGTACCAGCTCGCGAGCGGATCGCCGGAATCCCACACCAGCACGTAGAACGGCACCACGGGCAGAACGAGTGCGAAGCCCAGCCAATCCCAGGGGCGCCGCCGAAGGGGGCGCAGCGCCACCGCGAGGGTGATCGCCGAGGGCACCCCGAGCAGGGCCATGGGCCAGTGGCGTGTCGAGGGGGGCAGGAACGCGTTCACGCTGAAGAACGCGGGTGCATCGCCGAGCCTCGGCCCGAACGGAATCGGCTCGGAGAAGAGGAAGAAGAGCACGAGCGCGAGCCCGCTCGCTGCATCGCGACGACGACCCCGGCGCAGGTGAGGCACCGCTCGCGTCGAGGAGCCGCGGTTCATGGCGTGGCGGACGCCCCGTGCGGACCGTCTGCGGTGCGTCCACGCTGGCGCGCAGACCCACGAGCAATGGTCACGGTCACCTCCTCGCCTCCGCGGCCCGGGAAGACGTCGACCACCGTGAGGTCGGGTGTTGGAGAACGCAGCTCGGTGCGACGCGGTGGTTCGACGTTCACCAGGGGAGTGGCTGCGAATCGAGCCGGCACGCGGACCTCCGTCGGCGCCCGGAGCGCGGATTCGCGGATCCGAAAGCGACAACGCTCGGCGTCGCATTCGATCGCGAGCGGCCGGCCAGCGACGCGCGCGAGCTGCGGCCGCGCGAGCTCGTCGAGGAACGCGGGCGTCTGGATCGGCGAGGTGAGATCGATCGGATTGCGGCTCAGGTTCCAGAAGGACCAGCCGCACAAGGCCTCGTCGAACGCGGCGAGTTGATCGTGAAGGAATGCCACACCGCCGTCGACGCGGCCGTCCCAGACGCTCCACTCACCGAACCAGAGGCCCCAGCCGAGGCGCGCGGCCTCTCGAGTCGCGCCGCGAACGCCAGCACGGATGAACGCGTCGTTACCCGTGTAGCGGAGCGTCGTGGTGACCACGGGGTCGTAGAGGTGCGGCGCCAGCATCAGGCGGCCCGGCGCTTCGTCGTAGGGGCCGAGCGCCGTCGGGTAGCCCGCCACCAGCACGTTGGTGCGCACCGGATTCGGCTCGACGAAGAACACGTGCTCGGCGTCGCGGGCCGCCAGCCGCGCGATCAGGCGGCGGTAGAAGGGATGGAGGACGTCGCGATCGGCGCCGTCGGGCGCCAAGAAGAGCGAGCCGGGGAAGGGCTCGTTCAAGAGATCGTAGCCGATGAGCGCAGGATGATCGCGCAACCGTTCGACCACGTGCTCCCAGGTGGCCACGAAGTGCTCGAGCACGCCGTCGCGATCGGCGAAGAAGTTGTCGATGGCGCGCAGCAGCGCAGGCGCCACGAAGTTGAGGTACCACGGGGAGCGCAGCTCGAAGGGGATCCCGTCCGTTTGCACCGCCCAGCTCGGTGCGCCGTCGCCGCCGAAGCTACGCGCGAAGAGATCCTGGTGCATGTCCACGATCACGCTCACGCCTGCGGCGTGCGCCCAATCCAGACGCTCACGGATGCGATCGAGGTAGGCGTCGTCGTAGCGTCCTGGCTCGGGCTCGAGCGCTTCCCACACCACGAGCAGGCGCACGGAGTCGAGACCCCATCCCGCAAGCTCCACGAAGTCCCGAGGCGATTCCCACGACGGCAGGAACGAGGCACCGTCGGGCGCGGGGAACTTGTGGTCGTTGGCGTAGTTGAGACCGCGCAGCAGGAGGGTGCGGCCTTGGGGATCGAGGAGTGTCCCGTCCTCGACGCGGTAGCTGGCCGCCTCGGGTATCGAGGCGGGGTCGCCGCACGCCGACGCGAGGGCGGCCAGGGTCAGGAGCGCGAGCGCTCGAAGACTGCCCAGTGGTCTCGCGGTTGCCCGGCGTAGAACGCTCGCGCGCTCAGTCCGCACGCGCGACCAAACCTGCGTTTTGCCACCGCCGCAGGGCGCTGCGGCGCACCACGCCGAGCTCCGTGAGGCTCTCCACCGTGGGCGCGAGCTGGCGGCGCAGCAGCGAGCGGCGGTGCTGCGAGCGCATGGCCTGCTGGAACTCGTCGTATGTGACGAAGCTGCGCTCCGCCGGCCCGAGCCGTTCCCAAAGGGTCGTGCCGGCGAGGACGGTGTAGTCCTCGGGCATGTAGAGGTACGCATCGTCGATGGGTACGGA
>CAYVDO010000238.1:0-12518 GCA_964450125.1 uncultured bacterium
ACTCGACCGCGCTCAGCCGCGCCGCCAGCGTGGTGAGATCCGCCGCCAGCTCATCGTCCGAGCGTGAGGCTCGAACCCAGTTGGTTGCGGGCTCGGGGAGGAGCAGAGCCAACGAAAGACACCATTGTCGCGAATACGTACTGAAAGGCGGGGCGAGCGCGGGTGGCCAGTCACCGACGTCAGCCGCCATGATCATCCAACCAACTACTGGTTTATTGGGGACTGCACGTTTTCGTGGTGAGATCCTCGTCGCCATAGCCGCCGCTTCGGGCGCCGTCCTCTCCGTGAGCCATGGGCATCACCTTCGCCGTCGATGATGTGACCCCGGCCGCCGGTCGGCTCGCCGAGGTGCGGGTTCCGCTCGCGTCTTTCGCGAGCTCCACGGTGCTCGGGGCGTCGCACGAGGAGCTGTGTTTCGTCCACAACGGGATGCCGGGCCGGCGCACCCACGGGAGCCCTCCCGGGGACCGCATGAACGCTCTCGCGCAGGCGGTCGACCTCGCCTTCAACGAGCACCGTCCCCTCCGTCTCACGCCCGACGCCCTGTGGATCACGCTCGCGCAAGGCTTCGGCATTCACGTCCGTGAGAACGCCGAGAGCCTGCACGGGCGTTTCGTGCAGCACGAGGGGCGGCGAAAGCTATCGGTCGAAGTGATCGCCGTGCCCACAGGAGGGGAGTGGCGGGATCTCGTCGCGCGCTTCGCCGAGCATTCGGCCGCGCACCTCGGCCCGGGCACGGTCGAGCTCCTCACGCGCCCATTCAGTACCAGCGGTCCGGACGAACAGATGGTGTTCCGCGTTGCCCTGATGGACGCTTTCGCGGAGTACTTCGAATACGAGATGGTGCTCATCTGCGGCATTCCCGAGGTGACGCTCGAAGGCACCCCCGACGACTACCGCGACCTCAAGCGCCGCGTCGAGGTGATGGGCGAGTACGGCCTCCGCTTCTGGACCAATCAGCTCCTTCCCATCTGCGATCAGTGGATCGCGACTGCCGAGGGCCGGCCGGACGTCGACTTCTGGAAGGCCATTCACCGGCCCGAGGAGATCTACGGGGGCCACCTGGTCACGGGCTGGCTTGCCCGCCTCTTTCCCTACGTCGAGAAGGGTCGCCGCTGGGTGAAGAACGAGCTCGCGCCCGCGCGTCGGATCCCGGAGGATGCGGTCAAGCCCAGCCATTTCATGGAGAGCGTGATGCGCGGCCGCCTCCGAGCCGAGGCGGCCAAGGCGGGGCGCGGCGAGATCATCCCCTGGGCGGTGCCTGGGATCTCCCCCAGCGCCTTTCCCTCCAGTTGGTCCAAGGCCGAGATCGTCGGCGCAGAGGGGGCTGCGGGGCAGCGCTACCTCGTTGGCGGCGGCCTGGCCGGCGTCGCCCATGCGCCCGGTAGCGGCGCGCTCGAGCCCGTCGTGGCGTGGCTCGCCGAGGTGTTGCCCGCCAGTCGCAGATCGGGTGCCGGCCGCACCGCCGCCGCCACTTGAGACAGCAGACGGATCAGCCGCGGCGCTTGGTCCAGTTCTCGATTGCGATGTCGGTGAAGCGCGTGAAGTCGCCGACGTTGGCCGTCACCAGCGTCAGCTCGTTCACGTGGGCGATCGCTGCGATCTGGCTGTCGACGTAGGGTGCGGGCTTCCCGGTTCGATCGAGGCGCGCCCGTTCGAGTCCGTGCCAATGCGCGGCAGCTTCGTCGTAGGGCAACACCGGAAACGAGGCGAGGACGACGTCTTCGAGATACGCCGCGATCGCGTCCCGGCGCTTTCCCTTCGGCAGCCGTTGGCAACCGTAGGTCAGCTCGTTCCACACGGGCGCTGCAATCGCGCACTCGTGACCATGGGCTTCCAATTTCTTCAGGACGTCGGGGTTTGGAACCTTCGAGACGGGCGAGGACACGATGCTCGTGTCCAGCAGGTAGCGAAGGTTCACAGCGAGACCTTACGTCCGAACCCTCGATCGCGCACCGCCGCGAGCTCGTCGTCGAGCCCGATGTCCCGCAACGCATGGCTGGCGAGAAATCGACGGTATGCCTCGCTGAAGTCCGTTCGCGCACCGCGTAATCGTTCGAGCTCACGTGGCGAGATGAGCACGGCGACCGGCGTGCCACGACGCGTGAGCTCGATCTCGTGACCGGCCTCGGCTTGATCGACGATGCTCGCGAGGTGCGAACGCGCTTCGGCGATGGAGTAACGTTTCGGCATGACTCATTCTGTACATTCAGATGTACAGGATCGCAAGCATGCGATCGCGCGAGGGTCTGCGCCCCGCGCGAGGCCCGGTCCTCCGGCTCGTGGTGCCGCGGTGCACGCGGCGGCCATCAGTCGTCGGGGTCGGAGGAGAAGCGGGCGGTCTTGGGCGGCCAGGGGTCGCGCTTGAGGAGGCTCCACAGCACGCGATTGAGCGCCATGTCCGGGATGCGGTCGGGGCGCGAGAAGTCCATCTTCGCGGACTCGGCGGCGCCGGGGGTTTCGGCTGTGTTGAGGGTTCGCGGTACCGCGATGGGGAGCGCGTCGTAGGGGCGCGTGTCCGGTGTCGCGGTGAAGAGGCTGCGCATGGGCGCCGCCATGGCGTCGAAGCGGCTCATGGGTGGAAGTCCGAGCAGCATTTCCATGGTGCGGATCATGCGCGCCATGTCGAAGCGCTCGTGGCTCACGTGGCCGCGCTTGACGTGCGGTCCGATGACGAGCCCCACGGTGCGGTGGCTGTCGACGTGATCGGCGCCGGACTGAGGATCGTCCTCGATGACGAAGATGACGGTCTTCTCCCAGTACGGGCTGTGGCTGATGGTCTCGACGAGCTTGCCGGTGACGTAGTCGTTCTCGGCCACCATGAATTCCGGTGATGGGTAGCCGGGGCTGGTGCCGGCGGTGTGGTCGTTGGGGAAGTAGACGTACTCGAAGCGCGGGAAGATGCCGGCGTCGAACTCGCGCTTCCATTCGTCGAAGCGCACTTGCTCGGGCGTCGCGAGGTCCCACGCGACGTACGCGAGGTCGGTGTTCTTGGCCCACGCCTCGACGAAGCTGCCGTCCGGGTTCTCGCGCAGGAAGCCGCCGTAGCTGCGATACGGCACGCCGTGGGCGAGGCAGTTGTCGAAGAGGTAGCCGCTCTCGGGGTAGACGATCGGCTTCACGGGCGGATCGGCGGCGTCGTCGGGCCGAAGCCGAATGCCGCTCGTGGCGCTGGGCCACGTCTTCTCCACGTAGTCGGGATCGATCGCTGCGTTCACCCATTGGTGGCCGGGGCGGCTGTTCTCGCTGTCGGCGTAGAGCTGGTCCATGAGCACGAATTGCTCGGCGAGCGCGTGGGTGTTGGGCGTGATCTCCCGGCCGTAGAGCAGGAGGCTCGGGTCGCCGTCGCCACCTGGCAGATCGGCGAGCTCTTGGTCGTAGGTCTTGTTCTCGCGCAGCACGAAGACCACGTGCTCGATGGGAGTGGGACCGCCAGGCTCGCACGGCACCACCGAGCAGTCCTCCGCCGCCCCGGCGATCGCCTCGGCGTCGCCCGGCCGAAGCCCGGCCTCCCAGCCGTTGTTCGCGGAGACGATCCTGGTGAGCGATGCGAGGGCGCGCGTATCCGGTGCCTCCACGATCGAAAGCGTGCCGGGCACCAGGTAACCGCCGCCCACCTGATTGATGAGGTAGTCGGGGAACTGGCTGTCGCGGGTGCGCGGGAACGAGCGCGCGCCCTTCAAGTTGGTCACGAAGAGCGTGCGCGAGTCGGGCGACACGGCCACCGCCGACGGGTACCAGCCCGTGGGGATGTGACCCAAGAGCCGACCGCGGTTGGGGTCGATCACCGCGAGCGCGTTGTCCCAGCCCAGCGCCACGTAGAGCCGCTTGCCGTCGGGTGCCACGGCCATGCCGTTGGGCGCGCTGCCGAGCTTGGCGCCGTCGAACGGCAACAGGTTCACCTGGGCGAGGACGTCGAGGGTGTCGGCGTCGAGGATCGAGACGCTGTCCGAGTTGGTGTTCGCCACACACAGGCGGCGCCCGTCGGGAGTGAGCGCCAGCGCCGTGGGATGGGCACCCGTCGCGGCCGAACGCGTGACGGTGAAGGTCGCCGCGTCGATCTGGCTCACGCTGCCGGCGCCGCGGCCCGACACGTAGATCCAGCGCCCGTTCGGGTGCGCGACCACGTCCCAGGGCTGCTCGCCAACGCCCACGCTCGTCTCGATCTTCTTCCGGCCCACGTCCACGCGCGCGAGCTTCCCGGCGAGGTTGAGCGCCACGTAGAGCTTGGACTCGTCCGGCGAGAGGGCGAGCCCAGCAGGAAATCCGCTCGCCGGGATCGAAGGCGCCTGCGTCGCGAGGCTCCCCGCGCCGAGCGCCAGATCGAATACCACGTCGATCCCGCCGCCGGCAGCGAACACGCGTTTGCCGTCGCGCGTGATCGCCAGGCCCATGAAGAGCCCGTTGGGGAGCACACCCTTCACGATCGTCGTGAGATCGACGGGCACCAGCTCCGCAGATTTCGCGCGACCCGCCACGTCCACGAGGGTGAGCCGCTGGAGCGCCGTGCCACTCGCCGTGACCAGCGCCTGCGAGCCATCGGGTGTGAGCGCCACACCCAGCGGCGCCACACCCACGTCGATCTGCTCTCCCGCGGGCGAGAGCACCTGCAACGTGGGTAGCAGCACCGGCTCGGCGGTCTCGACGGCGGTGCCACCCTCCTTCCCCGAGTGGCACGCGGGAGCCGCGATCACCACGAGCGCGAGAAGGAGCGGCCGAAGCCAGCGCTTCGACGTCGCGGTTCGGCGGAAATCGCGCACGGCGCCGCGATTCTACGCGCGCCCGTCACAGGCACGAAACGAAAAAGTCACGGTTCTCGAGGGCGCAACGGATGGACCGCGGCCTGCGGCTCGCAACAGGGCTCGATGCGGGCGCCGCGACTCGGCGTGGCGGATTCGCGCTGCTTGCGACGCCGCGCGTCCATGCGTAGGTTCTCTGCACGCCTCACTCCCCGGCACGGAGAAAGAGCGAAGCACATGCAACGCAGCAAGCTCGCGATGGGCGTGATCAACGTGATCGGCGGAATCGCCGTGCTCGGCAGCTATGCGCTGGAGATCGCCCGCCATCCCGGCCAAGGCGATCTGCTGTGGGGCAACATCCCCGCTGCGGTGCGGCCGTACTACACGAGCTGGATGCCGGTCGCCGCGGTCGGCTACCTGACGTTCACGTACTTCTGGTTCTTCAAGAGCGATCCCGCGCGTGTGCGCATCGCCGGGCGTCACTCACTGGCGCTCGTGAACTGGATCTATCTACTGATCCTCGTTCCGTCGGCGCTGTGGATGCCGCTCACGTTCAGCTATCTGGCGTCGCCGAGCGCTCTCGGGTGGATCGCCGTGCGCCTCGATCTCTTCGCCGTGGCGCTCGGCGCACTGGGCATGATCTGGGCGCTGGCCAAGGTCGATCCGCCCGAACCGCGCAAAGCCCACCGCGCGGCGCGAGTGGGTGCCATCGCATTCGCGTTCCAGTGCGCCGTCCTCGACCCGCTCGTCTGGCCCGCCTTTTTCCCGAAGCTGCACGGCGGTTGAAGCGCCACTGAGCGCGGGGGCGAGCGAGGGACCGCTCGCTATCTCCTCGACACGGACATCGTTTCGGATCTCGTGCGGCGTCCGCAGGATGCGGTCGCGGACCGGATCGCGAAGGTCGGTGAGCGTCGGGTTTGCACGAGCATCGTCGTGGCGAGCGCGCTTCGCTTCGGCGCGGCGAAGCGCGGCTCCGAGCGCCTGACCCTGCAGCTCGAGTCGATCCTTTCGGCGCTTCCGGTGTTACCGCTCGAAGAACCCGCGGATCGCCACTACGCAGCCATCCGGCGGGAGCTCGAGAGCGCGGGAACGCCGATCGGACCGAATGACCTGCTCATCGCCGCGCATGCGCGGTCGCTGGGCGCCACGCTGGTCACAGGCAACGTGCGCGAGCTCTCGCGCGTGCCGGGACTCGCGTTGGAAAGCTGGCTCCGCGCAGTCGAGCCCGGCGGCCGTCCACGCTGACGCTGCGCTCGACGCGCTACGGCACGCGGAAGTCCCAGGCCGAGGTGTTGCCCCACTCGAAGCTGTCGCTGAAGAGCTGCCACGCGACCCGCACGTAGATGTCATCCTCGTAAAACCACTCGTCGGTCCGTTGGGCGGCGACCAGCCAGCCCACCCGACTGCCGGCGACCGTCGGATACCAATCGTAGCGATCGGAAGGCGGAGGCATCGGCTCGAAGGCCGCGGGGCTGACCTCACCCGTCGCCCGAATCCGCTGGGCGTAGGTCGTCGATGCGGCCAAGTGGCTCTGGTAGACCACCAAGTAGTCGATGCCGCCGTAGACACAAGCGACGTCCGCAGACTCGTTGATCTGCCATCTGCCCTCGAAGGGCCCGAACACGTCCCCTGGAGGCATGAAGGCGCCGTTACCGAGCAGGAACCGAGCGTAGACATCCGGGTCACAAGACGGCGTGAGACACTGGCTCTGCCACACCACCAGGTACTGGTAGTTCTCGCAGCTCGCCACGCGTGGATGCCGTTCCTCATCGGGCCAACCAGCGATGGCGATCTCCGATCCGACCGCTCCACCGGCTGCGGCGATGAGCTTGCCGAACACGTCCGCGTCGCCGTCGGACCGGTCGTACACGACCAAGAAGTTGTCCCCCCAGGGCTGCCAGGCAACATCCGGCTCGATTCCGGACGCAATGGTGAATGCGCTGCCCGAGGGGTTCCCGAGGAGCCGCCCTTTGATGTTCCGCCCACCCGACGCGAGCGCTTCCTCCCAGATCACGAGCCACTTCTCGCTGACGGCGGAGAACGCGAGCTGCGGATGCTGTTCCCGCTCGTTCGTGTCCGCGACGACCTGATCGCTCGTCAACGGCACACCGTTCCAGCTCAGGAACACGCAATGGATGTCGGTGTCGGAGGAGTCCCCCGAGTAATCGTAGGTGTACGTGACGAGGTAGTAGTCGTGCACTCGATCGTAGGCCACCGCAGGCTGCCCTCGATCGTTACCCTCGGTTGGGGAGATGTCGAAGGCGCCGCTGGCCGGACGTCCGTCATGCCGCAGGCGCATTCCCCGGATCCAGTGCGGATACGTGTCCGTCCCCCACACCGCGAGAAACTCGTTGTGGAATGAGTTGTACGCGACCTGGACTTCCATCGACTCATTCGCGATGACTACGTCGCTCGGGGCGATTCGTTGCTGGGCCAGAACGGGCGCGCCAGCGACGAGCGCCCACCCCGCGATGAGCGCCGCACGCGTACCGGTGGTCGCCATGACTCGCCCCCCGAGTCGGCCGGCGACCGATGCCTGGAGTTGGCGCGCGACCCGGCCGCCTCGCTCGATTTGGCTTCACGCCGCGTGCCAAGCACGAGATTGCGTGACGCGCATCACCACCACCGCGCGCGACGAGTGCCGCTCATGGGGCGTGTGAATCCCAGGACCAGAAGCCGCCCCACTCGAAGCTGTCGCTGAAGAGCTGCCAAGCGACCCGGCCGTAGAGATCCCAGTCGCTGGGAGCGGGAGCCAGATCGTCACCGCGCATGACGCTGATGAGCCAACCCACGCGGCTGCCGGCAACGATCGCCACGTCATCCTGCTTGCCGGTCGGCGGCGAGATCGGCACGAACCCGACGGGCTCCACCGCCCCCGTCGAGCGGAGCCGCTGTGCGTAGAGCTGGCTCTCCCACCACCACGGAGTCCCCGTCTCGGTGCTCTGGGTGTAGGCCACCAGGTAGTCCGTGCCGCCGTAGAGACAGGCCGCGTGGGGCCGCCACTCCTTGAGCGAGCTTCCGGCGAAGTGGATCGGATCGCCCCAGAACGCACCGTTGCCGAGCAGGAACCTCCCGTACACCTCGGCGTCGAACTCGTCGAGGTCGGAGGGGCTGGTCCAGACGACCAGGAACTGGAAGTTCTCACAGGTCGCGACTCGCTCGAATCCTTCACTCGCCGGCCAGCCGGCGATGGCGATCTCCGAGCCGAGCGTGCCACTCGCGTGAATCAGCTTGCCGAAGATGTCCCCGTCCCGGTCGTAGATCGCCAGGAAGTTGTCCGACCACGGCTCCCAGGCCACCTCCTCGCCCCCGCCGCGCTCGACGATGGTGAACGCGGCGCCGGAGGGGTTGCCGATGAGGATGCCTTTGAGCTTCTGGGGTGAGCCCGACTCGCTCCATGTCACCAGGAACTTCGAGCTGACCCACGAGAAGGCAACGTCCTTCGGCCACTCCACTGCGCCGGTGTTGGCCAGAACCTGCTCTCCCGTCAGGGGAACGCCATCCCAGCTCAGGAAGATGCAGTGGACGTCGCTATCGCTGTCACTGAACGTGTAGTTGTAGACGACGAGATAGTAGTCGTGGACCCGGTCGTACGCGACGAACGGGCTCGCGCGGGAATTGCCCGTGGACGGCGCCACGGGGAACGCGCCGCCGATGGGGCGGCCGTCGTAGCGCAGACGGCGGCCCATGATGCGGCCAGTCGGGTAGTTCCAGTCGGTCCAAACCGCGAGGAACTCGTCGTGAACGGAGTTGTAGGCGACGTCCTGCCCCACCTCGTAGGCGCCCTGGTTCGCGATCACCACCTCGCCCGGAGCGATGTGCTGCTGCGCGCGTGCAGGTGCGAGGGCCACCAGCGAGAGAGCCAGTAGGAAAGCCAGCCGCGGCCCGTTGGTCGTCATCGCTGCCCCCCAGCCGGCCGGTGCCCGATGCCTGGAGCTGGCGCGCGACCCGGCCGCGTCGTCCGAGTTCGCTGCACGCCGCGCGCCAGCAGACGCGCGTGCTGCCGCCTTGGGTGACGAAGGTCACCGGGTAGGGCTCGAGACGACGCTTACGTGCCGATGCGCGCCTGCGTTCGGCAAGGGCCAGCAGGAACGAGGGCTACCACCGCGCATCCAAACCATGGCGAACGGGACGCCTGCGGCGGCGATCCGTAACCCGCCGCCGGCGCGAAAGCGCCCGCCTGGCGCCGTCTTCAGCCGCAACGCCGCCGCACGTTCGCGGCAGGTCCTTGCCCTTCGGCGTGCGCCTGCGATGCTGCCGGATCGGGCTGGGCGCGACAGCGCCGCCGGGGTGAATCCGCATGAGCGCGCTCTACTCCCTCGTCGTCCGCTTCCTGGCCGGTCTCCGGTTCCCGACGTTGTTCGTGATCGCGCTGGTGGTGTTCGGAGTCGACCTGGCGCTTCCCGACGGGCTGCCGTTCGCAGACGAGATCCTGCTCGCGCTTGCCGCCGCGCTGTTCGGGAGCTGGAAACGCCAGCGTGACCGGTAGCGTCACGCTCACGATCTGAAGGCCGCGCTCCGGGCGCCGCGGCGGTGGACGAGCCACAGCACCGCCACGAGCGTTGCCTGGAGCAGGGCCCACGCGAAGGGAACCACGGGCAGCAGAATGATGGGCGGCGGATGCCCGCCGCCCGTGAACGCCAGCAGACAAGCGGCCGCCACAGCCAGGGCGACCAACAAGCTCGTAAGCGCGCGAAGCACCACGACGGACCGGGTTCGCCGCAGCCGTCGGTCCACCTGGATCGTCGCCACGAGCACACCGATCGGCAACAACACGGAGCCGGCGATCCCGAGCAGCCAAAGCTTCGCGGACACAGCGCCATCCTACGCTCGGAAGCCTCAGCCGTCTTCGTTGTGACCGGCGATTCGCCGTGATCTTGCGGGGCGAGCGTCCTGCGTTCCCCGCGATCGAACGGCGACTTGTCGGTCTCGCGACGAACCCCCCTGCGCTTCCTGGGCCCAGCGGCGGTGGCACACCCTTGCGAGACCCACTTCCGCGCGCTGCGGCGGGCCACGGATCCCGGCTCACGCGAAGACGCGGGATCCATGGGCCTCGCTGCCCCGGATCCCGGCACGGTTACGAAATGGTGCCGTTCACGGAACGCCGATTTCGAATCGTTACCGTTGACCAGAATGGCGCGCGGAGCCCTCGGGTCGCGGCGATGCCACGCACGCAGCTCGATCGCTTCCCGATCGGTCACTTGCGGCGGCCCACCCCCATCGGTGGTGGAGCCGCACCCCCGGCACGGCGCGGCTTGCCGAGCGAGCTGGCGGCGATGACGCACGGCATCGTGATTGCGAATGCGAGGACGCCACCCCCAGCTCCGCCTCACACCTCGGGGACCATGCAACCATGCGCACGCTGAAACCGCACCTCTGGGCGGCCGCCCTGCTCGCCCTTCTCCTGGCGGATGGCGCGGTCGCCGTCGCCGCGCCCAAGCCCGCAACGCCTGCGAAATCATCGGCACCGAGCGCCGCGAAAGCTGTGCCGGCAGCCGTTAAGGACCCCGCCCCCCCGGAAACGGACGCCGCCGCGTCCGAAGAGCCGGCGCCCACCAACGAGGACTGTTTCACCTGCCACGACGACGAGACGCTCACGGAGACCTTGCCCGACGGCAAAGAGATCTCCGTCTACACCGACCCCAAGAAGTTCGAGGCGTCGGTTCACGGCTCGCTCTCGTGCGTGGACTGCCACAGCACGCTCACGGAGGTCCCCCACGAGGACACGCTGCCCAAGGTGGATTGCACGAGCTGTCACGAGGACGAAGCCAAGCAATACGCCAACAGCATCCACGGGATGAGCAAGTCGATGGGCGCCTCCGCCGCCGCGAGCTGCCCAGACTGCCACGGCAAGCACGACATCCTCGCCGCCGACGATCCCGACTCGCGCGTCTACAAGATGAACCTGCCCCAGACCTGCGCGAGCTGCCACTCGAGCCCCGGCCTCACGAAGGAGTACCGGATGCGCTACCCGGAGGCTCCCGATCAGTACTCGGAGAGCATCCACGGCCACGCGCTGCTCAAGATGGGCCTGATCGTCGCGCCTTCCTGCAACGACTGCCACGGCGTCCACGACATCCGCCGCGCCGTCGACCGCAGCTCACCGATCAATCACGCGAACATCGCCAAGACCTGCGGCAAGTGCCACGTCACCGTCGAGAAGACCTACGAGAGCAGCATCCACGGCCAGCTTCTCGCCAAAGGCGATTCCCGCGGGCCGGTGTGCAGCGACTGCCACAGTGCCCACGAGATCACGTCACCCGAGGGCAGCGGCAACTTCAAGAAGATCGTCAGCGACGAGCGTTGCGGTGGCTGCCACGAGGATCGGCTGGAGCACTACCGCGAGACCTACCACGGCAAGGCGATGGCCCTCGGCCAACCCAACCGCGCGGCGCAGGTAGCGGCGTGCTTCGACTGCCACGGCTACCACGACGTCCGCAAGCAGGACGATCCGGCGTCGCACCTATCGCAAGCGAACATCCTCGGTACCTGCCAGAAATGCCACCCCGGCGCGACCGAGGGCTTCACCCAGTACATCCCACACGCGAACCACATGGACAGCAAGAACTACCCGGCGCTGCACATGACGTTCGTGTTCATGACCTCGCTCTTGGTGGGCACCTTCGCCTTCTTCGGGCTGCACACGCTCTTCTGGCTGTTCCGGTCGGGCTATCTCTTCCTCACCGATTCCAAGACCTTCCGTGAGGCCAAGGTCCAGACGCAGGTCGGCGACGAGTGGTTCACGCGCTTCCTGCCGCTCGAACGCATGCTCCACTTCATGCTGGTGTCGAGCTTCTTGTTGCTCGTCATCACCGGCATGCCGCTCAAGTTCTATTACGCGGGCTGGGCGCAGACGATCTTCAAGCTCTTCGGTGGCGCACCGGTCGCGCGCACCCTGCACCACTTCGCGGCGTTCATCATGTTCGTGACGTTCACGGTCCACGTAACCGAGATCGTCGGCATGCTGATCCGCCATTCGAAAGACCTGCGTGATCCGGAGTCCGGCAAGATCAAGCTGCGTCGGATGTGGAACGTGGTCTTCGGGCCGGATTCGATGATGCTCACGGCCCAGGATTGGCACGACTTCGTCGCGCACCAGAAGTGGTTCTTCGGCAAGGGACCGCGGCCGCAGTTCGACCGCTGGACCTACTGGGAGAAGTTCGACTACTTCGGCGTGTTCTGGGGCGTCGCCGTGATCGGGCTCTCGGGCCTGATCATGTGGTTCCCGGTGTTCTTCACCAAGTTCCTGCCGGGCTGGATCATCAACCTGGCACTGGTCGTCCATTCCGACGAAGCGCTCTTGGCGGCCGGCTTCATCTTCACCTTCCACTTCTTCAACACCCACTTCCGCCTCGAGAAGTTCCCGATGGACACGGTGATCTTCTCGGGCCGCATCTCGAAGACCGAGCTGCTCCACGAACGGAAACGCTGGTACGACCGGCTGGTCGCCGAGAATCGCATCGACGAATACCGCGTCCGAGACGACTGGCAGGGCTGGAAGAACATCCACCGCTCGTTCGGGTACACGTTCTTCGGGGTGGGTGTGGTGCTGCTCGCGCTCATCGTCTACGCGATGGCTTCACGGCTCAGCACACCGGAGAGCACGCCTCACGGCGTGGCGGACGTGAAGCCGGCTGCCACTCAGCCGGTTCAACCGACGGGTCACGCGGCCGAGTGAGCGTGCGCGACACGGATCGACGCGAAACGGGGGTGTGGTGCAGACCCCTAGCAGTCTGTTGATCTTCGGGGGTTTATCCGCGGTGTTCCGCCCCGTTTTGG
>CAYVDO010000239.1:0-12517 GCA_964450125.1 uncultured bacterium
GGACTGGCTTCCCGCGGGCACCTTCATCTTCACGCTGCCGTCCAGCACCGGCACCGTGACCTCTTTGCCGAGCACCGCTTCCCACGGCCACAGCGGCAGGTCCACTTGCAGATCGTTGCCGACGCGCTGGAACACGGGATGGGCGGCGATGTGCACGCGCAGCAGCAGATCGCCGGATTCACCGCCGCCCATGCCCGGGTTGCCCTTGCCGCGCACGCGAAGCTGACCGCCTTCACTGATCCCGGGCGGGATCCGGACCTCGATCGTCTGCGAGCGCGACTCCTGACCGCTGCCGCGACACGACGAGCACGGCTTGTCGCCCACCTGCCCACTGCCGCCACACGCCGAGCACGGCGCCAGCCCGCTGAGGTGCAGACTGCGGCGCGTGCCGCTCAGCGCCTCTTCGAGCGTGACCTCGACATCCGCGAGGGCGTCCTCGCCCGGCATGGAGAAGCCGCGCCCACCGCGCCCGCGACGGGCACCCGGACGCGGTCCGGCGTCACCGAAGAGCTGCTGAAAGAAGTCGCTGAAGCCGCCCGCCTCGCCGAAACCCGGGAAGCCACCAGGCGCGCCGCCCTCGGATGACCAGCTCCACGTGTGGGGACCGCCTGCTCCCGGGCGACCGCCGCCGGCGAATCCGCCGAACGGATCGCCGTGCTTCCAATTGGCGCCCAAGCGATCGTACTTCTGCCGGTTCTCAGCATCACCGAGGACTTGGTAGGCCTCGTTGATCTCCTTGAACTTGCTCTCGGCGGCGCTGCGGTCCTTGCTGGCGTGGAGATCGGGATGGTGCTTGCGCGCCAGACGGCGGTAAGCCTTCTTGATCTCTTCCTGGGTCGCTTCTCGCTTCACCCCCAGGACCTTGTAGTAGTCCTTGTATTCGGTCGCCACGATGGGAATTTGGGCTCGGCGGGCGTGGAGTCAATCCCTCGGAGGTCAGTGCAGCGACGAGGAGCGGGGAGGCGTTTCCTCGGGATCGTCGGGCTCGACCAAGGGCTTGCGCCCCGCGAATCCCTCGCTTTCGCCGTGATACCACGCGATCGCCGCCTCGCCGTGACGCCAGCAGAGCTGGACGTCTTCGCCGTCGCGCAAATGCCAGAAGTCGACCAGCCCCTTCTCGACGTCCTTCACCACGCCACCCAGCTTCTGCACTGCTTCCACTTGCACCTGCATGTCGCCATAGAGACCAATCAGCTCGTGACGCAACGGACCGGGGTAGGCGCCGCCCAAGCTCGAGAGATGATGCACGATCTCGCGGATGCGTTCGATCCGCGCCATCACCACGTCGAAGCGCGCTTGCAGCTCGGGGACCAGACGGTTGGCGGCCTCGACCGAGAAATAGACGCGCTCGGCGCGTGCCTTCTCGTCGGCCGGATCGCGAGGTTTGCGGTCGCTCATGTCGCGGTCGAGTATAGCCGCGCGTGCTGCCGTGGAGTTCGCACGTGAGTGCCGCCCGACCGCTGGTGAGCGCGCTGATGCCGGTGCGCGACGGTGCGGCGACGCTGGCGGAGGCGCTCGCGAGCATCGCCGCGCAGACCCTGGATGCCATCGAGATCGTGGTGGTGGACGACGGCTCGCGGGACGAGACCGGACGCGTCCTCGCCGAATGGGCGGCGCACGAGCCGCGGCTCCGCGTGCTCCGCACCGCGGGGATTGGGATCGCCGGTGCGCTCGCGATGGGGCTCGATGCGTGCCAGGCACCACTGGTCGCGCGCATGGACGCCGACGACGTGTGCGAGCCGCGGCGCCTGGAACGTCAGCTCGCGCTGCTCGACGCCGAGCGCGAGATCGTTCTCGCGGGAACGCACGTCACGGTCGTGGGGCTCGACGGAGCGGCGGGTGCCGGTATGGCGCGCCACGCAGACTGGCTGGCCGGGATCGTCACGCCGGAGGACGTGAGGCGCGAGCTGTGGGTCGAATGCCCGATCCTCCATCCCACGTTCTGCTTTCGCCGTGAGGCGATCACGCGCATCGGGGGCTATCGCGCCGGCGCCTTTCCGGAGGATTACGACTTGGTGCTGCGTCTGGTCGCGGCCGGCCATGCGCTCGCCAACGTGCCCGAGCCGCTACTCGTGTGGCGCGACTCCGAGCAACGTGCATCGCGCCGCCTGCCGCCGTACGCGCGTTCGGCATTCTTTCGCCTCAAGGCCGCGCGGCTGGCGCAAACCGTGCTCGCGCGCCGTGCAGCGATCGTGTGGGGCGCGGGAAAGGTCGGGCGCTTCTTCGCCCGCGAGCTGCTCGCCACGGGAGTCGAGCTGGCGGGATTCGTGGACATCGATCCTGCGAAACACGGGCGCGTCGTGCGGGGTCGACCGGTGTGGTCGCCTGCGGAGCTGCCGATGCACCTCGAGCGCGAACCACGCCCCCTCGTCATGGGCGCCGTCGGTACGCTCGGCGCCCGCGCGCTCATCCGCGATGCACTTCGCGAGCTCGGGCTCGCCGAGCCTCGCGACTTCCTGATGGTGGCGTGACGTCGCACCGCACGTGCCGAGCGCTCACGCGAGCCTGAGGCCCGGCGGCAGCGTGTCGCCGAAGACTTGCGTCTCTTCCTGGGCATCGAGGGCCACCACCTCGCGCACCATCCGCGCCCAGCCCGACGCACCCCCGGTGCGCGTGAGCCGCTCGGCGACCTTGAGCCGCAACGCCTCGGGTAGGTCGCGTTCGCGATCGCCGGTCATGCGCGCGATCATCGCCGAGGCCAGGCCTGCCCCCTCCGCCTTGCGCCAGTCGAGAGCCAGCAAACGCTCGACCCAGCGCGCGGCCACGTCCGCGGGGACCACGTCGTGGGCGCTCGCATAGAGCGGCTGCCGTGTGCCGAGCCTGCCGAGTGGCCACCACGAGAGCGGCGAGTCGACATTGCGCCGCGCGAGCACCCACTCGCCCACGTCGGCCTTCTCGCGGGCTGCGATGCGCTCCAACGACACCACCATTCGCTCCATCTCCAGATGGCCCTCGGCCTTGGGTCCCCTGGGCTTGGGCGGCGAGCGCGTCTTGGGCGGTTCGAGCCATGGGCGCGCGGACTCGAGTAGCACGCGCTGCGCCTCCGCGCTCAAGCCGCCGGCGATTCGTCGCCACAGAATCCACCACTCGGACCAGTTGTGCGCATCGGCGGTGTGCTGCACACCGCCCTCGAAAAGATTCCACATCTCGCCCACGCGCCAATCGTCGAGCGGCACACCGTAGCCGGGGCGCAAGCAGAAACCTGCGAGCTGGAACCACAAGCGCTCATGCTGCGCCGTGCGCCGGCGCCGCCCCGCGCAATCCCAGAGCACCCCCCAGAGCTCGCGGCTGGTCGCAGCCGACCACGAGTCGCGCTGCCCGATGAGCTGCTCGACGTTGCGACGCAGGTTCTTGATCTCTTTGGGATCGACGGTTTGATCGCGCTTGCCGTAAAGACGCTCGATGGCGTTGCGTGCATCGGGGAACCTTCGCGGCAGCTCGTCCACGGCGGCACCCGCGCGCCCGCCCTCACCGCGCACCGCGAAGCGCAGCCGGAAGCGCCGCTCGGGCGGCGTGGTGCTCTTGAGCGCGATCTCCAGCGTGCCGACCTCGGTGAGGTGCGTTGCGAGCCGCACCGCCACCTCGCCGCCCTCGACGCCTCGAGCCGACGCAGCTCCAGATGACCTCCCCGCCCCCGCTCCACCGAGCACCGCACAGAGCGGCGGCAACGGTTCGAGCTCGTCGGTGACGTCGATGAGGGCACCAAGGGGATCCACGCGATCGCTGGTCGACGTATAGAGCGGAAACGCCACCGGCCTGCCGAGAAGCAGCTTGAGGTCGACGCCGGGCACCTCGGACTCGGCGCCCTCCTCCATGCCCCGCGGCGCCACGCACACCGCGTGGCGGCGCTCTTCATCGCCTGCGACCCCCAAGTAGTACGAGCGCGCCGAGCCACCCGTGATGCGCACGCCGAAGCCGCGCCGCACCAGGCCGTGATACGCGGCACCACGTGCCACAGCGAGATCGAGCGACTGGTGCGTGAGCAGCGGGATCGTCTCGCCGGGAAACCATCCGGCCAGCACCTCGGCGAGGCGCTCCACCACTCGCGGCCCGTTGAAGACACCGCCGTTCAGGAGCAGCGCATCGGGCCGCGGGACTCCGTTCACCACGGTGACGCCGGTGCGCGCAGCAGTCTCGGCGTGGCGCCTCAGAAACGACGAGACGTGGCGGGAGACGGCCGGGTCCGCGGCGAACGGCAGCGATAGCTCGGTGAGCGCGACGCGGCCGCGCTTCTCGAGCTCCTGGTCGGCAGCGACCCGCGGCAGGAAGCCTTCCAGCAGGATCTGCTCGGCCTCCGCGCGCGCGAGCGTGTACGACTGGCCACCGCCCAGCAGCCGCGCGCCGCGCCCCATCACCGCAACACCGTAGGTATCGGGACCGTGGCCGGAGAGTAGCGTTTCCTTCGCGAGCCGCGCCGCCTGCACCAGCCCCGACCAGCGCGTCGCGTCGAGCGTGCCCGTCTTCCCGAAGAGCTGCATCTCGACGTGGCGGGCCAACGTCACGTCCATGTTGTCGCCGCCCAGCATCAGGTGATCGCCGACGGCAATGCGTTCGAGCGTGGGCGTGCCGCCACCTGAGGGACGCACGACGCGCACCAGCGTGAGATCGGTGGTGCCGCCGCCCACGTCGACCACCAGCACGAGCCGCGCGCTCCCGAGGGCTTTTTCGAGGTCGTTTTCGTGATGCTGGAGGAAATCGTAGAACGCCGCCTGCGGTTCCTCGATCAAGCGCAATCGGCCGATGCCCGCGCGCTCGGCGGCTTCCACCGTGAGCTCGCGCGCCACCTCGTCGAAGGACGCGGGGACCGTGAGCACCACGTCTTGGCGGGAGAGCGGTGCATCGGGATGGGCCTGGTCCCATGCGTTGCGTGCGTGCTCGAGCACTCGCGCCGAGGCCTCGACGGGCGAGAGCCGCGGCACGTCCTCGGCGGCCCCCCAAGGCAGGATCGCCGCTGCACGGTCGACGCCCGCGTACGAAAGCCAGCTCTTCGCCGAGTAGACGAGGCGACCCGGCACCTGCGCGCCCTGGCGGCGCGCAAACTCGCCGATCGCCCAATCCACACGGGTCATCGCCACCGCCGCGCGGTTCCACGGCAGCTTGGTGGCGCCATCGATCAGCTCGCCCTCGGCGGGCGTGTAGAGGAAAGACGGCAGAAGGTCGAGCGCCGCCACCTCGCCCGCGGCGACGAGCTGCGCGATCGGGAAGACCGATATCTCCGGCCGATCGACGGGGCTCGCGGCTACCACCGTGTGGGTGGTGCCGAGGTCGATGCCGACCACGAAACGCGCGTCGCTGCAGGTCGCCATGGCGTCAGCCGTCCCTTCGCTCGTACACGTCGGGGCGATGGATCTGCATCAACATCTCCGGCCGATCGATCGGCGTGAAGCCGAACCGTGCGTAGAGCGAGTGGGCGTCGCGAGTCGCGAGCATGAAGCGCCGGAAGTCCTGGAGATCCGGATGTGCCAGCACGACCTCGACGAGCCACTTCGAGAGCCCGCGCCCGCGATGCTCGGGAAGCACGAAGACGTCACCGAGATAGCCGAAGGTCGCGTAGTCGGTGATCACCCGCGCAAAGCCGACCAGGGCACCCGTCGCCTCGACGTAGAGCCCGAAACAGCACGACTCGCGCATGCTGCGCTCGACCCGCTCCCGCGAGATCCCCCGCGCCCAATACGATCGACGCGACAGGAACGCGTGGATCACCTCGAGATCGAGCGCCGCGGGATCGGTGGAGATCCGGTACCCGCCGCGGCACACGTCGATCCGGGTGGGAGTCATGGGGCGCGAGGGTTGAGGATCGATCTCGGGAGGGCGGGCCCCGGCCTCGAAACGAGTCCCCGAGTGCGCGTCATTCGACGCGGACGTTGAAGTGGAGCTTCCAGCGTCGCTGGCTCGTTTCCTCGACGGCCGAGAGCTCGAGTGTTCCGACCTCGGTGACGCGGGCGTGGAGCTTCACCGGTACCACTCGTCCGCTCTCGCCTTCCAGCTCGGTCTCGATCGCCGGTAGCTCCTCGAGCTCGGCGGCGTTGGAAACCACCGTGGCCACCGCATCGTCGCGGCGCGTGGACGAGCCGAAGAAACGGAACGCCGCGGGCTCGCCGACCACCAAGCCGAGGGCCAGCGGCAGCTCGACTTCCGAGCCCTCTTCCATCCCGAACGGCGCCACGCAAACCGCATCGATCCGCGGCGGCACGCCGGGAACCGCGAGCTCGGCGCGCTCGATGCCCACGTAGTACGCGCGTGCGGTGCCGCCCCGAATGCGGATGCCCTTGCCGCGCCGGACCCAGCCGTAATACGCGGCGCCGCGAGCCACCGCGAGATCGGGGTCGTCGCCCACCAGCACCTTCACGGGCTTGCCGGAATCGGCGGTGAGCCAGCCGTCGAGGATCGCCGTGATCCGTTCGCGAAGCAGCGTCGAGCGCATCACGCCGCCGTTGAAGAGTAGCGCCGTGGGCTGCAGGAAGCGCTTGCCCTCCAGACTCACCTTGCCGGCGAGCGACTCGCGCGAGCGATTCTCGAAACCCAGGAAGGCGGCCAGGTGGCGGGTGATCCCTGGATCGGCGGCGTACGGGAGACCGAGGGTGGTGAGGCCGGTGCGGCGCGGCTTGGCGGGCCGCTCGCCTGCGTCGATGCGCGGGAAGAACCCGTCGAGGAGCGTGGCGTCGAGCTCCTCACGTGTGAGCTCCGTGCGGATCGTACCGCCCACGAGCTTGCTGCCGCGGCCAGGTACCACGAGCGGGTGCGTGGCCGCCTGCGGGTTCTCGAGGAGCGCTTCCTTGGCCACGCGGCATCCGTACGCCAGCGAACGGAACTGCCAATCGTCGAGGTGCTTGCCCTGCCCCTCGAGCTTGGTGCGCACCGCGTAGGCGAGCGCCATGTCCATGTTGTCGCCGCCGAGAAGGATGTGATCGCCGACCGCGAGGCGATCGAGCACCAGCGTGCCGCCCTCCTCACCCACGGCGATGAGCGAGAAGTCGGTGGTACCGCCGCCGACGTCGCAAACCAGGATCACGTCACCGGGCTCGACCTGTTTGCGCCACGAGGCGCCGTGACCGGCGAGCCACGAGTACAGCGCCGCCTGCGGTTCTTCCAGAAGCGTCAGGCGGCCGCCCAAACCCGCCGCTTCCGCCGCCTCGACGGTGAGATCGCGGGCGACGGCGTCGAACGACGCCGGCACCGTGATCGCGAGCTCCTGGGACTCGAGCGGGGCCTCGGGATGCGCCTGGTTCCAGGCCTCACGCAGGTGGCTCAGGTAGCGCGCGGAAGCCGCCACAGGCGAAAGCTTGGGCACCTCGTCCGGCGCGCCCCACGGCAAGATCGCTGCACGCCTGTCGACTCCTGCGAACGAGAGCCAGCTCTTCGCCGACGACACCAGCCGCGCCGGCACGGACGCACCCCGGTCGCGAGCGAGCGCGCCCACCGCGAACGCGCGACTCGCGTCCCAGGGCAAGCTCAGCGAGCCCGCCGGCAGATCGGTCTCGGCAGGCACGTAGACGAACGAGGGCAAGAGCGCACGCTCGCCGACCTCGCCGGCGTTCACGAGCTGCGCCACTGCGAACGCGTGGGGCGCCAGCGCGTGCTCCTCACCGAGCGGCAACGACGCGATCCCGCAGTTCGTGGTGCCGAGGTCGATGCCGACCGCGTAGGTCGCAGCGACGTCGGCGGAGGAAGTCTTCTTGGCAGCCACGGATCAGACCTCGATTTCGGCAGGCGCGATCACGGTGAGATCCTGCCCTTCCGGGAGCGTGGGCAGCTTCACCTCGGCCACGCGCCAACCGTGGTGCGCGAGCTGGCCACGCACGGGCAGCTTGCCGGTCACGTTCCCCGTGAGCCGGATCTGGACCGGGTCGTAGTCCTCGCCCACCTGGATCGGGGCGCCCTCACTCTCGGTGCGCACCGGTGCCAGCTTGAAATACTGACGCATCGATTTGCGCACCCCGTCGTGGACCACGCGCGCTGCGGCGCCCACGTCGGCGTCGGAGAACGACGCCACGTCTTCCTCGATGAAATCCACGAAGCGACCGTCCCGCTGCAGGATCGAGAGCAGGTGAAGCGCGGAAGCGTAGTCGGGGCGCCTGGGAGGCTCCGGTGGCTTCGCCTTGGCAGGCGCTGGCTCGGCCTTCGGCTTCTTCTCGGGCGGCACTGCGGGCGCCGGCTCGGGGAGCGCTGCAGGCTCGCCCTTGAGGAGACGATCGACCTCCCACGCCAGCGAACCGTCGTCGAAGAGCAGATACCACTCGAGACCCATCACCAGCCACAGCCGCTTCAAGAACCCGAGCTTGGGCGTATCCGACATGCCGCCTCCCGACGAAAACGCGCGATGCGCGCGCTTCGCGCGGGAATCCATACCCTCCGAAGCGACCGCGCTCCAAGGGCGGGCGCAGCCGGCGCGCCGCACGACGGACGGATCTCGCGTGACCTCCGAGGCGGGCGCGCTCGCCCCGCGGACGCCAGCCGATCAGGCAGCGACGAGCGCCGGCGTGCGGCGCTCGAGCTCCGCGGCGAGGCGGCGCAGCTCACGGCGCACCGCCGCGCCGTACTCGTGAAAGTGCTTGTGCATCAGTGCCAAGCTCACCGCGCGCCGGAACGCCGAAGGCCTCTTGAGCAGCGTCTCGGCGAACATCCTGAGCGTCATCCACGCGCGCCGTGGCGTGGCCGCGAGCACGCAGCTCCAGAGCGTCCGCAGGAAGACCTTCACCTCGTCGGGGCCGGATGCGACGCGCGAACGGATGCCCTCGCCGTGCGCGAGGATGAACGCCATCGCGCGGGTGCGGTAGTGCGTGTAATCGTAGAGGCGCGTGAGCAGCCGCTCGTAGCCGCGATAGAGCTCGAGCCGCGTCATCCCCGCCGGCAGCACGTTCGAGAACGCGAACTGGTCACCCGTGTAATCGGAGTCGAGGCGCCCGGCGGCGAGCAGCCGCTCGTGGAGCGCGGTCTGCGGCAGCGCGTTCAGGAGACCGGTCATGGACACGGGGATGCGCGCGTCCTGGATGAAGTCGAACTGCTCGTCGAAGATCGACACGTCGTCGTTGTCGAAGCCCACGATCATGCCCGCCATGACCTCGATGCCGGCAGCTTGGATGCGGTGCACCGACGCGACGATGTCCTCGCGCAGGTTCTGGTGCTTGCTGGTCTCCGCCAGGCTCGCGGCCCGCGGCGACTCGATGCCGACGAAGATCGTCGTGAAGTTGGCGGCGCGCATGAGCGAGAGGAGCTCCGCGTCCTGTGCGAGATTGATCGAGCTCTCCGTCATGAGCTCGATCGGATGGCCGCGCTCCGCCTGCCACGCGGAGATCGCCCTGAGCAGCGCCTTCGCCTTCTTCTTGTCGCCGATGAAGTTGTCGTCCACCACGAACACGTTGGGCACGCCGAGACGCGCGAGCTCCTCGAGCTCGGCCATCACCTGCTCCACCCGCTTGGCGCGCGGACGGCGGCCGTACATGACGATGATGTCGCAGAACTCACAGGTGTACGGGCAGCCGCGGGCGAATTGGATCGGCATGCTGCGGTAGCGATCGAGCTTCAAGAGATCGAAGCGCGGCACAGGCGATCGTTCGAGCGACGGCAAGTCGCGCGTCTCGTACTCGGGGCGCACCGTGCCCTCGGCCGCGTCGCGCAGGAACTGGCCCCACGTCTCCTCGGCTTCGCCCACGAACAGCACGTCGGCGCGGTCGCGGAGCTGCTCGGGGCAGAGCGTCGCGAACGGTCCCCCGACCACGAGCTTCTTGCCCCGGGCGCGGAATCCATCGAGGATCTCGAACATCCGCTCGCGATGGACGATGTAGCCCGTGAGCCCCACCCAATCGGCGTCGGTGTCGAAGTCGATCGGCTCGACCGCCTCGTCGCAGAGCACCACCTCGTGCTCGGCGGGCGTCAGCGCCGCGAGCGTCGGCAATGCCAGGTTCGGGAATGTCGCTCGTTTGCCGAGCTCGGGGAGGATGCGATCGAAGGTCCAGAACGACTCCGGATTCTTCGGCGCGACCAGATAGAGCTTCATGCGCTCCTCCACGGGGCCGACCTCCGCGCTCAGGCGGCGGTGCGTTCCCGATGGCGAACGTACAGCCGAGGGGCTGGGCCACAAGCCGCCTGGCCCGAATATGTTGGCGAGCTTGCAGACGCCTGACGCTCGAGCACGATCGAGTCAGGCTCGCGTCACGGCGAAGCTGTGCGCTCGCGCGCTCGGCCGTGCCGCGATGGCGTCCGTCCCGCCCGACCTTTCCGCGAGCACGACATGAGCGATCCCAACGCCCGTCCGCGCGGTCGCGATCCGAGACTCGTCGAATACGTGTTGCCCGGCGGCTGGACCGTGCTCGCCGGCCGCAGCGATCGCGACAACGACTACCTGAGCTTCCGAGTCGCGAAGGCCAACGATTGGTGGTTCCACGTTCGCGGCATGCCCGGCAGCCACGTGGTCTTGCAGGTGCCGAGCGGCGAAGAGCCGGATCGCGCGACTCTCGAAGCCGCTGCCGCGATCGCCGCCTACCACAGCAAAGCGCGGGCGGGAGGTGTGGTTCCCGTCACCGGCACTCGCGCCCGCTACGTGACCAAACCCTCCGGCGTGAAGACCGGCACGGTACAGGTCCGCAAGGAAACCGTGTTCAAGGTCCGGCCCGCGCCGGGCGAGGCCCGCGATCCCGCCGTGAGCGACAGGATCCCCGCGAGTTGACCCGGCATCACCGAGCGCGGATCATCGAATCAGGGGGGGGATTCACCGGAGATCGACCAGCAAGATGACCGTCTTCCACAGGCATCCTCTCTCCCGCGGCCTCCACCATTCGCTCGCCGTCTTCGCGCTACTCACGTGCGTGGGTAGCCTCGGCTGCGCTCCCGTTACCGGCACCGTCCGCCCGACCGCAGGGCAACTCAATCAAGCCGACGTCTCGCTCAGCGTCTTGTTCGAGTCCGACACCGACACGACGTTCTTGCGTCCGGAGAGCCACATCGAGTTTCGCTACACCCCAGCGGTGAACCTCCTGGAAGTCATCGGCTTCCAGCTCGACGCCACCGACGTTTCCTTCGCCCTGGGCACGGTGCTGCGCCTCGACGCGTTCGACGTTCACATCGCCCACCTGAGCAGCGAGCCGAGCTCTGCCGGCTTCGTCGATCCTGCGACCGGCGAGGTCCGAATCGACGCGTCGGTATCGCTCGAAGCGAGTGTCCTCACCAGCGTCGCACCCGGTCAGGTGGTTCCAGCGGCCGGCGACGGCTCGATCGCGCTCACCGGCGCATTCGCGTACGACGCGACCGACGGCTCCGTCGTCCTCCGCGATTTTCACGGACACTTCGGCCCCCTCGCCATGCGCTACGGAACGACGGTGATCGCATCCATCGCGAGCGACGTGACGCTCAACTTCGACGGCACGGCGCTTCCCGCCGCCGACTGACCGGCGACGGACGGTCGGTTCACGCGGCCGCTGCGCCGCTTCCGGCACGACCGCGACGAGCTGTACACACGATCGGCCACCGTGAGATCGTGCGCGGGTCTAGTCTCCTCCGGTCGATCGCGGATGAACGAATCGACGGCCACACCATCGCTTCGGGAGGCGCTCGAGCGCCGTCCGGCGATCGAGGCGATTCGCGCGTTCGTCGAGCGCTGGCACGGCATCGATCTCGACGTGCCCCGCTGGCATCCGCCACCGGACCTGCCTCAGTCCTTGGCTCTGGTGCTGCCGCACGAGCGGCGGTTCTGCTGGCAGAACCATCTGACGATGCCCGCGCCGGACCCGGACGATCCCTCGCGTCGCGTCTTTTACGTCGAGAACCAAAGCGTCACGGCATGGGCGTACCGTGCGAACGGCGCCACCAACCCTTCGGTGGTTTGGCGCAACGACGAAAACGAGCAGTGGCAGGACGAATCGATGACGCTCGACGAGTTCGTGCTGACGGCGCTCGTCGTGGAAGCGACCATCGGCGGGTCGTACGAGAACGGTGCGTACACGCAGGCGCTGCCGGCCGACGTCGTCGAAGCAGCAACCGCCCCACTGGTGCCGATCGGCAAACCCTGGCACTGGCTCCACACCCAGTGCTACGCCGGCGACGAGGTGATCGCCTTCAGCTTCAACGCTCGCGGCCAGGCGACCTGGCTTCAGATCGCCGCCACCCGTGCCGCCGCCCTCGAATACTTGAACCCGATCATCCAGGCCGATCCCTTGCCTTGGCTCGAGATCCGCGTCGACGGCCACGAGCGTTATCCCGTCGACGGCTTCTGAGCGGCGCCGGCACGTGAACCGCCGCGGCGTTGCCGCGCGACGCTTTATCCTCTAGGCATGTCGACGCGCTGGCGAGCGCCAGCGATCGCATCCTCGATGAGCACCTCCGATCCCCGCGACACGCCCCCGGCAGACCGGCAGCTCGCCGTCACGGCGGTGGCAGCGAAGGCAGCCGTCGCGCCGCCCGCGCTCACCACCTACGCGCTGCGCAGCGATCTACCCGGCCTGCGGCCCGCGCGTGCGGGCATCGACTTCCAGGCGGCACTCAACGAGGCCCAGCATCGCGCCGTGATCGCCGGCGATGGCCC